>NZ_CP053746.1:4882064-5201628 GCF_013201545.1 Pseudomonas graminis
TGAGGCAGACAAGCGCCAGGACCGCTGGATCTATATAAGGCGATAACCATTCCAGCGCTGTGCCCCTGATCATCCAGCCAGTCAGGAACGCGAGTAACAGAGCGCCGGTCATTGCGGCAGATATCGTCCAGGCCTTTACGTCCAGGGCAATGAAGCTTGAATTGAGTCGTTTGTTGGCGCGTCGGCCATAGATGATCATTCCCACTGCGCTCACAAGGGCCACTAGCGCAAAAATGAGCGCGAGATCGAAGTCCAGGTGTCGCCCGCCCGCCATCAGGCTTCCCACGGCCATGATCAGGCCATAGCCAGCGGTGCCCACCAATAGAGTCCCGGACAACCCGAGCACAATGGGCTCAAGGTGCCAGAACCCCATTGTGAAATTTCTGGTCAGGCGGGCTTGACCGAAATCGTTGTGAGAGACGGCAATCAGCTTTGCGACGAGCAGAGCAAAGCTCGTCATGATTGCGTCGATCAGGGTGTATACACCGTCAAAAATAATCGACGCAGATCCGGTCAGCAGACCGAAAACCACCCCAAAAACAGCCAGAGCAAACGTCACAAAAATGGAAAGGCGAAGCACGCTTGGCTCTGTCATCTGACTCACGGGGGCGATTAAAGGGCGGCATTGTAAACACACAGTGAAGTCAGCCCAAAGCTGGAATGCACCCTCAGCGAATGAGTTCGAGGGTCAGGCCGGGGTTTTTCCGATCGCCCGCTTCCAGCCGGGCAGCGCGCACGCCTTTGGCGACCAGCGCCTGACGCCAGGCCTCGCGCTGGTCCCCGGACAGGGTAACGCGCAAGGTGCTGTCCAGATTCAGGCCACGTGACAGCAACGTGATCCAGGGCTCCTGCGGTGCTGCGGTCAGCATCGGCAGCTCCAGCTCGCCAGTGCTTTTCAGCTCGCGCAACAGGGTGGCGGAGGTCGGCAACAAATCCCCCAGCGGGGTGCTCGACTGAAATTGCTCGACGTGAAGGAACGCCCGACGGTTGCCCCGGGTGATGCCGTACAACGCCACGAGCGTGTTGTCCGCCGGGGCGGCGAGGCGCAGCAGCAGATAGGACTGACCGTTGTCGGCGCCATACAGCTTGGCGTTGCCGAACACCTCATTGGCCCACAGGCTGCTTTCGCCGCAATCGCGGGCCTGGCACCAGAACAGCAACTGCGCACCCTGCTGCTGCAAGGCTTCACGGGCGGCGGTGAAGGCCTCGTCGGCGCTGTGCTCGACCGGCAACTGGTAAGTGATCCCGGTGACGTTGCCGCGCCCGGACACCTGCCCGTCGAAGCGCAACTGGCCGCTGATCTTGCGAATCGAGCCGAGCGGGTAGATGCGTTCCAGCTCGACGGAGGGCCGGTAATCGACGATTTCGGCGTCTTCCAGTCGCGGCAGATTGGGCAGATCCTGGCTACCGGGAACGTCGGCTGCATGGGCGACAGTACTGATGCCGGTGAGCAGCAACGTGAGCGCGAGCGTGCGGGTGAAGGCGTGGCTGAACGTTAGGGATGCGCTCATGACAGGGCAATCGGCGAGGCGGGGGTTGATGCGGCGGATAAACCCGCAGGCAACATAATCGGCAGGCAAAACAAAGCCGCGACAACGCGCGGCGAACATGAAAATAAAACGGTGCGGCGTGGGCAGTGGTCCATCTTGCAGTCTCCTGTTTCAACTGCCCCAGCCTCGGCAGTTGCAGGTCGCAAGTCAAGGAACGGCGAAGAAGCGATTGAAACAGTCTGCAACAGAGCGCGCGCCCGTCTCATCGTTGAGGTGCAGATGGTGCCCGCCCGGCAAGGCCGTCACCGTAAAAGGAACACTGGCGAGCAGCTCCCGGTTCTGCACGAGCATGCCCTCCTCGGCGACGATCAACTGCGCCGGACAACGCACCGCCGTGACGAAAGACAGCGCCTGCGCTCCCGTCAGACGAATTGCCGAGGGCAAGGTCAGTCGGCTGTCGCTGCGCCAGGTGTAACCACCCGGCACCGGCATCAAGCCACGCTGGGCCAGGAGTTCCGCCGCCTCGCGACTGACCGCCACCATGCCTTTCATCCGCGCCTCCACCGCCCGGTCCATGTCCGCATACACCGGCTTGCGCTTGCTCTGCTGGGTCAATTGCGCCTGCAGCGCCGCGCCCATGCGCTCGACGACAGACTCCGGCTCGGCCACTGGCGGAACCACACCGTCGATCAAGGCCAGACGATTGACTCGCTGGGGGATCGCGGCCGCAACGATCACCGAAATGATCGCCCCCAAGGAATGCCCCAGCAGGGAAAACCGTTCCCAGCCCATCTGGCCCGCTACCTGCAAAACATCGTGGGCGTAGTCCGGCAAACCATAAGCCGATCCCGGCGGGCGGTGGTCGGAGTGGCCATGCCCGGCCATGTCCAGCGCCAGGATCCGCAGCCCTTCAAGCTTGGGCGCCAGCCGCGCGAAGCTGTTGGCGTTGTCCAGCCAGCCATGCAGGGCGATCACCGGAATGCCATCCTGGGGCCCGAACAGATGAGCCGCCAGCTCAATATGGGGCAGACTCAGACGGATTTCTTCCACCGAGCAGGTCATGCGCCGGCTCGGTGCAGCGCGGCGTTAGCGTCAGCGGTGGCGGCGTCGGCTCTGGCCGTCCAGCGTGAAAACAGCGTTTTGAGCAGGCGGGCGGTGTCCTCGGGATGTTCGAGCGGGAACATATGCCCGCCGGGCACGCAAAGATACACGCCCTCGCGCATGCGCTTGACCGACAACGCATGGTGGCGCCGCACCACATCGCTGCTTTCGCCGCGCACCATGGCCAACGGCACCCGCAACTGACGGGCAAGGCCCGGACTGGTGTGGGGCACGCTGCGATAGATGCTGATTTCGGTGGCGGGATCGAAACGCAAGCGCAACCCGTCGCCCTCGGCTTGCAGCCCATGAAGCAGATACGCCTCGAAACACTCGGGATGGAAACGCCGGAACAGCGACTTGCCGGCAAAGTACTCCCGGGCCGCCTCGACACTGCTGAACACTTCACGACGCCCCAACGTGCGGCCTGCGGGCGTGATGCGATCGATGAAGCCGAAGCGCTTGGCGGCACGAATCATCCATTGATCGAACCGCGTCAGCACCGGTGAATCCAGCATGACAACGCCCCGGTACAACTCCGGATGACGCAGCGCCGCGTGGTAATGCAGCACGCCGCCCAGCGAATGGCCCACGCCCCACACCGGTTCAGGCTGCTCGCGCAAGTGGTGGATCAACTCATCCACCAGCTGCGGCCAGTTGTCCGTTACCGGAAATTGCGGGTTATGAGCATGCTGCTCAAGATGCCGAACCTCGAACTCAGGCCCAAGCGCGGCAAACAACTTGCCGTACGTACCCGACGGAAAGCCGTTGGCGTGAGCGAAAAACAGGAGTTGGGCCATGCCGACGCATCCAGGGCAACCAGAACAAGCCGCGATTGTGCGCACCGCCGGGCTGGGCGGCAATGACCGGAACTGCCATCGATGAGGCCACTCCGGTCATGGGGAGGTATATCTGCTTGAGCGGAAGCGATCGGGTGTCACACCGCCAAAGTTCTGGTGCTATCAGGGGCCTCTTCCCGGCTAAAGCCGGTCCCACTAACAGCAGCGCATGCATTCAATGGGATCGCCTCCGACTGTAGGACCGGCTTCAGCCGGGAAGCCTTTGATCTGCTTTTGATCTTCATACGCAAAAGGCTCAAACACCGCCAATCGCGACTTGGGTGCAGGCTGAACGCAGGTCTCGCGCAGTGGGACGAGCCGCATGGATGCGGCGCGAGCGCCGTCAGGACATGGATGTCCGTTCGGCGCGGGCCCACGGAGCGGGACCGGAGTGAGGGGATTCCGACGAAGGAGGAACCAAGCCAGGAGCAGGCACTTTTGCTTACTTTTGGAGGGTGCGACTTTCGACTTTTCAAAAGTAAGTCGCCGAAGGCGAAACAGTCTGCCCCCAGGCAGACGCTTGTGATCTTGGTCTTAGAGATATCGATCAGAGCGGCAACGAAACCCGAAACATCGACCCCGCCCCTTCCTCGCTCTCGACACTGATCCGCCCGCCATGAGCACTGACGATCTGATCGGAAATGAACAACCCAAGGCCGAGGCCGGCCACCGCATGACTGGCAGCAACACGCTCGAATTGCTGAAAAATGCGCTTCTGATTTTCCGGACTGATCCCGATCCCGTGATCGCGCACCTCGATCCGCGCCTCGCCTGCCTCGCTGTACACCCGCAACTCGATCGGCTTGCGCGCGCCGTAGCGCAACGCATTGGTGAGCAGATTCGCCACCACCTGCTCGATGCGAAACTCGTCCCACACGCCAATCACCGGCGCCGTGGCGTGCAACGTCACCACACTGCTGGCGGCAGCGATCTGCGCCGAATAGCTTTCCACCAGATTGACCACCAGCTCCGACAAATCGAAGGGGCTGGTACGAATCGACAGCTTGCCCGTTCGAATCCGCGACACGTCAAGCATGTCCTCGATCAGGCGAATCAGGCTCTGGATTTGCCGCTCATCGCGGTCGACCATGGCCCGGAGTTTCTCCATGGTGAACGCCGACGCATTGTCCTTGGCCAGATGCAGCTTGCGTAGCTGGGTTTCCAGAATCAGCCCGTTGAGCGGCGTGCGCACTTCGTGGGAAACGATCGACATGAAGTCATCGCGCATGCGAACCGCACGCTCCAGCTCGCTCTGCGTCGATTTCAGCTCGCGCATCAGCGCTTCCTGCTCTGCGCGGCTGCGTTCCAGCTCCTCAAGCTGCTGCTTGAGGGCCTTGCGCTGGCGGTACAAATCGACGAAGACGTTGACCTTGCTCTTTACCGCATGAATATCGAGGGGCTTGTGCAGGAAATCGACTGCACCGCTTTCATAACCCTTGAACGCGTAATTCAGCTCGCGCCCGGCAGCACTGACAAACACGATGGGAATGTTCTTGGTCTTCTCGGTGCTGCGCATCAGCTCGGCAAGTTCGAAGCCGTTCATCCCTGGCATCTGCACGTCGAGAATCGCCATCGCAAACTCGTGTTCAAGCAGCAGCGACAGGGCCTCGTCCGCAGACAACGCCTTGAACACCTGACGGTCCTCACGCTTGATCAGCGCTTCGAGGGCGAGCAGGTTCTCCGGCAGATCATCCACGATCAGCAGTTTGGCTTTGATATCACTCAGCATGCAATTCGTTCCAGCTCGACAAGCAAGGACCCGATGTCGGGCAAAGGCAATAGAAAATCCGGCGTATGAAGAGCAAGCGCCGCTTCCGGCATGGTCCGCGCGAGCGACCGGGCCGGGTCCTGGACCACGGTCAGACCGCCGTACTCCTTGATTCGTGCCATCCCGCGCGCGCCATCGCTGTTGGCACCGGTCAACAACACACCGGCCAGCCGATCACCATAGGCGTCTGCGGCCGATTCGAACAGGATGTCGATGCTCGGGCGCGAATGATGCACCCGTTCCTCCTGGCTTAGGGACAGGCTCAGATCGTTCTCGATGGAGAGGTGATAACTGGGCCCGGCAAAATACAGCGTGCCGGGCTTGATGGTTTCTTTGTCGTCCGCTTCCTTGACCGGTATCGCCAGGTTCGCCGCGAACACCTCGGCCAGATGGCTGCGACGCTGATCCGGCACGTGCAGCACCGCGAGGATCGGCAGCCGATATCCTCTGGGCAATGTACGAAAAATCTTCAGCAGGGCTTCGACACCACCGGCCGACGCGCCCACCACAATGGCGTCCACCGCCGGGAGCGCGGGCGGCTCCGGGGTGGTGTCAGGGAACGACGTTCTCATGATTTGCGGTAGATCCGCTCGAGTTTGACCAAAGGATCGAAGTGGCCCTTGTACCCGGAGAAGTCCAGGGTCTCCTTGCTGCCCAGCACGAGAAACCCGCGATGGCACAGGGACTCGTGAAACAGCCCGAAGGCGCGGTCCTGCAGCTTCTTGTTGAAATAAATCAGCACATTGCGGCAGGAGATCAACTGGGTTTCGGAGAACACGCTGTCGGTCGCCAGGCTGTGATCGGCGAAGGTCACGTTTTCGCGCAGGGTCTTATCGAAAATCGCGTAATCATAGGCAGCGGTGTAGTACTCCGAAAACAGCCGCTTGCCGCCGGCTTTGAGGTAGTTCTCGTTGTAGCCGCGCATGTTTTCCATGGAGAAGATGCCTTGCTTGGCTTTTTCCAGGGAATTGGGGTTGATGTCAGTGGCGTAGATGATCGTGCGTTCGAGCAGGCCCTCCTCCCGCAGCAGGATGGCCATTGAATAGACCTCCTCCCCGGTGCTGCAGCCGGCAATCCAGATCTTCAACGACGGATAGGTCTTCAGCAACGGCACGACCTCCTCGCGGATCGCCAGGAAGTGCGTCGGATCGCGGAACATCTCGCTGACCGGAATCGTGAGGAACTGCAAAAGCTGCATAAAGGCAGAGGGGTCATGCAGCACCCGCTCCTGCAACGCGGAAATGGTCTTCAGTTCAAACTGACGCAATGCATGGGCAACCCGACGCTTCACCGAGGCGCCTGAGTAATCGCGAAAATCGTAGCTGTACTTCAAGTAGATCGCTTCGATCAGCAAGCGCAACTCGATATCGGCGTCTCTCTCAAGGTGCATCAGCAAAACTCTGTCGGGCAGCGGGCGTGGTCAATTGATCCGATTCACTCAGATACGTTCCATCTTCGGCAGCCACACACGAATCAGCGAGAACAACCGGTCCAGGTCAATCGGCTTGGCCAGGTAGTCGTTGGAACCGGCCTGCAGGCAGCGATCCTGATCGTCCTTCATCGCTTTGGCCGTCACGGCAATGATCGGCAGCTTGCGCCAGCGCGGATTCTTGCGGATCTCGATGGTGGCTTCGTAGCCATCCATCTCCGGCATCATCACGTCCATCAGCACCAGATCGATGTCATCGACGGCGTTTAGCTTCTCGATCGCTTCCAGGCCGTTGCGCCCCACCTCGACGATGGCGCCTTTGTGCTCCAGCGCACTGGTCAGGGCGAAGATGTTGCGCACGTCGTCGTCGACCACCAGGATCTTGCGTCCTTCGAACACCCGGTCGCGACTGCGCGCGGTCTTGAGCATCTTCTGGCGCTCGTTCGACAGCTGCGACTCGACCTTGTGCAGGAACAGCGTCACCTCGTCGAGCAGGCGCTCCGGCGAGCGTGCGCCCTTGATGATGATGGTGCGCGAGTACTTCAGCAGCTCGGCTTCTTCGTCCCGGGTCAGGTTTCGCCCGGTGTAGACGATGACCGGCGGAAACGCGCAGATGTCATCGATGGACATGCGCTTGAGCAGTTCATTGCCGAGCATGTCGGGCAGCTTCAGGTCGATGATCATGCAGTCGTAGGCGTTGTCGCGCAGCAGCTCGAGGGCATCCTGGGCGAAACCGACGGCGGTGATTTCGATGTCGTCATCGCCGATCAGCCGCGCGATGCTGTCACGCTGCAAGGCGTCGTCCTCCACCAGCAGGATGCGTTTGACCTTCTGCGTGAGCTTGGCTTCCAGCCGGGCGAAGACGTCCTTGAGCTCTTCGCGGGTCGTGGGCTTGACCGCATAGCCGATGGCGCCCATTTGCAGCGCGGCTTCCTGACGGTCCTCGACGGAAATGACGTGCACCGGAATGTGTCGGGTGCTCGGCAGTTCTTTCAAGCGTTGCAGCACGGTCAGACCGGAATGGTCCGGCAGGCGCATGTCCAGCAGGATCGCGTCCGGGATGAACGATGCGGCCAGATCGAAGCCTTCGTCGGCGGCATGGGCCACCAGACAGTTGTAGCCGAGCTCGTGGGCCAGGTCGTAGAGGATGTGGGCAAATCGCACTTCGTCTTCGATGACCAGAATGCAGCGTTTGGTGAACGGCGCTTTTTCGCGGTCGTCGGCAAAGCGCGGAACAGGCTCGGCAGGCGGCGAAACCCTCACCGCAACAGGCGCGGGCGGCGTGACGCGGGTGGGAACTGGCGCGGGCGGCACGGCAATCACTGGCGCCTCGGCGTACTGCGAAGGCTCCTGTTCAACGTACTCTTCCGGCAGGACCAGGGTGAAAATACTGCCCTGTCCCGGCGCACTGGTGACGCTGATCGAACCGCCGAGCAGACGCGCCAGATCCCGGGAAATCGACAGGCCCAGGCCGGTGCCGCCGTAACGGCGATTGGTGGTGCCGTCGGCCTGACGGAACGCTTCGAAAATGCTTTCCTGCTGCTCCTCGGCGATGCCGATGCCGGAGTCGCGAACGGTGAACGCCACGCCCTCGCCGGGCTGGCGGGAAACGGTCAGGCTGACAGCGCCGCTTTCGGTGAACTTGACGGCGTTGGACAGCAGGTTCTTGAGGATCTGCTCCAGGCGCTGGCGATCGGTGTACAGCGAAACCGGCGTGCCCGATTGGATCTCCACCGAGAATTCCAGCTTCTTTTCGGCCGCCAGAGGCTGGAAGGTCATGCGCAAGCCTTCGACCAGACGGCTGACGCTGCTGTTTTCCGGACGCACGTCCAGCTTGCCGGCCTCGACCTTGGAAATATCCAGAATGTCGTTGATCAGGTTGAGCAAATCGTTGCCCGCCGAGTAGATCGACTCGGCGAACTTGACTTGCTCTTCGGAAAGGTTGTCCTGGGGGTTTTCCGCCAGCAGCTTGGCCAGAATCAGCGAGCTGTTCAGCGGCGTGCGCAGCTCGTGGGACATATTGGCGAGGAATTCGGATTTGTATTTGCTGGAGCGCTGCAACTCGTCGGCGCGGGCTTCCAGCTCAATCTGGGCGATGTGCAATTCTTCGTTATTGCGGTCCAGTGCATCACGTTGGTCGGCCAGCGCCTTGCCCTGCTCGGCCAGTTGCTCGTTGGTCTGCTCCAGCTCCGCCTGCTGGGTTTCCAGGTGGGCCTGGGATTCCTTGAGGATCCGCGACTGCTCTTCCAGCTCTTCGTTGGCCGTGCGCAGTTCTTCCTGCTGCACCTGAAGCTCTTCGTTGAGCTGCTGGGTTTCGGCGAGCACTTCCTGCAAGCGTTGACGGTAGCGCGCCGCCTCGATGGACGTGCCGACGTTCTCGGCCACCAGCTCGAGAAACTCCAGGTCACGGGGGGCCAGTTCACGAAGGAAGCCCAGTTCGATCACACCGTTGACGTGATCATCGTTGCTGGTGGGCACCACCACGACGCTGCGCGGCGAGCCTTCGCCCAAGCCGGAAGTAACTTTGAAGTAGTCCTGGGGCACGTTGTCCAGGGTGATGATCTGATCCTGCTCGGCCGCTTTGCCAACCACGCCTTCACCGCTGTAGATCGACTGCTCGTGCTGCTCCTGCTCGCGGGAGAAACCGTAGGAAGCCACGCGCACCAGACCGCCGTGCTCCTGGCGCACGTACACCGCCGCGACCACCGCGCCCAGGTATTGGGCGAAGAAATGCAGCACGTTGCGGCCCAGTAGATTGAGGGTGAGCTGGCCGATGACCTGCTCGGCCAGTTCGCTCTGGCCATTGCGCAGCCAGGCGACGTGGGACAGGCGCTCGGCGTCCAACTGTTGCGCCTTGAGGTTGGCGGCGTAGGTATCGGACAGCGTGGTCATGTCCCGACGCCCGACCCAGGCCAGAATTCCGCTGACCAACAGAATGAACGCGATATACAGCGAGACCGACAACACGGTGGTGTGGGTCACGTCGGTGTTGCGTGTCAGACGCAGCTGATGCTCGACGTTGGCCGCTTGCTCGTATTGCTCACGCATCTCGTCAGCCAGGCGCTTGCCGCGACGATTCTGGATCGGCGTCTGGTAATCGCCGCCGGTGCGTCGCAGGGTGATCATCTCTTGGGCGAACTCGTTCCAGGAGGATTGCAGCGCGGCCAGTCGCTTGAAGCGATCGACCTGTTCCGGGTTGTCGGCGACCAGTTCTTCGAGGCCCTGGAGTTCGGTGCTGATGGCCGGTTTGGCGACTTCGTAGGGGTCGAGGAAACGCTCATCGCCGGTCAGCAGGAAGCCGCGCATCCCGGTCTCCATGTCCACCGAGAGCTTGAGCGAGCGATTCAGGTTGTTGATCACCCGGTCGGTGTGTTCGACCCACTGGATGGCGGACAACAGGTAGGAAATCAAAATGACGAAGAAAGCCGCACTCAGCACGCCGACAGCCAAAGGTAAACTGACGTTGCGGCTTAACAGTTTGCGGAAACGTTGCTCATCGACTGCAGAGTTGGTGATCATCGCGAGGGCTCAGGCGGATTCGTCTAAACGACGGAGTTTGCCGCAAATCTCGACAAAAACTCCAGCTTCCGACGTACAAGGTTGAATTTTCTCACATTACAGAGAGACTAATTCGGCCGGAACTGTACATTTGAGTGCAGCTTAATAGCTACTACACTCGTTTGAATCGTGTTGTTGCGGCGCGGAAGTTGGCACAATTGCGCCCCCAGCGAAACGCTGTACACCCAATGCCGTGCGATGCGCTCCCTGCCCAATTAAGGAACCTGCCATGTCCGATTCACCCCGCACGATTCTGGTGGTCGAAGATGACAACATCGTCCGGATGTTGATTGTCGACGTCCTCGAAGAGCTTGAGTACACCGTGCTGGAAGCGGCCGACGCCGCCGAGGCGCTTGCGGTTCTGAACAACGCTGACCAGACCATTGACCTGATGATGACCGACCTGGGCCTGCCCGACATGAACGGTAAAGATCTCGCGAATCGGGCGCGTGAAATTCGCCCCGACATCCCGGTGCTGTTCGCCAGTGGCTACGCGGATTCCGTCGATGTGCCAGAAGGCATGCACAACATCGGCAAGCCGTTTTCCATTGATCAGCTGCGTGACAAGGTAAAGGGCATTCTTGGCAACTGAACAACCGGCGCAGCCCACCCCGATCCATGTGCTGATCATTGGCTACGTCTGGCCCGAGCCGCGATCGTCTGCGGCCAGTGGCCACGTCATGCAACTGATCGACTGTTTTCTCGAACAGGGCTGGCAGATCACCTTCGCCAGCGCGGCCACCGAAGGCGAGCACAAGGCCGATCTTGGGGGGCTGGGGATCACCGAAGTCACCATTACCCTCAATCACGGCAGTTTTGATGCCTTTATCAGTGAGCTGCAGCCTGACGTGGTGTTGTTCGACCAGTTCCTGATGGAAGAGCAATTCGGCTGGCGGGTAGAGAAGCATTGCCCGAACGCGATCCGCCTGCTTGAGACTTCCGACCTGCAGAGCCTGCGCCACGCCCGTCATCAGGCGGTCAAGGAACGGCTGGACGGTAAGCCCGATGCTGATCTGACCGGTTATTTTCAGACGTCGCAGGATCAACTGTTCACGCGAATGGCGTCCACTGACCTGGCCCAGCGCGAGGTCGCCGCGATCCACCGCAGTGACCTGAGCCTGATGGTGTCCGACGTCGAAATCGAGTTGCTGACCCAGGCATTTTCAGTGCCTGCTGCTCAGCTCCATTGGGTACCGTTGCTTGTGCGAGAGAACCACACGGCGCCCGCCAGCCCGCGTGGATTCGAAGAACGTGCGCACTTCATCACCATCGGCAACTTTCGCCACGCACCGAACTGGGATGCGGTGCTGTGGCTGAAAAACACCGTCTGGCCGCTGATCCGCGCGCAATTGCCGGCAGCTCAGCTTCGTGTGTATGGCGCGTATACGCCGCCCAAGGCTGCAGCACTGCATAATGCTGCCCAGGGGTTCCACATCATGAACTGGGCTGAAGACGCGTTGGAGGTGATGGGTGCGGCGCGGGTTTCCCTGGCGCCGCTGCGATTCGGCGCGGGGATCAAGGGCAAGATCATCGACGCCATGGTCTGCGGCACACCTACCGTGACGACGCCCATCGGTGCCGAAGCCATGCACGGCGAGCTGTCCTTTCCCGGCGCGGTGGCCTGTGATGCCCAAGGGCTCGCCGACGCCGCCGTCAGCCTCTACACCGATCAGGCACGCTGGGAACGGGCGCAACGGGACGGCTGGCACCTGCTGCCGGCGCGTTACAGCCATGATCGCCATTGCGCCGCGCTGATCGAACGCATCCTTGCGCTGCGGGAGACGCTACCGGCCCATCGCACGGCCAACTTCACGGGCACCATGCTTCGCCATCATCAGCACAAGAGCACGCAGTACATGTCGCAGTGGATCGAAGCCAAGAACAAGAACACCTGAAGCGTTTTGTCTAAAAAACGGCGCGGCGCAGCAGATAGGTGTCCATGATCCAGCCCTTCTGCGCCCGCGCTGTTTCACGCGCCTGACGTATCTGCGCGCTCACTTCGCGCAGCGGGCCTGAAATGAGCATCTCGTCAGGGGTGCCGAGATAAGCCCCCCAATAGATGTGCAGCGCTTCGTCGATAAACCGCTCGAAGGTGCAGTGGGCGTCGAGCATCACCACGCTGTTGCTGATCTGCGCACCCTGCTCCGCCGCAAGCTCTCGCCCAGTGGTGATGTGGATCGGCTCACCAATGCGATTCAGGCCGATGCGATGCCCGGCGGCCAGCGCCTGCACGCTGGTGATGCCGGGGATGACCTCATAGCCAAATGACTCCCGGCCGCGGGCCAGCACCTGATCGAGAATCCGCATCGTACTGTCGTACAGCGCCGGGTCGCCCCACACCAGAAACGCCCCGGTCTGGCCCGCCTTTAGTTCATCGGTTATCAGTTGCTCGAACAGCACGGCGCGCTGCTCGTGCCAGTGCTCGATGCCGCTGCGATAAGACGACGAATCGTCCTTGCGCCGGGGATCGCTCACCTGCACCAGACGATAGTCACGCCCCTCGATGTAGCGCTCGCAAATGTCCCGGCGCAACGCCAGCAGGTCATCATTGGCGTAGCCCTTGTCGAGGATGAAAAACACCTGGGTACGGTTCAGCGCCTTGATCGCCTGAACGGTGATGTGCTCGGGATTGCCTGCGCCGATGCCGATCACGAGGATTTTTTTCATGGGGTGGCGGCTCTCTGGAGGCGTTCGCGGAAGGGGCACCAGCGTATCGGGTTGTTGAGGGGTATGGTTAGTCCACTGCGCAGCTGAGCGTCAAGCCGCAGCATTGATGGCGCCCACTCTGGCCTATTCCCGGCTGAAGCCGGTCCCACTGAACACCGCGGTCCCCTAGTAGGACTGGCTTTAGCCGGGAAAGCATCGGACGTCACTCCGCTGAATTGAGGGTGCTCAAAACGGCCTCTTCCCGGCTGAAGCCGGTCCCACTGAACACCGCGGTCACATAGTGGGACCGGCTTTAGCCGGGAAAGCGTCGGGCGTCACACCGCAGAAATGATGGTGCTCAAAACGGCCTCTTCCCGGCTGAAGCCAGTCCCACTGAAGTCACGCATCCATCTGCATCTGTTTAAAGCCCGCATCTGTATTCCGCCCAGCAAATAGTGCACATTAGCCCCACGCCACTCTCCAGATCGGCACTCGCATGACCAAAACAACAAGAGTCACCGACCCTTCCTACGAGTTGATGGACGACCACAATGGGCTGTCGATCATCTACCGCGAGCACGGTTTTCCCTGCCCGCTGGTGCGCTGGCATTTCCACAAGGAATACGAGCTGCACCTGATTGTTGCCAGTTCCGGCAAGGTCTTCGTCGGCGATTACATCGGCAATTTCTACCCTGAGACGCTGTTTCTCACCGGCCCCAATCTTCCGCACAACTGGATCAGTCAGATCGAAGAAGACGAGGTCATACCAAAGCGCGACATGCTGGTGAATTTCACCGAAGAGCTGCTCGAAAGCGGCAATCAGGTGTTCGCCGAACTCAAGGCCCTCGCGCCGTTGCTCGACCGCGCGCAATACGGCATCGAATTTCGCTGCAAGCGAACGATCCGCCAGGCCACCAAATTGATGCAAAAGATTGCCGACACCACTGGCATGACGCGCCTGGGTCATTTCTTCATCCTGTTGGAATTGCTGGCCGCCAGTGACGATTTCCAGCTGTTGTCCGGTACCACTGCGTCGCAACTGTCGGATGATCACGCCGTGGAGCGCACCAACAAGGCGGTGGAATACATCTTTACCCACTACGCCCGCGAACTGCCGCTGGAAGAAGTGGCGGACTACCTGGGCATGAAGCCCACCTACTTTTCCCGCGTGTTCAAGCAAGCCACCGGGCGCTGCTTTGTGGAATTCGTCAACCGCTTGCGCATCAGCAAGTCCTGCGAACTGCTCGCCGATGGCGACCGGCCGGTGACTGACGTCTGCTTCGAGTCGGGTTTCAACAACATCTCCAATTTCAATCGACGCTTCCAGAAGCTCAAAGGCATGACCCCCTCCCACTATCGCCGCCTCGCCGTACAGCGCCTGACCGAACAAAACCTGTACTGATTCGTTACCCCTTCGCACCCTTCAACTACGCTGGAACTGCCCCGCACCATGCGCGGGCGCAGTTCTACGACGTGGCCGGCTGAATTCCAGGTGCAAAAAAGTATCAGTTCAAGTGCGCCGCAGGATTTGTCAACCAGCGCGTACAAGGCTGTAATCAGCTGACATTCTTCCTGGCCTCCGGAAGAAACAAAAACAATAACCAAGCTTCTGACGTCAGCCTTGGCGCAGAAGAGGAGTGATAAATGAAGACCTCTGCAAATGTTCTCCTTGCCGGTACCTGTCTGACCCTCCTGTCTCTCTGCACCACCGCCACAGCCGGTGAAGTCACCATCGCGACCGTCAACAACAGCGACATGATCCGCATGCAGCGGCTGTCGAAGACCTTCGAAGAACAGCACAAGGACATCAAGCTCAAGTGGGTCGTGCTGGAAGAGAACGTGCTGCGTCAGCGCCTGACCACCGACATCGCCACCAAGGGCGGCCAGTTCGACGTGCTGACCATCGGCATGTACGAAGCCTCACTCTGGGGCGCCAAGGGCTGGCTCAAGGAAATGAACGACCTGCCTGCGTCCTACGCGCTGGACGACGTGTTTCCTTCGGTACGCGATGGCTTGTCGGTTGATGGCAAACTCTTCGCCCTGCCGTTCTATGCAGAAAGCTCGATCACCTACTACCGCAAAGACCTGTTCAAGGCCGCCAGCCTGACCATGCCGGAGCGTCCGACCTGGACGCAGATCTCCGAATTCGCCGACAAGCTCACCGACAAGTCCAAGGAACAGTACGGGATCTGCCTGCGCGGCAAGGCCGGCTGGGGCGAGAACATGGCGCTGATCACCACCATCGCCAACTCCTTTGGCGCGCGCTGGTTCGACGAACAGTGGAAGCCGCAATTCGACCAGCCTGAGTGGAAAAACGCCCTTAACTTCTACACCAACGTGATGAAGAAAGACGGCCCTCCCGGCGCCTCCAGTAACGGCTTCAACGAAAATCTCGCGCTGTTCAACAGCGGCAAATGCGCGATTTGGGTCGACGCCAGCGTCGCGGGCTCGTTCGTCACCGACAAGTCCCAAAGCAAAGTGGCCGACAGCGTAGGCTTCACCTATGCGCCGCACGAAGTTACCGACAAGGGCTCGGCGTGGCTGTACTCGTGGGCACTGGCGATCCCGACCAGCGCGAAGAACGACAAGGACGCGCGCGCCTTCACCGAATGGGCGACGTCCAAAGAGTACGCTGCGCTGGTCGCCGAGAAAGACGGCGTGTCCAACGTGCCACCAGGCACCCGCGCCTCGACCTACACAGATGCGTATAAACAAGCCGCGCCGTTTGCCAACATCACCCTGGAATCCCTCAAGGCCGTGACGCCGAAAACGCCCACTTTGAAGCCGGTGCCGTACGTGGGCATCCAGCTGGTGACCATCCCCGAGTTCCAGTCGATCGGCACCTCGGTCGGCCAGCAGTTCTCCGCGGCACTCGTGGGTACCTCCAGCGTGGATCAGGCATTGACCAGCGCGCAAAGCGTGGCCGAGCGTGAAATGAAGCGCGCGGGTTACCCGAAAAAGGGCTGACACCCGCTGCTTGAAGGCGGCAGGTGCTGAGTGCCTGCCGCACACGTTCACGCTCACGCGTTTGCCCGGTTCGGAGTCAACATGAACACCTCAACCCTGCCCCCGCGCACCACAGCGGCCGACGATCAATCAGCCGCCAAAGGCCGCGTCACCAAGCCCGGCTGGTTTCTGGTCAGCCCCTCGGTGCTGTTGCTGCTGGTCTGGATGATTGTGCCGCTGGGCATGACCATTTACTTCTCGCTGATCCGCTACAACCTCCTGAATCCCGGCGAAAACGAGTTTGTCGGGCTGGAGAATTTCGAATTCTTCGTGACCGACGCAGGCTTTTTGCCCGGCGCGATGAACACCCTGTTGCTGGTCGGCAGCGTGCTGGCCATCAGCGTCATCCTCGGCGTATTGATCTCGGCGCTGCTGGAAGCCAGTGAGTTTCTCGGCCGCGGCATCGTGCGCGTGCTGCTGATCTCGCCGTTTTTCATCATGCCGACGGTCAGCGCGCTGATCTGGAAGAACCTGATTTTCCACCCGGTGTCCGGCATCCTCGCTTGGGTCTGGAAGCTGTTCGGCGCCCAGCCGGTGGACTGGCTGGCCAATTACCCGATGCTATCGATCATCATCATTGTGTCGTGGCAGTGGCTGCCCTTCGCGATCCTGATTCTGATGACCGCCATGCAGTCCCTGGATCAGGAACAGAAGGAAGCGGCGCGTCTGGATGGCGCCGGCCCGATCGCGATCTTCTGGCACCTGACCCTGCCCCACCTGGCGCGCCCGATCGCCGTGGTGGTGATGATCGAAACGATCTTCCTGCTCTCGGTGTTCGCCGAAATCTTCACCACAACCAACGGTGGCCCGGGCTTCGCTTCCACCAACCTGGCGTACCTGATCTACAACCAGGCACTGCTGCAATTCGACGTGGGCATGGCATCGGCAGGCGGTCTGATAGCCGTCGTGATCGCCAATATTGCCGCGATTATCCTGGTACGGATGATCGGCAAAAACCTCACCGACAAGTCTTGAGGGCAAGGTCATGATGACGCTCAAACAATCCCGTCGCCTGCAAAGTGCCCTGCTTGGCACCTTGTCGTGGCTGATCGCAGCGCTGATTTTCTTCCCGATCTTCTGGATGGTCCTGACCAGCTTCAAGACCGAGATCGATGCGTTCGCCACGCCGCCGCAGTTCATTTTCACGCCGACCCTGGAAAACTACCTGCACATCCAGGAGCGCAGTGACTACTTCCACTTCGCCTGGAACTCGATCCTGATCTCCTTCAGCGCGACGATCCTGTGCCTGCTGATCGCGGTGCCGGCGGCCTACTCCATGGCGTTTTTCGAAACCAAACGGACCAAGGGCACGCTGTTGTGGATGCTCTCCACCAAGATGCTGCCACCGGTGGGCGTGCTGATGCCGATCTACCTGCTGGCCAAGACCTTCGGCCTGCTGGATTCGCGCATTGCGCTGATCGTGATCTACACGCTGATCAACCTGCCGATCGTGGTGTGGATGATTTACACCTACTTCAAGGACATCCCCGGGGAAATCCTCGAGGCCTCGCGGCTGGACGGTGCCACCACGCGCCAGGAAATCTTTCGGGTGCTGATCCCGATCTGCAAGGGCGGGCTGGCATCGACGGCGCTGCTGTCGCTGATCCTGTGCTGGAACGAAGCGTTCTGGTCGCTGAACCTGACCTCCTCGAACGCCGCGCCGCTGACTGCGCTGATCGCCTCGTATTCGAGCCCTGAAGGCTTGTTCTGGGCCAAGTTGTCGGCGGTGTCGACCCTGGCTTGCGCGCCGATCCTGATCTTCGGCTGGATCAGCCAGAAACAACTGGTCCGCGGGCTGTCGTTTGGTGCCGTGAAATAACGCAGAGCGTCAAGGACGGCGTCCACACGCAGAGCGTGGGGACGATCCAGCCGTTGATGATTTCGACATTTTGAAGAATAAAACCGGAGCCCATCATGGCTAACCTGACAATCAGAAATCTGCAAAAAGGCTTCGACGGCCACCAGATCATCAAAGGCATCGACCTGGACGTGAAAGACCGCGAGTTCGTGGTCTTCGTCGGTCCGTCGGGCTGTGGCAAATCCACCCTGCTGCGCCTGATCGCCGGCCTGGAAGACGTCACCAGCGGCAGCATCGAGCTCGATGGCCGCGAGATCACCCAAGTCACCCCGGCCAAGCGCGACCTGGCAATGGTGTTTCAGACCTACGCCCTGTACCCGCACATGACCGTTGGCAAAAACCTGTCCTTCGCCCTGGACCTGGCTGGCACGCCAAAGGCCGAGGTCAAGAAAAAGGTCGACGAAGCCGCGCGCATCCTCGAGCTGGGCCCGCTGATGGAGCGCAAGCCCAAGCAACTGTCGGGTGGACAACGCCAGCGCGTCGCGATCGGTCGCGCCATCGTGCGCAACCCGAAAATCTTCCTGTTCGACGAACCCTTGTCCAACCTCGACGCCGCCCTGCGCGTGCAGACCCGGCTGGAACTGTCGCGCCTGCACAAAGAGCTGCAAGCCACGATGATCTACGTGACCCACGATCAGGTCGAAGCCATGACCCTGGCCGACAAGGTGGTCGTGCTCAACGGTGGTCGCGTCGAGCAAGTGGGCTCGCCGCTGGAGCTGTACCACCATCCGGCCAACCTGTTCGTCGCGGGCTTTCTCGGCACGCCGAAAATGGGCTTCCTCAAGGGCACCATCAGTCGCGTCGAAACGTCGGCCTGTGAAGTTACTCTGGAGGCGGGAACAAAAGTGCTGCTGCCCTTCACCAACGCGCAACAGAGCGTGGGCGATGCCGTGACCCTGGGCATTCGTCCCGAGCATCTGGAGCTGGCCAGCGAGGGCGATTGCCAGTTGACCGTCATCGCCGACGTCAGCGAACGCCTGGGCAGCGACACCTATTGCCACGTGCGCACCACTTCCGGCGAGCCGCTGACCATGCGGATTCGCGGTGACCTGGCCAGCCAGTACGGCGAAACCCTGAAACTGCATCTGAACAGCGCGCACTGCCACCTGTTCGACGCTCAGGGCCAGGTCATCCGCCGCGCGCTGCAGGCCGCTGCCTGAGTCACCGCCCTCCACTGCATTCGGGAACACTGTCATGAAACTGAACAAGCAGAACCTCTCCAACCTGGGCGCCGGCATTGCCATCCCTGCCTACTCCCTCGATGAGCGTCGCCAAGGCATCGCGCACATTGGCGTTGGCGGTTTCCACCGCGCCCACCAGGCGTTTTACACCGATGCGCTGATGTCCCTCGGGGCGAATGAACGCAGTGGCGAAGGCCTGGACTGGGCCATTTGCGGGGTCAGCCTGCGCGAGGAAGACCGCGGCAATTTCGAAGCATTGAAGGGCCAGGACTTCCTCTACACCCTGTTCGAACTGGGCGACACCCCGGACACCGAAACCCGCGTGATCGGCGCCATGAGCCAGATGCTCATGTCCACCGACAGTGACCTGGCGCTGATCGACAAACTCGCCAGCCCGGATATCCGCATCGTCTCGCTGACCATCACCGAAGGCGGCTACTGCATTGATGACAGCACCGGCGAATTCATGAGCCACCTGCCACAGATCCAGTACGACCTCGAACACCCCGCCACACCAAAGACCGTGTTCGGTTATCTGTGCGCGGCGCTGACCCGACGCCGTGCAGAAGGCACGCCAGCGTTCACCCTGATGTCCTGCGATAACCTGCCGCACAACGGCGCGATGACACGCAAGGCGCTGCTGGCGTTCGCCCAACTGCGCGACCCGGAACTGCACGACTGGATCGCTGCAAACGTCAGCTTCCCCAACGCCATGGTCGACCGCATCACACCGATGACCAGCACCGCCCACCGCCTGCAACTGCACGATCAGAAAGGCATCGACGACGCCTGGCCGGTGGTCTGTGAACCCTTCGTGCAGTGGGTCCTGGAGGACAAATTCGTCAACGGCCGTCCAGCCTGGGAAAAGGTCGGCGTGCAGTTCACCGACGACGTGACCCCGTATGAAGAGATGAAAATCAAGCTGCTCAATGGCAGCCACCTGGCACTGACCTATCTCGGCGCGCTGAAGGGCTATCGCTTCGTCCACGAAACCATGAATGACCCGTTGTTCGTCGAGTACATCCGCACCTACATGGACCTGGACGTGACCCCGCAACTGGCGCCGGTGCCCGGCATCGACTTGACCGAGTACAAACAGACCCTGATCGAGCGTTTCTCCAATCAGGCCATTGCCGACCAGCTTGAGCGCGTGTGCTCCGACGGCTCGTCCAAATTCCCGAAATTCACCGTGCCGACGATCAATCGTCTCATCGTCGACAGCGGCAACATGGACCGCGCCTCACTGGTTGTCGCGGCCTGGGCGCTGTACCTGCAAGGCAACCGCAACGGCGACTTCACCGGCGAGAACGGCGTGCCGTACACCGTCGTCGACCCGCGCGCGGACTTTTGCAAGGCGCTGGTGGCCGATGATGTGCTGGTCACTCAGCGGCTGCTTGAAGTCGAAGAAATCTTCGGTGCGGCGATTCCCCAGTCCCCTGAGTTCGTGGCATCGTTCGAGCACAACCTGAACAGCCTGAAGCAGCTGGGCGTCAGCAAAACCCTGGAAAACCTGTTGGCGAAAACCGTCTGAGGTGGAACATGTTTCTCGGCATCGATTGCGGCACCCAAGGCACCAAGGCGATTGTTCTGGATGCCGTCAGCGGAAAGGTTCTGGGCGAAGGCTCGGCGGCCCATCACATGATCAGCGGCGCCAACGGGCGCCGCGAGCAGGATGTGCAGGAATGGCTCGATGCGTTCGAGCAGGCGACGGCGGCGGCGTTGCAGCAGGCAGGAGTGTCCGGCACGGACATTCAGGCGATCGGCGTGTCCGGGCAGCAGCATGGCCTGGTGATGCTCGATGAGTCCGGCCAGGTGCTGCGCCCGGCCAAGCTGTGGTGCGACACCGAATCCTCGCCCGAAAATGATCGCCTGCTGGCATATCTGGGCGGTGAAACCGGGTCGCTGGAGCGTCTGGGTATCGCCATCGCGCCGGGCTACACGGTTTCCAAGCTGCTGTGGAGCAAAGAGCAGTTTCCCGAGTTGTTTGCCCGCATCGATAAGATCCTGCTGCCCCATGACTACCTCAATTACTGGCTGACCGGCCGCAGCTGCAGCGAGTTCGGCGACGCGTCGGGCACCGGTTATTTCAACGTGCGCACCCGCCAGTGGGATCTCGACATCCTTCAGCACATCGACCCCACTGGCCGGCTGGTCAAGGCGCTGCCGGAGCTGATCGAGGCGCATCAGCCGGTGGGCACAATTCTTCCTGCCATCGCCGAGCGGCTGGGCCTCAACCCGAAGGCCATCGTCTCCAGCGGCGGTGGCGACAACATGATGGGCGCGATCGGCACCGGCAATATTGCGCCGGGCTCGATCACCATGAGCCTGGGTTCGTCGGGCACGGTCTACGCCTTTGCCGAGGCAGGCAACGTCAGTGCGCAGCCGTCGGTGGCAACCTTCTGCTCCTCGTCGGGCGGCTGGCTGCCGCTGATCTGCACCATGAACCTGACCAACGCCACCAGTGCCATCCGCGAGCTGTTCGCGCTGGACATCGGCGCCTTCAACGCAGCGGTCGCGTCGTCACCGATAGGCGCCCAAGGCGTGCTTGTGCTGCCATTCCTCAACGGCGAACGCGTGCCCGCCCTGCCCCACGCCACCGGCAGCATCCTCGGGCTGGACAGCACTAATCTGACCCAGGCCAACCTGTGCCGCGCGGTGGTCGAGGGCACTACCTTCGGGCTGCGTTACGGTCTGGACCTGTTGCGTGACAGCGGCATTAAAAGCGATAACATCCGCCTGATCGGTGGCGGCGCCAAAAGCGCAGTCTGGCGGCAGATCGTGGCCGACATCATGGACACGCCGGTCATCTGCACCACCGGCACCGAAGCGGCCGCCCTGGGCGCGGCGATTCAGGCGGCGTGGTGTCATTCCCACGCCAAAGGTGACGGTGAATCGCTGCAGGCCCTGACCGAGCGTTGCGTCAGTCTTGATCCGGCCAGCGAAACCCGGCCGGTTCCCGAACACGTTGCGGCGTATCACGCGGTGTATCAGCACTATCGCACTCAATTGCAGGGCCTCTGACGGACAGCCCCGTCGGCCTTTATGGAGCAACTATGTATCTGGTCTGTGGCGAAGCACTGTTTGATTTTTTCTGTCAGCCGGACAGCGGACAAAGCAACAAAGTGGGTTATCAAGCCATCGCCGGCGGTTCGCCATTCAACGTCGCGGTGGGGCTACGCCGGCTGGGCATCGATGCCGGGTTCTTCGCCGGGATTTCCAGCGATTACCTGGGCAAGCGCCTGCTGACGGTGCTGGCGGAAGAAGGCGTGCGCGATGACTTTCTCGTGCATATCGACGCGCCCACCACGCTGTCGATGGTCGCCGTGGGCGCGGACGGCTCGCCGCAGTACAGCTTTCGCGGTGAAGGCTGCGCGGACCGGATGCTGAGCGTCGAGCATCTGCCGACGCTGGACGACAGCGTGCGCGGCTTGCATGTGGGTTCGTTTTCACTGGTGGTGCAGCCGGTCGCCGAGGCGCTGCTGACGCTGGTGCGGCGGGAAAGCGGCAAGCGGCTGATTACGTTCGATCCCAACGTACGGCTGAATCCGGCGCCGAGCATCGAGCTGTGGCGCAGTCAGGTGGCGAAGTTTGCCGAGCATGCGCACATCATCAAGGTCAGTGATGAGGATCTGGAGCTGTTGTATCCGCAGAAGGATGCGGCGGCGGTGGCCGAGGGTTGGCTGAAGGACAATTGCCAGTGGGTGATCATGACCCGCGGTCGTCAGGGCGCCACCGTGTTTACGCGGGCGCTGGGCACGTGGTCGGTGGCGGCGCGCAAGGTGGAGACGGTTGATACGGTGGGGGCCGGGGATACGTTTCAGGCGGCGTTGATTGCGTTTCTGACGGAGCGGGGTCTCGATGCGCCCTCTGCTTTGGCGGGGGTAGATCGCGAGACGCTGACGAAGATGCTCGAGTTTGCGGTGACGGCGGCGGCGGTGACCTGTACGCGTGAGGGGCCAGATTTGCCCTATCGGGCGGAGGTCGTCTAGGCGTCTGGCCCTTTTCAGATCAAGATCAAGATCAACAGCGTCTGCCTGGGGGCAGACTGTTTCGCCTTCGGCGAGTTACTTGGAAAAGCACCCCAAGTAACCAAGGGTGCTTGCTCCTGGTTGGGCCCTTCGTTCCTCAGGGTTCCTTCACTCCGGTCTCGCTCCGTGGGCCCGCCGCCATCCGCCATCCATGGCGGGGGGCGGCTCTCGCGGCATCCATGCCGCTCGGCCCACGGAGCGAGACCTGCGTTCAGCCTGCACCCAAGTCGCGATTAGCGGTGTCTGGGCTATCGCGTAGAAGATCAACAGCAAAAGCTTCCCGGCTAAAGCCGGTCCCACAGTCGGAGCTGGTCCCACTGATTGCACGCGCTGCTGTTAGTGGGACCGGCTTTAGCCGGGAAGAGGCGAGCCCAGGCGCCGATATTTTTGCTGATAGCCCCCCTCCTTGTGGGAGCGAGCTTGCTCGCGAATGCTTTATCCAACACGCCAGATATCCGATGGATGTACCGGCCCCTTCGTGAGCAAGCTCACTCCCACAAGTCCTTAGCGCTTGCCCCCCTCGATCTGCCTTTGATGTGCCTTTGATCTGCCTTTGATCCGCCTTTGATCTGCTCTTGATTTGCTTTTGATCGTCCTACGCAAAATGTTCAAACACCGCCAAACGCGACTTTGGTGCAGGCTGAACGGAGGTCTCGCGGAGTGGGTCGAGCCGCATGGATGCGGCGAGAGCGCCGTCAGGACATGGATGTCCGTTCGGCGCGGGCCCACGGAGCGGGAACGGAGTGAAGGAACCCGACGAAGTCGGGCCAAACCGAGAGCAAGCACCCTTGGTTACTTGGGGTGCTTTTCCAAGTAACTCGCCGGAGGCGAAATGTCTGCCGTTAGGCAGACGCTCTTGATCTAAAAAAACCCACGAAGGCGAAACGCTCTGCCGTTAGGCAGAGCCCCACCAAAAAAGCGTCAGGCCATTTCCGCCTTTGCCATGGCGATCCTGGTCTTCACCTCCTGCTCAGCCACCTGCTGATCCGTCTTCTGCTTCTGCAGCTCAGTCACCTGCTTGTCCACCGCCGCCTGCTCCTGCGGCGTCATGGCGTCGTATTCCTCCTTGCTGACCCCCGTCAATCGCTGCCGCACCTTCTCCGCATCGGTCTGATTCATGTACGACAGAAACTGATCCTTCGCCGAACCCACGCCGTTAGAACCCGCCGTGCCATCACTGGCCGCCAGTTCATCGGACACGGTCTTGCTGACGCTGTCAGACGAGGCGACCTGCTTGTCAGCGCTGGACACAAACGCCGCAGCCGCTGCCGCCTTGTCATCATCCGTCACCGACGACGCGGTGGTGGCCGCCGCCGCTTTCAGATTCACCATCATCTTGGCAAACGACTCGTCATAGCCCTGCTTGCCGTCATTACTGCTTTGCGTCGCGCCTTCGCCATTGCTCGCAATCGCCGCCACGGGTGTGGCAGCGCCGGCCATGGCGCTGGTGTAGGCATCCGTGTCCGCCGTGGCGAAATGAGTGTGGCTCACCGCCTTCGACACGAACTGCTGGATGGCACTGTTGCCGATTAACATCTTTCACCTCCTGTTCAGGTTGTCCGATGTACCCCGACAGCAGCAAAACCGATGCCATACAGCGTTACCCAGCTGAAACGTACGCCAGCAGCGGCTTGCAGACCACGCGTCAAGCCGTGACGGGCCGCGTAATCGACAATGCTTGCCGTCTGCGGCAGATTCTCGCCGCCGGGTTGCCATACTGGCCAGGCCGCCACCGATAACGCCGACCTATTTAAGAAACGCCTTCACCGCCTCGTTCACCTTGTCCGCTTCACATGCCGGCGCCATGTGCCCGCAATCGCTGTTGAGCACCAGCAACTGAGCGCGCTTTTGAGCGGCCAGCGCCTTGGAAGGTGCCGGGTCTACCATGCGGTCCCGTTCTGAAGTGATGACTAACAATTGCGCCTTGATCTTCTTGGCCAGCGTGGCCATGTCGCCCTGGCGCACCAGATCGAAGGACGTCATCGCCTGCAATTGCCGGTACCAGTCGACCGTACTGAACGCCTGGCCACCTGTAGAGGCAGTGACATTGCCGCCAGGCGCAGGCTTGTTCCCCGCCGGCTTGGCTGCGGCACGCTCCGGCGTCCACAGATAACCGTTGTGTACCGCCGTGAGCTGCTTGAACACCGTGCCCGGCGCATAGTTGCCATCGTTCCAGCCGGGGGCCCGCTCGATGGCGGCGAGTTCCGCATTCCACGCCTGAAGGTCGCGTTCGGTTGGGTGAGGCGTGCCGACGATGGTCACCACTTTGCTGGCAAAGTCCGGGTACATCACCGCCCATTGCAGGGCCTGCATGCCGCCCATGGAAATGCCGACGATGGCGTGGGCGTGGTCGATGCCCAAGTACAGGGCGAGCAAGCGATGCTGCGCCTTGACCATGTCGCGGATGCCGAACTGCGGAAACTTCAGGCGCGGCGCAACCGGGCTGTTGGACGGCGAGCACGACACGCCGTTGCCGATGGCGTCCATCGCCACCACGTACCAGCGATTGGTGTCGACCAACTTGCCGGGGCCGATCATGTCAGCCTGATCGGACGTCCGTCCGGCCAGCCAGGTTGTCACCAGCACGACGTTATTGCGATCTTCTGCCAGGGTGCCGTAGGTGCGATAACCCAACGCGCATTGTGAGATTTTGCCGCCGGTCATGTTCACCGAGCCAATGTTTACGCGCTGCTGCTCTGCCCCCTGGCAAATGCCCACACTCATTAGAACCAGTAACGCACACAGCGTCCGGTCAGCGTATTGACGCAGTTTCATGGATTTCCTTAGAGGTAAGACCTTAATGGTTTGCGGCTACGGAAAACCATGTACATCAACACCATGCCGTCGCGCTGCGCCATCAGCGTAGCCGGTTATGTCGGACGGGTGAGGCCAATTCGCACCTATTTTTTCAGGCCATTCAACAGCCTGAATGATTTATGGTTCTGCGCCGCTTTTACCCTTCAAGGCGACAGATATCCGACTGAGGACTCCCCCTGCTCCACCGGCGATGGTAGCGTGCGGTGGTTTCTGATCGAACGATCAGACATTTCTCTCAACATGCCTGCCAAGGAATGCCCCACCCAATGGACTTTTCGCTCAAGCAAATCGCCGCTGCACTGATGCTGGCCGGCGTATCCTCTTTCGCACCCGCCGCTTTCGCCAACCTCACCGCGCAACAGAGCGGCACGATTGTCGGCAGTTTCAAGGAAAACGCCGTTACGGATTTCCGCCAGTTCCTCAAGACCGTCAGCACCACCGACGTGGCCAAGGCTGCGGGCATCGAACCGGCGATCAACGCTTTCCTCGCCAACAAGAAGCTTTCAGCCGATGAGCAGAACGATATCCATCGCCTGCTGGGCATTTACGCGCGGGTGAAATACGGCAGCGCCGCCACCGAAACCCTGCGTGAGCTGGTCGCCATCCCCACGTTCCAGACCGCTGGCATCGCGCAGCACGACAACCCGGCGTTCATCAAGATTGCCGAGAAAATCAAAACCCTCGCCCAGTCGTTCAACCTGACCTTCCGCAACATCGACAATCGCGTGTATGAAGTCTCGCTTGAGGGCTCAAGCCCTGAGGTAGTGGGGATTCACGCCCACGCCGACGTCGTGCCGGTCACCCCGGAAAACTGGTTGCTGGCCGACGGCACTCGCCTCGATCCGTTCAAAGTGACCCTGATCGGCGACCGCATGTACGGGCGTGGCACCGAGGATGACAAAAACGGCATCGTCGTCGCGCTGTACGCCATGAAGGTGATCAAGGAAGAAAAGCTGCCCCTGGCGCGCAATTTCAAGCTGCTGATCGACACCACTGAAGAAACCTCCGGTGACGCCATTCCCTATTACTTCGAGCGCAACCCGACGCCGGCCTACAACCTGGCGCTCGACGGCAGCTACCCGGTGGTCATCGCAGAGAAAGGTTACGGCACGGTCATGGCCAGCTTTCCCCGTCGCACCGCCGAAGGCACTGGCGCCGAAATCACCTCGATGACCGGCGGCATGGCGACCAACCAGATCCCGTCGAAATCAGTCGTGACGCTGGTCAGCGATCACCCCGCTGAACTGGCAGCCGAGTTGCAGAAAGCCGGCGCCGATTACGCCCAGCGCAACGGTGGCAACTTCAAGGTCGACGCAGAAGTCGCGGGCCAGGACGTCAAGCTGACGGTCACCGGCGTCTCGGCCCACTCCTCCGAACCTGAATCAGGGGTTAACCCGGTGGCGCGGATGCTCGATTTCATCAACGGCCTGGACGGCAAAGTCGCGCTCAAGCACAACGCGATCACCGACGCCGCGCACTACGCCGCTGACAACTGGGGCCTGGATTACCTGGGCGCCAAACTGGGCGTTGGCTTCAGCGATGAGTTCATGGGGCCGTTGACGGCCTCGCAGACCTACGTGGCGATGGACGACAAAGCCTTCAAGCTGGCGGTCAACCTGCGTGTACCAAGGGGCAAAACACCGGAAGCGCTGAAGGCGGAAATCGCTCAGAAGCTGACGGCCTGGACCCAGCAGAGCCACATCACGCCGGGCTTTAATTACTCGATCGCCGAGCCGATGTACCGCAATCCCGAGGGCGAGTGGGTCAAGGCGCTGCTGGCCGTCGCCACCGAGAACCTGGGCATGGAGCACAAGTTCGGCACGTCCGCCGGCGCCACGTCAGTGCACGAGCTGCCCAACGGGGTGCAGTTCGGTCTGGCCAAACCCGACGTCAAATACACCGGTCACACCGACGCCGAGTTCAAGACCACCGAGCAGTTCCTGCTGGACCTGCAGATCGTCACCGAAATGATGGGCCGCATCGGTCAGCTGCCGAAACTCTGACCACCCTGCCCGGGCCCGCTGCAATGGCGGGCCCGGTTCACGCCGGTGAATGCGCAATCATCAGAGACTTCAGTGCTGAAGCGTCGAACCTGACCGACGCACGATCTTGATCGAGTGTTTGAGATTAGGCTTGCGCGTCACACTGATCGCCCGCTGCGTGACCGTGTCGAGAGTGATATTCCAGAAGCCGGTGCTGGGCACGGCAATTTTCGCCGGAAAACGGTCGAAGGCGCCGCCGTGATAGGTGTGCCGGCCGCCGTTCTTGAAGCTGCGGAAGTTGGCGTCACTCATGAGGCGGATGTTGCAGGTGTTCGAGGACTCGATCACCACGATGTCGCCTTCATTCAGGTGTTCGCGTTGATGGATGAATTTCACGGGGTTTCCACGGCAGTGAATAAAAACGGGCGCGAGAATAGCACGGAGGCCCGCCCCTACAAGGCAGATATCTCATGAACGCATAAGTGACAGACCCAAAAAAAACCTCATGATCGCTCATGAGGTTTTTTTGTTTCTGGCCATGGGTTCAAGGGTATGGCGGATGACGCCTTCCCGGCAGAAGCCGGTCCCACTAATAAACCATTACGCCGGGGCGCTGGTGCGGATCAGGTGGTCGAAGGCGCTGAGCGACGCTTTGGCGCCCTCGCCGACCGCGATCACGATCTGCTTGTACGGCACGGTGGTCACGTCACCGGCAGCGAAGATGCCCGGGATGGACGTCTCACCGCGTTGATCGATGATGATCTCACCCCGTGGCGACAGCTCGACGGTGCCCTTGAGCCACTCGGTGTTCGGCAGCAGGCCGATCTGCACGAAGATGCCTTCCAGCTCTACGGTGATTTCTTCACCGGTGAGGCGGTTCTTGTAGCGCAGGCCGTTGACCTTCTGGCCGTCGCCGGTCACTTCGCTGGTCAACGCGCTGGTCAAGACCGTCACGTTTGGCAGGCTGTGCAGCTTGCGTTGCAGCACCGCGTCGGCGCGCAGGTTGGCGTCGAATTCCAGCAGGGTGACGTGGGACACGATACCCGCCAGGTCGATGGCCGCTTCGACGCCGGAATTGCCGCCGCCAATCACCGCGACGCGCTTGCCTTTGAACAACGGACCGTCACAGTGCGGGCAGTACGCCACGCCCTTGTTGCGGTATTGCTGTTCGCCCGGGACGTTCATTTCACGCCAGCGTGCGCCGGTCGCCAGGATCACGGTCTTGCCTTTGAGCACGCCGCCGCTGGCGAACTTGACCTGATGCAGCTCGCCGTTCTTGCCCGGAATCAATTGCTCGCCGCGCTGCAGGTTGATTACGTCGACTTCGTACTGCTTGACGTGCTCTTCGAGCGCGACCACCAGCTTTGGCCCTTCGGTATGCTGCATCGAGATGAAGTTCTCGATCGCCATGGTGTCGAGCACCTGGCCGCCAAAACGCTCGGCCGCCACCGCGGTGCGGATACCTTTGCGGGCAGCGTAGATCGCTGCGGCAGAACCGGCCGGGCCGCCGCCGACGACAAGCACGTCGAACGCTTCTTTGCCATTGAGCTTCTCGGCCTGACGATCACCGGCGCTGGTGTCGATCTTCGCCAGAATCTCTTCCAGGTTCATGCGGCCCTGGCCGAACAACTCGCCGTTCAGGTAGATGCTAGGCACGGACATGATCTGGCGGTCGGTGACTTCTTGCTGGAACAGGCTGCCTTCGATGGCGACGTGCTGCACGTTCGGGTTGAGCACGGCCAGCAGATTCAGCGCCTGGACCACGTCGGGGCAGTTCTGGCAGGTCAGCGAGAAGTAGGTTTCAAACTTGAACTCACCGGTCAGGCTGCGGGCCTGCTCGATGGTTTCCTCGGAGGATTTGGACGGGTAGCCGCCGACTTGCAGCAGCGCCAATACCAGCGAGGTGAATTCGTGACCCATTGGCAAGCCGGCAAAGCGCAGCTTGATGTCCTGGCCCGGGCTGTTCAGGGCGAAGGACGGCGTGCGTGCATCGCTGCCAGTGGTGTCCAGGGTGATCTTGTCGGAGCTGCTGACGATGTCATTGAGCAGGGCCAGCATTTCCTGAGATTTTGCGCCGTCATCAAGGGACGCAATGATCTCGATCGGGCGAGTGATCCGCTCCAGGTAAGATTTCAACTGAGCTTTAAGATTGGCGTCCAACATGGTTCGGCTTCCTTCTTCACTTTCAGGGTCTGGATCCTGTTCAGAATCCAGCGAGTTCTACAAAAAAAACGCCCGAGCGATAACCGCCCGGGCGTTTTTTGGGGGCGATGCGGTTTACGTGCCTATGGGCTCATCGCCCCCGATCCGGTCATGACGACTTAGATCTTGCCAACCAGGTCCAGGGACGGAGCCAGAGTGGCCTCGCCTTCTTTCCACTTGGCTGGGCAGACTTCGCCCGGGTGTGCAGCAACGTACTGAGCGGCCTTGATTTTGCGCAGCAGCTCGGAAGCGTCACGGCCAACACCACCGTCGTTCAGTTCGACGATTTTGATTTCGCCTTCCGGGTTGATCACGAAAGTGCCACGGTCAGCCAGACCTGCTTCTTCGATCAGTACGTCGAAGTTGCGGGAGATGGTCAGCGTCGGGTCACCGATCATGGTGTACTGGATTTTGCCAATGGCTGGCGAAGTGTTGTGCCAGGCAGCGTGGGCAAAGTGGGTGTCGGTGGAAACGCTGTAGATCTCGACGCCCAGCTGTTGGAAGGCAGCGTAGTTGTCGGCCAGGTCTTCCAGCTCGGTCGGGCAAACGAAGGTGAAGTCAGCCGGGTAGAAGAACACCACAGACCATTTGCCTTTCAGGTCGGCGTCCGACACTTCTACGAAGTTGCCGTTCTTGTAAGCAGTTGCTTTGAACGGTTTGACTTGGCTGTTGATGATAGGCATCGGTGAATCTCCTGAGGGTTGTGAAAATAGGTGCTACAAATTCGATGGGGAGGATACTACGCAAAATCGTCGGCCGAGACTCATTGGCAAAGCTCATGCTTACGATTGGTTTTGACTATAAACATGGATTATTAATAGAAAACGTTGTGAGCGTAGTCAGAGGACCTCGATCAGCCGACTCACTCGCCGGGCAAGTTCGTCGATGCCGAACGGCTTGGTGAGTAATTCCATGCCATCGTCGAGAAAGTCGCCGCGCACTTGCGCTTCGCGCGCATAACCGGTCATGAACAACACCTTCAGCCCGGGGCGATGCTGGCGGGCGACTTCTGCCAACTGGCGGCCATTCAAACCCGGCAGCCCAACATCCGTCACCAGCAAATCGATCGGCTCGGCACCCTGCAGGACCAGCAGCGCTTCATGGCTGTCGCAGGCCACCTGGACGCGATAGCCCAGGTCCTTCAACACATCCACCACCAGCATGCGCACATCGGGCTCGTCTTCGACCACAAGGACCCGCTCGCCCTGACTGGCGCGCAGCGGCTCGATGCTGCGATCGACGGCAGGCGCCTGCTCCGCCGCATCGTGATGACAGGGCAGCAGCAAATCGATCCGCGTGCCGCGCCCTTCTTCGCTGGTAATGCTGACGCGGCCCCCGGTCTGATTGATGAACCCATACACCATCGACAGACCCAGTCCGGTGCCCTGCCCGATCGGTTTGGTGGTGAAAAACGGATCAAACGCTCGCGCAATCACTTCGCTGGACATGCCCAGCCCGGTGTCCTGCACCCGAAGGCGAACGTAGTCACCCGGCGCCAGAGCGTCCTGCAACAACGGGATGTGGGTGAGTTCGGTCTGGATCAACAGCCGGCCACCATCGGGCATCGCGTCGCGGGCATTGATGACCAGGTTGAGCAAAGCGTTTTCGAGCTGATGCTCATCGGTGTTGGTCAGGCACGACGTCGCGTGCAGATCGACTTCCAGCTCGATGCTTTCACCGATGGTGCGGCGCACCAGTTCTTCCATGGACATCACCATGTGGTTGACGTCGACGGGGCACTGATTGAGCGACTGGCGACGGGCGAACGCGAGCAGGCGGTGGGTGAGCGACGCGGCGCGGTTGGCGGAACTCATCGCGGCCTCGATGTAGCGATCGATTTCCGACACTCGCCCTGCCGCCACACGACGTTGAATCAGATCCAGCGCGCCGAGCACCCCGGTCAGCATGTTGTTGAAGTCGTGGGCTATGCCACCGGTCAACTGGCCGATGGCATCCATCTTCTGCGCATGGCGCAGCGCTTCTTCGGCCTGGGCACGCTCACTGATTTCGACCTGCAGGCGCTGGTTGCTTTCGGCCAGTTCGCGGGTACGCGCGGCGACGCGCTGCTCAAGGCTCTCGTTCAGCTCGCGCAGCGCGTCCTCGGCACTGACCTGCGCCGTGATGTCCGTGCTCGTGCTCAGCCAATGGATGATGCTGCCGCGCTCATCGCGGATCGGCAACGCACGGGAGAGGAACCAGCGGTACTGGCCGTCCTTGCCTCGCAGGGGAAAGGTGTCTTCCCACAACGAGCCGGTGGCGAAGCAGCGCTTCAGACGCGACTCGACGCGCTGGCCATGGTCAGGGTGATGCAGTGATCGCCAGCCCAGCGCCATCATCGCCTCGTGAGAGGTGCCTGTGTAGCTGTACCAGCGTTCGTTGTACCAATGGATGCGCCCGGCGGGATCGGCGATCCAGGCCAACTGACTCATGTTGTCGGCGAGGCTGCGAAACTGCCGTTCACTTTCTTCGAGCGCTTCGGTTCTGGAAAGCGCCTGGTCGTCAGGTCCTGCTGGATTCAAAGGCATGGCTGCCGAAAAACTCGTGCTGGTCAAAGAGTGGGTCCGTCCCTAAAAACAATGGCTCGTCCAGCTCCCTCCATGGAGGCCGGACCGTTCACGTGTGCGTTGTGCTGTGTGCGATGTTCAGTGACGCGTGCTGCGAAAGGCTTAGCGCGTCGGCGTGCGCATGGTGACGAATTCTTCCGCCGCCGTAGGATGCACGCCAATGGTGTCGTCGAAAATCTGTTTGGTGGCGCCGGCCTTGAGTGCGATCGCCAGGCTCTGGATGATCTCGCCGGCGTCCGGGCCAACCATGTGGCAACCCAGCACGCGATCGGTTTTGGCGTCGACCACCAGCTTCATCAGGGTGCGCTCCTGGTTGTCGGTCAACGACAGCTTCATTGGCCGGAACTTGCTTTCGAATACCTGCACCTCATACCCGTCCTTCATGGCTTCGGCCTCGGTGAGGCCGACCGTGCCGATGTTCGGCAGGCTGAACACGGCAGTGGGAATGTGGCGGTAATCCACGGGGCGGTACTGCTCGGGTTTGAACAGACGCCGCGCGACGGCCATGCCTTCGGCGAGGGCCACCGGCGTCAACTGCACGCGACCGATGATGTCGCCGACGGCGATGATCGACGGCTCGGTGGTCTGGTAGTCACCGTTGACCTTGATGAAGCCCTTGTCATCCAGTTCGACGTTGACGGTGTCCATGCCCAGGTTGTCCAGCATCGGACGGCGTCCGGTGGCGTAGAACACGCAATCGGTGTTGAAACTGCTGCCGTCATTCAGGCTCAGTTGCAACGTGCCGTCGGCCAGCTTCTCGATGCTGTTGATTTCGGTCTTGAAGCGAATGTCCATCTCGCGCTTGGCGAGCTCTTCGTGGAGATGGGTGCGCACGCTTTCGTCGAAGCCGCGCAGGAACAATTCGCCGCGGTACATCAGCGAGACATCAGCCCCCAGGCCGTTGAAGATCGAGGCGAATTCCACCGCAATGTAGCCGCCGCCGACCACGACGACGCGCTTGGGCATCTGTTCGAGGAAGAACACTTCGTTGGAGGTGATGGCGTGCTCACGGCCCGGAATCTGCGGAACCTGAGGCCAGCCACCGGTGGCGATCATGATGTGTTCAGCAGTGTGAACCTGGCCGTTGATTTCAACTTCGTGGGGGCCGCGCAGGCGCGCGTGGCCTTCCATCAACGTGACGCCGCTGTTGTCCAGCAGCTTGCGGTAGACGCCGTTGAGACGGCTGATTTCACGGTTCTTGTTAGCGATCAGGGTGGGCCAGTCGAAATGCGCCTCGCCACTGCTCCAGCCATACCCTTTCGCCTGTTCGAAGTCTTCCGAATAGTGCGCGCCGTAGACCATCAGCTTTTTCGGTACGCAACCGACGTTGACGCACGTGCCCCCCAGATAACGGCTCTCGGCCACCGCCACGCGCGCGCCGAAACCGGCGGAAAACCGCGCCGCCCGAACGCCGGCCGAGCCTGCGCCAATTACAAAAAGGTCAAAGTCGTAGCTCATGTGTCTCTCCTAAGCGATGCGCTAGCATAACCGCTTGAGCGCGCTCGGCAAGTTCCGTAGGACAGAAACGACAAAGCCACCCGAAGGTGGCTTTGTCTGACAGCACAGCTAAACGCTGACTACCGATACAGATGCATCACTGAGTCGATTTGCCGGTCTTGTAGAAGTGCTCGAAGCAGAAGTTGGTGGCTTCAACGTAGCCTTCAGCGCCACCGCAGTCGAAGCGCTTGCCCTGGAATTTGTAGGCCAGCACGTTGCCTTCAGCCGCTTGCTTCATCAGGGCGTCGGTGATTTGAATTTCGCCGCCTTTGCCTGGCTCAGTGTTTTCGATCTTCTCGAAGATGTCCGGGGTCAGGATATAACGACCGATGATGGCGAGGTTGGACGGGGCAACGTCCGGCGCCGGCTTCTCGACCATGTCAGTGACGCGGAACAGGCCTGGCTTGATTTCTTCGCCAGCAATAACGCCGTACTTGTTGGTCTCGTTCGGGTCGACTTCCTGAATCGCAACGATCGAGCACTTGTACTGCTGGTGCAGTTTGACCATCTGTGCCAGAACGCCATCGCCTTCCAGGTTTACGCACAAGTCATCCGCCAACACCACGGCAAATGCCTCGTTACCGATCAGCGGACGACCGCTCAGAATCGCGTGCCCCAGCCCCTTCATTTCGGTCTGGCGAGTGTAGGAAAAGCTGCACTCGTCGATCAGCTTGCGGATACCGACCAGGTACTTTTCCTTGTCGGTGCCCTTGATCTGGTGCTCCAGCTCGTAGCTGATATCGAAATGGTCTTCCAGCGCGCGCTTGCCGCGGCCGGTGACGATGGAAATTTGGTTCAAACCCGCAGCCAGTGCTTCTTCCACGCCGTATTGGATCAGCGGCTTGTTGACAACTGCCAGCATCTCTTTGGGCATGGCCTTGGTCGCTGGCAAAAAGCGAGTGCCGTAACCGGCTGCAGGGAACAAGCATTTCTTGATCATATAAATCCTTGATGAGCTGGGGGTGTTGCGGCGCAGTCTAATGAGGCGGCGATAACCTTACAATGCCGCTACTGGCCGTTCGCTGCCTAGGTAGAGGAACGCTGACGCGGATAGTTCCGCAAATGGCTGCGCAAATAGCTCAGCAACCCGATCTCTCGCCACGCTTCACCCACTGATTATTGGAATTCCATGCTGTCCTTCGTACGAGTGCATCCCGCGCCCCGTAACCGCCGTTCGTTGACCTTCGCAAGCGTAGCCCTGTTCGCCACCACGCGTGGGAAATTGTGCGATTGCCCTTTGGCATTTGCCGATTATCATGGACGCCTGAATTATCAATCGAGACGAGTCGATGTCTGAAGTCAAAAGCGTTAACGGGTACCAGATCAAAAAGCTCCAGGACGGCCAATGGTGGCTGGTAGGCCACGACGGTGAAGCCGTGGCAGGCCCGTTCGCCAGCGAGAGCAGCGCCATTGAAGTCGCCGCCGTGTTTGAGGACACGCCAGCCCCGCGTCGTCGGGCTGACAAGAAGGACTGATCAGGCGGCCCCGGCCCGCTCTGCAATGGAGTGCGGCCGAGGCCTTTCTTGCGCGGCTTCGGCCTCGAATGTGGCCGCAGGAGGCCTGCAAAAAATCTACGGTGATGCCGGAACGATGGCACTGCCTTTCAGTCTCAGATTAGCAATTCCCACACCGGCCCTCATCGCGAAGCATTCCACCATGATCAAGATCTTATCCGTCATTGCTGTACTGGCCCTGACCGGCTGCGCGACTGCGCAGAACACCTACCTCAAAGACGGCAAGCAGGCGTTGAGCATCGACTGCTCCGGCGAAGCCATGTCCTGGGCCGCCTGCTACGAAAAGGCTGACGCCTCCTGCGCGGGCACCGGTTACAACATCGTCAGCACCAACGGCACACCGCAACCCAAGGAAGATGACAAGACCCTGGGTGTAGATGTCGGCAATTATAAAAACCGCACGGTGCTGGTGGTCTGCAAATAACGTATCACCCGTCTAACCGCTGACACGCGTCACGCTTGATCCGCCCGTAACCGCGTCACTCGCCCGAAATACAGGCTGTCACGGCGTGCTGCACGTCTTTGGGCCGCAGCGGGTTATTCGACAAGCGCTCGAACAGCTTGATCGAGCTGCCGCTGGAGCGGGTCTCGATGTCAACGATGGCAGCAGGGTCACTGGTCAGCAACTTCTGTGGAACGATGATGCGCAAGCCCTCTTTGTGGGGCTCGATCTGCGGCGGCTTGCGGCTGTCAGAGATGCGTCCGACAAAGCATGCGGCATAATCTTTCGGCGACTTGCCGGACATGACGCTCATGGTCGCCGGGGTGTGTTCGATGTCCGTGACTGTGGCGCAACCGGTCATCGCCAGTGCCAGAATAACAACCGCCAATTTCATACAATCCCTCCAGTAAAGGTGCTTACGACAAGCCTGATCCGGATTAAATCCCGCGCGTCAGCTTTTTTAACTGCCAGGCTGGCTGTCAAGGCCGCGTCGATCAAGCGAGTCCTTGTTTAATTAAACCCGCCGTGATGATCAATGCTCAGGCTCGCCGTGCTATCGTTTCGGGTTTTCGAGAACGCTGTCTCCGGAGACACCCATGAAATTCGTTCACCAGCGCGAGCATCTCAACGAAGACGACATGGTCGTCATCGAATGCTCCCAGCTTTGCAACATACGCCTGATGAGTGATGCCAACTTCCGCAGCTTCAAAAACGGCGGCCGTCACACCTACCACGGCGGCGCATTTGATCGTTTCCCTGCCAAGATCGCGGTGCCCAGCACCGGCTTCTGGAACATCACCATCGACACCGCCGGCCGCAAACTCGACAGCCATGGCGGGCGCAAGACTGCCTTCACCCATTCGATCAAAATCGTCCGCCGCTCGTCCTCGCGTCTGAGCTGATGCGCCATTGAACACCGGCTAGCGTGAAAGCTTCGTGTTTTTTTCGCGGTCATCCGGTCAGCGTTTCCAAGGAGTCAAATGTGAGCACCCCTGCCCCCGTCGCCAAATATGCCATCAGCTACAAGCTCAACGGCGAGCGTCGTTTTGAATTCGCCCTGTTGCAGTCGCCTTCCGCCGATGAGGCGTTGGCGGCCCTGCAGAAGATGCACGGTGACAGCGCCGATATCATCAGCGATGTGAAGGTCAGCAAGGCCCTGTAAGCGAAATCTGAACCGGGGAAGCCCATGGTGATGCAGCGCAAAGGCACGACGCCGGCGACGTTCGATCTGTTCGCGGAGGATACCCCGCAAGCGCCCTCACGGGAGCAGATCGGGCCGGAGTCGTTCGTGTTCCGTGGCTTCGCCCTGCCCTTCATCAAGCGTTTACTGCCTGCGCTGGAGTCGGTTCTGACTCAGGCACCGTTCCGCAACATGGTCACGCCCGGCGGTTACACGATGTCGGTGGCCTTGAGCAGTTGCGGGGAGTTCGGGTGGACCACTGATCGCAGTGGCTATCAATATTCTCCGATCGATCCTCTTACAGGTCAGCCGTGGCCGGCGATGCCCGAGGTGTTTCTGGAGCTGGCGGTGGCGGCCGCTTCAGAGGCGGGGTTTGCGGCCTTTGCGCCGGATGCGTGCCTGATCAATCGATACATCCCCGGGGCAAAGATGTCGCTTCATCAGGATAAGGATGAGCGCGGTTATGAGTGGCCGGTGGTGTCGGTGTCGCTGGGGTTGCCGGCGATGTTTTTGTTTGGCGGGCATCAGCGCAGTGATCCAACCGAGCGGGTGCCGTTGTTTCATGGGGATGTGGTGGTGTGGGGCGGGGTTGATCGGTTGCGCTTTCATGGGGTGATGCCGGTTCGGCAGGCGGAGCATCCGCAGTTGGGGGAGCAGCGGATTAATTTTACGTTTCGCAAGGCGCGGTGATCATCGGGGCGTTGCTCGCGGACGGCGTCGAAGATCCTTAAGATCACAAGCGTCTGCCTGGGGGCAGACTGTTTCGCCTTCGGCGAGTTACTTGGAAAAGCACCCCAAGTAACCAAGGGTGCTTGCTTCTGGCTAGGTTCCTCCTTCGTCGGAATACCCTCACTCCGACGACGCTCCGTGGGCCCGCGCCGAACGGACATCCATGTCCTGACGGCGCTCTCGCCGCATCCATGCGGCTCGGCCCACTGCGCGTCGTCTGCGTTCGGCCTGCACCCAAGTCGCGATGGGTGTCGTCTGGGCGTTATGTGTTTGAAGATCAACATCAAAAGCAGATCAACAGCTTCCCGGCTGAAGCCGGTCCCACAGGGTGCGTAGCCGATCCCATGCTGATCGTGCCCACGCTCCGCGTGGGTATGCATCCTCGGACGCTCCGCGTCCATCTCAGGCTGAGGCCGATCCGGCTGGCTGCACGAATTCTTGGTAGGACTGGCTTTAGCCGGGAAGAGGCCGGCGCGGGCACCCTCAATCCAGCGGTGTGATTCCTGACGCCTTCCCGGCTGATGCCGTTTCCGCTAGGAGGGTGTGGCCGCGCGGCTCTTCACGGGGCAGACGACGCGGTGAAGATTCAGGGCTGTGTTGATGATGCCGATGTGGCTGAAGGCCTGGGGGAAGTTGCCAAGCATGCGGTTTTGCCGGGGGTCGTATTGTTCGGCGAGCAGGCCGACGTCGTTGCACAAGCCGCACAGGCGTTCGAACAGAACCTGGGCTTCTTCGTCGCGGCCTTGGAGCACGTAGACGTCAGCCAGCCAGAACGAACAGACCAGGAAGGTCCCTTCGCTGCCCGACACGCCATCGGTGCTGCGTTCGCTGTCGTAGCGCAGCAGCAGGCCGTCCTTCATCAGCGACTGTTCAATCCGTGTGACGGTGCCGGTGACGCGGGGGTCGTCGATGGGGAGGAAGCCGGTCAGCGCAATCTGCAGCAGACTGGCGTCCATTTCCTGACCGCCGTAGGTCTGCACGAAGCTGCCCAGCGCGGTGTCGTAACCGTTGGCGCAGACGTCGGCGTGGATCTCATCGGCGACCGCCCGATAATGCCGTCCCCGCTCGCGGTCTTCAGGGCTCTCGCTGTGCGCCAGCACACCGGCATTACGATCGAACGACACCCACGCCATGACTTTGGAATGGGTGAAATGCCGTGGCGCCGAGCGGATTTCCCAGATGCCGGCGTCCGGCTGGTGCCAGACCTTTTCCAGAAACGGCATGATCACTTTCTGGATTTCCGTGCTACGCGGCAACGCCGGCAAACCGTTTTTGAGTGCCTGGGTCATGGCGTCGGCCACTTCGCCGTACACGTCAAGCTGCACCTGACTGGCCGCGCCATTGCCGATCCGCACGGGACGCGACTGCTCGTAACCGGCCAGCCAGGGCAACTCATACTCCAGCAAGCGCCGCTCGCCTGCCAGGCCGTACATGATTTGCACCTGCTCCGGGTTGCCGGCGATGGAGCGCAGCAGCCAGTTGCGCCACGCGGTCGCTTCTTCGAAGTAGCCCAGGTTCATGAACGCCAGCAGGGTCATGGTCGCATCGCGCAGCCAGCAGAAGCGGTAATCCCAGTTGCGTTCGCCGCCCAGTTGCTCCGGTAACGAGGTGGTCACCGCCGCGACAATCCCGCCGGTTGGCGCGTAGGTCATGGCTTTGAGGGTGATCAGCGAGCGCTTGACTTGATCCGTCCAGGGACCGACATCGGGACAGCGGTCGGAAAATTCACGCCAGAACCTTTCGGTCTGTTGCAGCGCCGACTCAACATCGAAGCCAGCGCGCACCGGGTCATGGGAGACCTGCCAGGACAGCGCGAAACCCAGGCGCTGGCCGGCTTCAACGCTGAAGAGACTCTCGGTGTGATGGTCCATCGGGTGCAGTTCGGCGGGCGTGCTCAGCACCAGCATGTTCGGCCCTGCAACAGCGGTCATGGTGTGCGGCTCGCGTTTCTCGACCCACGGCACGGTGCTGCCGTAGTCGAAGCGAATCGCCAGGTCCATGGAGAAATCCACACGCCCTTCCACGCCAACGACGATCCGGACCACGCTGCTGTCGATTTCCATGGGCATGAAATCGATGAGCAGCGCCTGTCCGGTGTCGGTGGTGAAGAGGGTTTCGAGAATCAGTGTGCCGTCCCGATAGCGACGGCGTGATTGCGCACTGCCGTCCACCGGGGCCAGCTTCCAGCGCCCGTTGTTGCTGTCGCCGAGTAGCGCGGCAAAACAGGCGGGCGCATCAAAGCGCGGGAAACACAGCCAGTCCAGCGACCCGTCGCGGGCCACCAGCGCTGCAGTTCGGCAGTTGCCGAGCAGCGCGTAGTCTTCAATCAACACAGCCATCGGGCAATTATCCCTCTTGTTGAGCACTTTATTCTTGTTGTCCGCCGCGCCCTCGAGTGGCGGTACCCGTGAGTAGCAGCGCAATCGCTGCCCCGATTATCGAGGCAGGATGTATCGCTCGATGGCCTTGGCCAACCCGTCATCGGCATTGCTGTCGGTGACGTAATTGGCCTGAGTCTTGACGCCGACTTCGGCCTGCCCCATCGCGATCGACAGCCCGGCGCGCAGGAACATTGCCACGTCGTTGCCCGCATCACCGATTGCAGCCGTGTGGGACAGCGGCACGCCCAACGCATCGGCCAGCGTCTCAAGGGCTGTGCCCTTGTTAGCGTCCAGCGCGGTGACGTCCAGGTAGTAGGATTGCGAACGCGCTGCCAGTGCAGACTTGGCAATCAGCGGGTTGAGTTGGACCTCAAGGCGCTTGAGCAGCTCGAAGTCCTTGCTCGCCGCGACGATCTTGTCGATGCGGTCCAGGTAGTCGTCGAAGCTGTCGACCTGAACGAAGTCATAGCCCAGCGTGTTGCGCTCATGCTCCACGTAATCCCCTTCGGGATTGAGCAGCAGCCACTGGTCATCCGCAAACACCCAAACCGCCACCGCCTCGCTGGCGAACAGCTCAAGGCTGGTGCGCGCCGCGGTGGCAGGGATGCGGTGAGCCTTCAACAGGCTGCCGTCCGGGTTGATGATATTGGCGCCGTTGAACGCCACGGTTGGCAGCTTGATGCCAAGGGCCTCGATCTGTTGACGCATGGCCCGTGGCGGACGGCTGCTGGCGACCGAGAAATGAATCCCGGCCTTCTGCAGTTTGCGCACCGCGTCGATATTGGCCTGGCTGAGGCTGTGATCGGGGTGCAGCAGCGTGCCGTCGATGTCGGACAACATGAACTGGATGAGGGGTTGCGAGACCTCAGTCATCCCAGACGCTGCCACGTGCGACCGTCACGGGCCAGCAACTCATCGGCCGCCGCCGGTCCGTCTTCACCCGCGTGGTACAGCTCCACTTGCGGATCCTTGGCCCAGGCATCGATGAATGGCTGCACGGCACGCCAGCCGTTCTCGATGTTGTCGGCGCGCTGGAACAGGGTCTGGTCGCCGGTCAGGCAGTCGTAGATCAGGGTTTCGTACCCGGTCGACGGCTGCATCTCGAAGAAGTCCTTGTAGGCAAAACCCAGCTCGATGGTCTGCATATCCAGGGTCGGACCGGGCTTTTTCGCCTGTAGATCAAACCACATGCCTTCGTCAGGCTGGATCTGGATCTTGAGGAAGTTTGGCGCGACGCTGTCGACATCGGTGTCACGGAACTGCGCGTACGGCGCCGGCTTGAAGCAGATGGCGATCTCGGTGTCGCGCACGCTCATGCGCTTGCCGGTGCGCAGGTAGAACGGCACGCCCATCCAGCGCCAGTTGTCGATCATCACCTTGAGCGCGACGTAGGTTTCAGTGTTGCTCTCGGCATCAACGCGGTCTTCCTGGCGATAACCTGTGACCGCCTTGCCGTCGACGCTGCTCTCGGAATACTGACCGCGCACCGAGTTGGCCAGCGCTTCCATTTCCGACCAGGGCCGGATCGCACCCACCACCTTGGCCTTCTCGCCGCGCACAGCATCAGCACCGAAAGCAGCGGGCGGTTCCATTGCCACCATCGCCAGCAGCTGGAACAGGTGATTGGGCACCATGTCCCGCAGCGCGCCAGTGGTCTCGTAAAAGCTGCCACGGGTTTCAACGCCCACGGTTTCGGCCGCGGTGATCTGCACGTGGTCAATGTAATGGTTGTTCCAGAACGACTCGAACAGACCGTTGGAGAACCGGCTAACCAGAATGTTCTGCACCGTTTCCTTGCCCAGGTAATGGTCGATCCGGTAGATCTGCTTCTCGCTCATGACCTTCAGCAAGCAGTTGTTCAGTGCGACAGCGCTGGGCAGGTCGTGGCCGAACGGCTTCTCGATCACCACGCGACGGAAGCTCTCGTCGTCTTCGACCATCAGCCCGGAAGAGCCCAGACGCTGCGTCACTTCACTGAAGAAACGCGGCGCGGTCGCCAGGTAGAACACGGCGTTGCGGGTGCCCGTGCTCTTGATCTTTGCGTCGATGTCCGCGTACGTGGAATCGTCGAGAAAATCGCCGGTGATGTACGTGATGCGCTTCGACAGGCTGCCCCACAGCGCCGGATCCAGAGGCTCTTCGCCGCCCTGGGCGACCTTGCTGGCCGCCTCCTGACGAATGAAGTCCTCGAGCTTTTTGGCGAAATCGGCATCGCTGACGGTGTTGTGGTCAACGCCGACGATGTGCAGGTCCTCCCCCACCAACCCGTCGCGAAACAGGTTGTAGAGGGCCGGCATCAGCAGCCGTTTGACCAGATCACCATGGGCGCCGAAGAGAAACAGCGTGGTCGCCGGAGCGACCGGCGCATTCTGCTTGCTGCGGGACAGACCCATTATTTTGGTTCCTTATGACCACCGAATCCGAAACGCATGGCGGACAGCATTTTGTCGCCGTACGTGCTTTGTTGACGTGAGCGGAAGCGGGCGAACAGCGAAGTGGACAAGACCGGAACCGGTACCGCCTGTTCCATGGCCGCTTCGATGGTCCAGCGGCCTTCACCGCTGTCGGCCACGGAGCCGGAATAGGCGTTGAGCTGTGGGTCGGCGGCCAGCGCATCGGCGGTCAGGTCCAGCAGCCAGGAGGACACCACGCTGCCGCGACGCCAGACTTCGGCGATGTCGCCCAGGTTCAGGTCAAAGCGCTGTTCAGCCGGGAGGTTGTCCGAATTCTTGGTCTTGAGGATGTCGAAGCCTTCGGCGAAGGCCTGCATCATGCCGTACTCGATGCCGTTATGAATCATCTTGACGAAGTGCCCGGCGCCCGGCGGGCCGGCGTGGATGTAACCGTGCTCGGCGCGCGGATCGGCGTCTTTGGAACGATCTTTGGTGCGCGGGATGTCGCCGATGCCCGGGGCCAGGGTCTTGAAGATCGGGTCGAGGCGCGTGACGACGTCGGTTTCGCCGCCGATCATCATGCAGTAGCCGCGTTCCAGACCCCAGACGCCGCCGGAGGTGCCGACATCGACGTAGTGCAGATTTTTGTCTTTCAACGCGAGGGAGCGACGGACGTCGTCCTTGTAGAAGGTGTTGCCGCCGTCAATGATCACGTCGTCGGCATCGAGCAAGGACGCCAGCTCGTTGATGGTGTCTTCGGTTGGAGCGCCAGCAGGCAACATCACCCAGACGGCTCGCGGTTTTTCCAGGGCAGCGACCAGTGACGCGAGGTCGTGGGCTGGTGTCGAACCTTCGTTGGCAAGCGTGGTGCGAGACGTCTCATCGCGATCATAGACCACAGTCGTGTGGCCATTGAGCATCAGTCGACGTGCGATGTTGCCGCCCATGCGGCCTAGTCCAACAATCCCGAGTTGCATGTAGAGGTGCTCCTTAATCAAATTCAGAGGTGCCTCAGTTTATAGCCCAGTGCCGCATAGTGGGTTAGTCCGGGGAGGCAAACTATGGTTTCCCGGTGAAAAATGTTTCATGTGCATCGGCACAGAGGTCTGCAAGACTGCCCTATGACGCAGGTTTTCGCGATCAAGAAACGTTCGCGACAATCGTAAATAAAAAAGTTCCTTTTTTACGCAAAAGAAATCAGAATCCCGGCCGATAGAGGTAGTGAGCAGGACATGCCGAGTAGCAGACGTCCTTGCTAGAACCTTATGAAGTTGAATCCGCCATTTGCGAGGTGTGCAATGGGTACAGTAATGACAGCCAATGCTCCACAGACCCTTTACGTCACCATCCGTCGTGACGAGCTGCGCCAGCTCAGGGAAGAACGCGCCGTATTGCAGAAGAAAGTCGCCCAGCTGACGTCGATGCTGCAGCACGCCCAGCTCATCGGCAGCGGCACAGCCCTGCACGCCTGACCCACGACGCTCCTTCGCCACGCATTACCAGGCAAGCCCGATTTGCAGGCTTGCCGGCGCAACGTTCGATCCCGCTCGCGTCCTTGCTCGCGTCCTTCTTGTAGTGCCGCACGCCTGGCACGCATTTCGACCTTCGTCGGACCCGACACACGCTGTTACGTTCCCCGCCCCGCTCTGTTGTGCGCGTTTGTAGCAGCTTTTTCCAGTTTCACCACCCTCCCCTGACAAAATTTTCACTCGCCTGAAAACATAATCCCGACCCTCAACGTATAGGTTGCTGGCCAATTGCTGGCACTTGAATGAATTCGGGCGGTCCTTCGTCGCCTGAAAGGTCTGTAGCGGAGCGCTTGATGGCAACGATGAAACGGAGCACTGCGACTCCGAAAGGGTTCGACTGGGCCGGCGTGATCTGGCTGTTTGTGTTTTTCTGGTACTTCTCCGGCATCACCCAACTGCTTATCCAGCTCACCGGCATCACCGGTTTTGCCGGCTTCCGCCAGGCATTCGTCATCAGCGGCATCTGGCTCGCACCTATGTTGCTGTTTCCCCGCAAGACCCGCGTCATGGCCGCCGTCATCGGCGTGATTCTGTGGGCCTGCTCCATGGCGAGCCTGGGTTACTTCTTCATTTATCAGCAGGAGTTTTCCCAGAGCGTCATCTTCATCATGTTCGAATCGAACATTTCTGAAGCCGGCGAGTACATGACCCAGTACTTTGCGTGGTGGATCGTACTGGCGTTCATCGCCCACACCGCTTTTGCGATTTTCCTTTGGACACGCCTGCGTCCGGTGTACATGCCGCGCCCCCGCGCCTACGCCGTTGCAGCGGCGCTGTTGATCGGCATCATCGGCTACCCGCTCGCCAAACAGTTTGCGCGGTTCGACGAAGCATCGACCGCGCTGGAAGCCTTTGAATCACGTATCGAGCCGGCGGTGCCATGGCAGATGATCGTTGCCTACCACCGTTACACCCAGCAACTGGACGGCATGCAGGACATGCTGACCAGCAGCAACAACATCGCGCCGCTGAAAAACCTCAAGGACCAGCAGGCCAACCTGCCGACCACTCTGGTGCTGGTGATCGGCGAGTCGACCAACCGCGGCCGGATGCACCTATATGGCTACCCGCGCCAGACCACACCGAACCTGGACGCCATGAAGGATCAGCTGCAGGTGTTCAACAACGTCATCACGCCACGGCCTTACACCATCGAGGCCCTGCAGCAGGTATTAACCTTCGCCGACGAAGAGAACCCGGACCTTTACCTGAAGACGCCATCAATCGTCAGCGTGATGAAACAGGCGGGTTACAAGACCTTCTGGATCACCAACCAGCAGACGATGACCAAGCGCAACACCATGCTCACCACCTTCTCCGAGCAGGCTGACGAGCAGGTCTATCTGAACAACAACCGTAATCAGAACGCCCGCCAGTACGACGGCGACGTGCTGGCGCCGTTCGCCAAGGCCCTGACTGACGCCGCGCCGCGCAAGTTGATCGTGGTGCATTTGCTCGGTACGCACATGGCCTACCAGTACCGTTTCCCGGAGGAGTTCGCGAAATTCAGCGGACGTGACGGCGTGCCGGCGGACATCGATGACAGCAAGCTGGAGTTCTACAACAGCTACGACAACGCGGTGCTGTACAACGATTTCGTGGTGTCCAGCCTGATCAAGGAGTACGGCAAGGCCGACCCGAACGGCTTCCTGCTGTACCTCTCGGACCACGGCGAAGACGTCTATGACTCGCCAGGCCGCAACACCCTGGGCCGCAACGAGAACAAGCCGACCATCCCGATGTACACCGTGCCCTTCATTGCCTACGCCTCGCCGAAGTGGAAGCAGAGCCATGACTGGAATTTCGAGAGCATCCACGACCGGCCTTACACCAGCTCGAACCTGATCCATACATGGGCGCAACTGGCGGGTTTGAGCTTTGATGAACTCGACACCACGAAAAGCCTGGTCAGCCTGGACTTCAAGGCACGGCCCCGCTTGATCGGCGACCCCTACGCGCCGAAAGGCCTGAGTGATTATGCCCACATGGAGAAAGCGGCCAGCCAGCCCGGCGCGATGCCCGAGGTGGTGCAGAAGTAACTGAAGCGAATGAGCGTTCGCTGCAAACGAAAAGGCCTGCGCAATGCAGGCCTTTTTTGTTTTCGTGTCGGGAAGCTTATGCGTCAGCGACGATCATGAAGAAGGCGTCTGGCGCAACAGCACGCGGGTCACCCGCCGCTCCTGCACGTGCACGACCTTCATGTGCCAACCCTGCCACTGCACCTCATCGCCGATTACCGGCAATCGATCCAGCAGGCTTACCACTAGTCCGGCCAAGGTCTGATAGTCATCCGTCGCCCGCGCTTTGAAGCCGATGCGCTCGCGCAAATGACTCAGGTTCATGGCGGCATTGACCAGCACGCCCTCGCCTTCTTCGATCAAGTCCGGCCCCTCGATCTCGCTGGCGTCCGGCAGTTCGCCGGCGATGGATTCGAGAATGTCGGTCATGGTCAGGATGCCAGCGAAATCGCCGAATTCGTTGATCACGAACGCAATGTGCGTGGACTGCGCGCGCATCTGTTCCAGGGCGTTGAGGATCGAGAAGCTCTCAAGCAGGTTGAGCGTCGGTCGGGCCAAGTGTTCGATGTTCGGCTCGACGCCGGACAGCCAGGCGTTGAGCATTTCCTTCTTGTGCACGAAGCCCAGCGGCTCGTCGATGCGCCCGCCGCGGATCAGCGGCAGCCGTGAGTACGACGAGCTGACCAGTCGCTGGCGAATGGAGTCCGGCGTGTCGTCCAGATCGATTACGTCGACGTCGCTGCGCACCGTCATCACACCGCGAATGGGCCGCTGCGCCAATTGCAGGACGCCGCTGATCATCACGCGCTCACGGCGGTCGAAAACCACCTCGTCGCTGTCGCCCTCGAGCATGTCGGCGATTTCCTCGCCGACCTCCTCTGCGCTCGGCCTGCGCCCACCCAACAGGCGCAACACGGCATGGGCGGTGCGCTCGCGGCGTGGCAGGTCGCCTTTTACGCTGCGTTTACGCCGTGCCCGGGCGATCTGGTTGAACACCTCGATCAGGATCGAGAAACCGATGGCGGCGTACAGATAGCCCTTGGGAATATGGAAACCCAGTCCGTCGGCGGTCAGGCTGAAGCCGATCATCATCAGAAAGCCCAGGCACAGCATGATCACCGTCGGATGGGCGTTGACGAAGGCGGTCAGCGGTTTGCTGGCGATGATCATGATGGCGATCGAGAACACCACGGCGATCATCATGATCGACAGTTCATCGACCATGCCCACGGCGGTGATCACGGCGTCCAGGGAGAACACCGCGTCGAGTACGACGATTTGCGCGACGATCGGCCAGAACAGCGCGTAGGTCGTGCTGCCCGCGCGCTGGGTAACGTGGCCTTCGAGGCGCTCGTGCAATTCCATGGTCGCCTTGAACAGCAGGAACACACCGCCGAACAGCATGATCAAGTCGCGCCCGGAGAAGCTCTTCTCGAAGATTTCGAACAGTGGCTCGGTCAGCGTGACCATCCACGAAATGCTCGCGAGCAGGCCCAGACGCATGATTAAGGCCAGCGACAGGCCCAGGACACGCGCGCGGTCGCGCTGCTCGGGCGGCAACTTGTCGGCGAGGATGGCAATGAACACCAGGTTGTCGATGCCCAGCACCAGTTCGAGCACGATCAGGGTCAACAGGCCAAGCCAGGCCGTGGGATCAGCGATCCATTCCATGGGTCAGCGCCCCTTCTCGGTCGATGGGACAGACATGAAAAGGCCCGACGTGCCGGAGGGCAGGTCGAGCCAGACAGAAATTCTGATTAGACGGGATAAAGCGAGGTGAACACCTGCAACCCTGTATGAAGGGAATCGGCGACTGGAAGGTTCCAGAGAGAGCGACATGTGAGTCCTGAAAGCAATACGGGAGGCGATCCTATCGCGCTCCCGGAATCGTCTTACAGGAAAGAACTGTTACAAAGGGTTTGCGCATCGAGTGGGACCAGTTGTGGCCATCACCTGCACGCTACAGCGCTTTCTGCCAGAACAACGCGCGGCCCATTTGCGGGTCCAGCTGGTAGTCGGCGAAGCCGAGCTTGCGGTAGGCGCCTTTGGCAGCTTCGTTGCCTTCCAGTACTTCGAGGGTGATTTTGCAGCAGCCGCGCTGACGGGCGATTTCCTCGACCTTTGCCAACATCTTCTGGCTGATGCCCTGGCCTCGCGCCGAGGCGATCACCACGACATCATGAACGTTGACCAATGGCCGGCAAGCGAAGGTCGAGAACCCCTCGAAGCAGTTGACCAGCCCAACCGGCTCGCCAGCGATGAACGCCAGCACGCTGAACGCATGGGGGCGCTTGGCCAGTTCAATCGCCAGTTGCTGACGCGTATCAGCAGACAGGGACTGTCCGCCTCCCATGGCATCTTCGGCGTAGTGATTGAGCAGGAATCCGATGGCTTGGGCGTGTACCGAATTGCTGTAGCTGGCTTGCAGTACCAGAACCTCAGGGGCTTGCATTGACTTCCTCTACCGCTGGTGAAACCTCAACAGGCGCTCGACTCAGTGTGCCGACGTGCCGCGTGGCGGCGATTCTAACGCCCTGGCCGAAAAAATATCCTTATACGGAAGTAGGAAATGTCTCTGATGGGGCAGGAATTCGTCCTGCACGCACCGAGAAAAGGCAACTCGGCCAGATTGTTCTTTCCTCGACCCATAAAAGCGCAGGGGCCGGCCGGGAGTAGACCATTGGCCCGTTCATTGTCCAACAATCCGACCGGCGGCACCCCTGAATAAAGGCCCAGACCCCATGCTCCACAACGGCGCATTCAGGGACTTGCAGATCGATGCAGTGCCTCGGATTCGACGATGCACCCCGGCGCAACCCCGCGGGCCAGAGATGACACCCAAAAATAGTCGAAACTTCTGCGTGGGCGCAGAGGTCATGTGAATAGAGCAACTATGCTGTAGAAAAATCGAAGCAGAGTCCGCTTTCACCTTGTCCCTTAATGTGCAGTCGGTAAATGGGTATCGATCTTGCGTAGGTCTTGTGTGCCTGGCCATAGGGAATGGCCGTTTACAACCAAGTGCTGTACCAACACTGCATATCGAACTGGAGAAAACGATGATTAGTGCCGCTGTCAAAACCCAGAAGGGAGAGAGTTTTAATCAGCCGGCCAGCGAGCTGACCCATCTGCCGGTCTTCGCAACGACGAGCGCACCTGTGCTGCAACTGCCTCCTGTTCAACCAGTGATTTCTTCGGTTACCCGCAAGAAGATCCTGTTCGTGACTTCAGAGATGGCCGACCTGGTGAAAACCGGCGGCCTGGGCGACGTGTCTGCCGCACTGCCGCGCGCCATGCGCCACCTGCACGATGTACGCGTGCTGATTCCCGGCTATCCACAGGTCATCAACAGTGGCAACCCGATCCACATCATCAGTGAGCTGCCCGGCCATGCCGCGCTGCCTCCGTGCAAGATCGGCCGGATGGACATGAAAGACGGTCTGGTCATCTACGTCCTGATCTGTCCCGAGTTGTATGAGCGTGAAGGCACGCCCTACGGTGACAATGACGGTCGCGACTGGTCCGACAACCACATTCGCTTTGCCCGCCTGGGCCTGGCGGCTGCCGACTTCGCAGCCGGCGCGGTCAAGACCCAATGGTGCCCCGAGCTGGTTCACGCCCACGACTGGCCAGCGGGCCTCGCGCCGGCGTACATGAAATGGCGCGGGCAGACCACGCCGTCGATTTTCACCATTCACAACCTGGCGTATCAGGGCTTTGTGAGCATTGCTTCCAGCCGTGAGCTGGGCATTCCCGACTCGGCATTGAGCCCGGAAGGCATGGAGTTTTACGGCCAGCTGTCGTTCATCAAGGCCGGCATGGCGTACTCCAGCCATATCACGACCGTGAGCGCGACCTACGCCAAAGAAATCACCACCCCTGATTTTGGCTGTGGCTTGGAAGGTTTCCTGCAGAGCAAAGCCGATCGCGGTCAGCTCAGCGGCATCCCCAACGGCATCGACGAGAGCTGGGACGCTGCCACCGACGAGCACCTGATCTGCCGCTTCGCTCCGAACGAGTGGACCCGCAAGGAAATCAACGCTGACTACGTGCGCGAGCTGTTCGAGCTGGAGCCGTCCACCGGCCCGCTGTTCGCGGTGGTGTCCCGCCTGGTTTACCAAAAGGGTCTTGACTTGACCATCGGGGTTGCTGAGCACATCGTCAACAACGGCGGGCAGATCGCGATTATCGGCCGTGGCGAGCCTGAAGAAGAAGACGCCATGCGTGAACTTGCCGCCCGTTTCCCGGGCCAGGTCAGTGTCCGAGTGGGCTTCAACGAAACCGACGCACGTCGCATGTTCGCCGGCAGTGACTTTCTGCTGATGCCGTCGCGCTACGAGCCTTGCGGCTTAAGCCAGATGTACGCGCAGCGCTTCGGCTCGCTGCCGATTGCACGCCGCACCGGCGGCCTGGCTGACACCATTGAAGACGGCTGCACCGGTTTTCTCTTCGATGAATCTACCGTTGAGAGCTACAGCGAAGCGCTGACCCGTGCGTTCAAGGTCTTCGAGAGTCCATTGCTGCTCAACGCCATGCGTTGCCGCGCCATGGCCGCTCCGTTCGATTGGCACAAAGCGGTAGAACCCTACGCTGATCTGTACCAGGAGCTGCTGAAGAAAAACGCAGGTGCGGCTCTGCACTATTGATTGCACAACTGATTAAGGAATGACGGATGCCTTCGCGCACGGATCAAAACTGGCGCCACGGCGCCATCATGCTGGATTCACAACATACCCGGTTCGCCCTCTGGGCACCCGATGCCAAAAGCGTCAGCGTCGAATTCGAAAACGGGCCTGCCCAGGCCCTTCAGTCAGAGCAGGACGGCTGGTTCGTCCTCGACACCGACTGCGGCGCTGGCACGCGCTATCGCTTCAACGTCGCCCTCGATGGACAAAACAACCTCACCGTTCCCGACCCGGCTTCCCGGGCTCAGGACGGCGACGTGCACGGCTACAGCATCGTCGTCGACCAGGCCGCCTATCAATGGAAGAACACCGAGTGGCAGGGACGGCCCTGGCACGAGGCTGTCATTTATGAGCTGCACGTCGGTGCACTGGGTGGCTTTAAAGGCGTTGAACAGCGCCTGCAGCATTTGGTGGACACCGGTATCACCGCCATCGAGCTGATGCCCATTGCGCAATTCCCGGGTGATCGCAACTGGGGCTACGACGGCGTATTGCCCTACGCTGCGCAGTCATCCTATGGCACGCCCGAGCAACTCAAGCACCTGATCGACACCGCTCACGGTCTGGGTCTGGCGGTCATTCTCGACGTGGTCTACAACCACTTCGGCCCGGACGGCAATTACCTCGGCGCCTACGCCAAGCACTTCTTCCGCAGCGACAAAAAGACCCCGTGGGGCGATGCAATCGATTTCCGTCGCAGCGAAGTGCGCGACTTCTTCATCGGCAACACGATGATGTGGCTCCAGGATTACCGGTTCGACGGCCTGCGCTTCGACGCCGTGCATGCCATCGAAGACCCGACCTTCCTCGAAGACCTTGCCCGACACGTACGCGAGACGATTCCGTCAGAGCGCCACGTCTGGCTGACCCTGGAAAACGAGTTCAACGAAGCCAAACGCATGGACCAGGGCTACGACGCCCAGTGGGACGATGACGGCCACAACACGCTGCACGTCCTGCTGACCGGCGAGACTGACGCGTACTACACCGATTTCGCTGAGAAACCGACGCAAAAGCTCGCGCGCCTGCTGGGCGAAGGCTTTGTCTATCAAGGCGAAGCCACCCGCCATGGTCATGTGCGGGGTGAGCCGAGCGGCCACCTCCCGCCGACCTCCTTCGTGTTGTTTCTGCAGAACCACGACCAGATCGGCAACCGCGCCTTCGGCGAACGTCTGGTGCAACTCTGCCCGCCCCAGGCGTTGCAGGCCGCAACCGCGCTGTTGCTGCTCTCACCGATGATCCCGCTGATGTTCATGGGCGATGAGTGGGGCGCGAGCGAGCCATTCCTGTTCTTCACCGACTTCCATGACGAGCTGGCAGACGCCGTGCGTGAAGGACGTCGGGGCGAGTTCAAGGATTTCGCCGCGTTCAAGGATCCGGCCAAGCGCGAGCAGATCCCTGATCCCAACGCGCTGAAAACGTTCGAAGCGTCGCGCCCGGCGTTCGATGCGTTGCTGCTGGAAACCGACAAGGGTCAGGACCACCGCACCTGGCTGGCGCTCTACAAGACGCTGTTGGAAATCCGCAAAACCGAGCTCTTCCCTCGCCTGCACGGCGCGAGTGCGCTTGGCGTCAAAGAGCTGGGCGACAAAGCCGTCAGCGCACGCTGGGCGCTGGGCGACGGCAGCGAGCTGCGGATTGACCTGAACCTCAGCGCCGAATCGATCGAGACTGACGATTTCACGGCTTACCGAGTGCTTCATCAATCACACGCCAAGTCCGCAGAACTTTCCCCCTCCGCCACCCTCAATCCCTACACGGCCGTTGTCAGCCTGAAATCGAGTGACGTTGTGGAGGAACAGGATGAGCAATGAGCAACTGGAAACGCTGGCAGCCCAGGCGGGCCTGTCGGTTGACTGGAAGGACGCCAACGCCAAACCGCAACACGTAAGCCCCGAGGTCCTGCGCAAGGTGCTCGGCGGTCTGGGTTACCCCGCCGATACCGAACAAGACGTCGAGGCGAGCCTTAAACGCCTGAACGAAGAAAGCCAGCCGGCCACCCCGCCACCGTTGATGACCGTCGACCATGGCAAAGATCTGGACCTGTCGAGCTGGTTTGCGCCAGCCACCGCGTTCAAGCTGACGCTGGAAGACGGCTCGCTGCTTGAGGCCAAACTCACCGACAAGGCCGCCCTGCCCGGGTTGGCCGCCGTCGGCTATCACCAGTTGGAAGTCGATGGCCAGCAGTTGACCATCGCCGTCGCGCCGAAGACCTGCTTCAGCCTGACCATGGCCGGCGAGAAAGCGATTGCCCGCGACTGGGGCCTGACCACTCAGCTGTACTACCTGCGTCGCGAAGGCGATGGCGGTATCGGCGACACCCAGGGGCTGGAAGCCTTCGTTCGCGACGCCGGCACGCGCGGCGCTTCGGCCGTGGCGATCAGCCCGGTTCACGCGATGTTCTCCAACGACAGCGAGCGCTACAGCCCGTACTCGCCGTCCAGCCGCCTGTTCCTCAATGCGCTGTACGCAGCGCCGGGCACCATTCTCGGTGACCGCGCGGTCGAGCTGGCAATCGAGAAAGCCGGATTGGCCGACGAGTTCAAGCGTCTGGAATCTCTTGAGCTCATCGAATGGCCCGCCGCGGCCAAAGCAAAATATGCCCTGCTGCGTGAGTTGTATGCCGGTTTCATCGGCAGCGATCACCCCTTCCATGAGGACTTCAAAAGCTTCCGCCGTGCAGGCGGTGAAGCCCTGGCAAACCATTGCCGTTTCGAAGCCTTGCGCGATGCGGGCGACGAATTGGGCATTGGCGGCAACTGGCATGAGTGGCCGGAGCAGTTCAAGAATCCGAAGAACCCTGCTCTCGACGCCTTCGCCGCCAAGCACGAGGAAGAGATCGGCTTCCACGCTTTCGCCCAGTGGCTGATCGCTCGCGGCCTTGAGCGCGCGCAGACCGCTGCCCGTACGAGCGGCATGAGCGTCGGCCTGATCGGCGATCTGGCCGTGGGTGCCGACGGTGCCGGCAGTCAGGCCTGGAGTCGTCAGGACGAGCTGCTTTCGGCGCTGACCGTGGGCGCGCCGCCGGATATTCTCAACCGCTCGGGTCAAAGCTGGGGCATCTCGGCGTTCTCGCCGACGGGCCTCAAGCGCAACGGCTTTCAAGCGTTCATTGAAATGCTCCGCGCCAATTTCGCCCACGCCGGTGGCCTGCGCATCGACCATGTGATGGGGCTCCAGCGTCTGTGGGTGATTCCGATGGGATCACCGCCCAGTGAGGGCGCTTACCTGAACTATCCGCTGGACGACATGCTTCGCCTGTTGAGCCTGGAGTCCTGGCGTCACGAGGCGATCGTGCTCGGCGAAGACCTCGGCACCGTGCCTGAGGGCCTGCACGAGAAGCTGTCCGAGCGCGAGATTCTTGGCATGCGCGTGCTGTTGTTTGAACAGGACGACGCGACGTTCAAGCCCATCACGAAGTGGTCCAGGGACGCACTGGCGACCACCAGCACCCACGACCTGCCCACCCTCACCGGCTGGCTGAGCGAGCTGGATGTGGATTGGAACAAGAAGCTTGGGCTTGTCGATGACGAAGCCGAGCAAAAAATGCGCGACGGCCGCGACAGGGAACGCAAGGGGCTGATTACAGCGCTTAAGCAGAACTACACGCTGCCTAGCGATGCTGCGAAGGACGTCATCGATTACAGCATTGCGTACCTCGGCCACACCCCGGCACCGCTGGTGCTGCTCCCTATCGAGGACGCCCTCGGTATCGAAGAGCAGGCGAACTTCCCCGGCACCATCGACAGCCACCCTAACTGGCGACGTCGGCTCAACGGCGACAGCGGTTCTCTGCTGAACAACGCCGACGCAGCGCGACGTCTGAAAATTCTGGCAGCGGCACGGCAACAAGCCGCGGAGCGTGATCAAAAATGAGTACCCCTCTTAAATCCCTGCGCGCCACCCAGCGCCTGCAGTTTCACAAAGACTTTACGCTGGACGACGCCACCAGGCTGGTGCCGTACTTCGCCAGCCTCGGCATCAGCCACATCTACGCCTCGCCCCTGCTGAAAGCCCGCGCCGGTTCCATGCACGGTTATGACGTGGTCGACCCACGGGTGATCAACCCCGAACTGGGCGGTGAGCCAGCGTTGCTGCGCCTGGTTGCGGCGCTGCGTGAGCACGGCATGGGCCTGATTCTCGACATCGTCTCCAACCACATGGCGGTCGGCGGCAATGACAACCCGTGGTGGCTTGACCTGCTCGAATGGGGTCAGCGCAGTCCCTACGCGAAGTTTTTCGACATTCAGTGGAATTCCCCGGACCCGCTGCTCAAGGGCCAACTGTTGCTGCCGTTCCTGAGCACCGACTACGGCACCGTCTTGCAGAACGGCGAAGTGCCCCTGCGCTTCGATGCTGAAAATGGCAGCTTCCATGCCGAGCACTATCAGCATCACTTCCCGATCAACCCGGCCACGTATGCGCCGCTGCTGAAGGCGGCGAAACGTCCCGAACTGGAGGAACTGGCCCAGCGTTTCGCGGAGCTCGATCACTACCCCCAGGCCTACGAGCGTGCCCGTCAGGCCAAGGCGGAACTGGCCGAAGCGGTCAAAGCCAAGCCCGAGCTGGTCAAAGCCGTGGAACAAGGCCTGGCGGATTTTGATTCCAGCAAACCCGAAGGCTTCGATCGCCTGCACCGTTTGCTTGAGCAGCAGGATTACCGTCTGGCCAGCTGGCGCACGGCGGGTGACGACATCAACTGGCGGCGTTTCTTCGACATCAACGAGCTGGGCGGCCTGAAGGTTGAGCGCTCGCAGGTGTTCGAGGCCACCCACGGGAAGATTTTCGAACTCATCGCCAAAGGCCTCGTGGACGGCCTGCGCATTGACCACATCGATGGCCTGGCCGATCCGCGCGGTTACTGCCGTAAGCTGCGCCGTCGCGTCGACAGCCTGATGAAGCTGCGCCCGGCGGGCACTGAGGTGGATCGCCTGCCGATCTTCGTCGAGAAGATCCTCGGCCCTGATGAGCAACTGCGCACTGACTGGAACGTCGACGGCACCACCGGTTATGAATTCATGAACCAGGTGTCGTTGTTGCAGCACGACCCGAAAGGCGAAGCCGTGCTGGGCGAGCTGTGGAGCCGCGTCAGCGGGCGCACGGCCGACTTCAACAAGGAAGTGCTGGAAGCCCGCGATCTGGTCCTGCACGGCACCCTGGCGGGGGATTTCGAAAACCTGGCCCAGGCGCTGTTACAGGTGTCCCGCAGTGACGTGATGACCCGCGACCTGACCCTCGGTGCCATTCGCCGTGCGTTGCTGGCGCTGGTCAGCAACTTCCCGGTTTACCGCACCTACCTGACGGCATGCGGCCGTTCTGCTGAAGACGAGCGTTTCTTTCAGCAGGCCATGGACGGTGCACGCGAAATGCTCAGCGAAGGCGACTGGCCGGTGCTGGACTCGCTCAAGCTGTGGCTGGGTGGCGAGAAGCTCCGCGACTACCCGACGGGCCCGCTGCGCGAAATGCGCCGCAAGGCTGGCAACCGTTTCCAGCAGCTGACCTCCCCGGTGGCGGCGAAGTCGGTAGAAGACACCTCGTTCTATCGCTCTGCCGTGCTGCTCTCACGCAACGACGTGGGCTTCCATCCGCAACATTTCAGTGCGCCGGTGGAGGCGTTTCATCAGGTCTCCATCGAGCGGCACAAGAGCTTCCCGAACAACCTGCTGACCACCGCGACCCACGACCACAAGCGCGGCGAAGACACCCGCACCCGCCTGGCTGTGCTCAGCGAGCTGGCGCCGTGGTATGCCGAGCAAGTCGAGCGTTGGCAGCAGTTGTCGGCACCGCTCAAGTCGGGCGACACCCACATCAGCCCCGGTGACGAGTTGATGCTGTATCAGGCGATCATTGGCAGCTGGCCGCTGGACCTCGAAGGCGAGCCGGCCTTCGAAGCCTACGCAAAACGCCTGACTCAATGGCAGGAAAAGGCCCTGCGCGAAGCCAAACTGCACAGCAGCTGGAGCGCGCCCAACGAAGCCTACGAGACCGCTTGCCGCGAGTTTCTTCAGCACGTGCTGCTGAACGCTGACGGCCTGGCACTGCGCCAATCCATCGGTGCGACGGCCAATCGCATCGCAGCGGCCGGCGCGCTCAACAGTCTGGCGCAAACTTTGCTGCGTATGACCGCGCCCGGTGTGCCTGATCTGTATCAGGGCACCGAATTCTGGGACTTCAGCATGGTGGATCCGGACAACCGTCGTCCGGTAGATTACCCCGCTCGCGAACGTGCGTTGCAGGCGTCCGTGCCGGTCGCCGAGCTGTTGAACCAGTGGCACGACGGCCGGATCAAGCAGGCGTTGGTCGCCCAGGTGCTTAACTTGCGCAATGAGCATCCCGCGCTGTTTAGTGAAGGCGAATACCAACCCCTTGAAGTGGTGGGTGAAAAAGCCGACCACGTCATCGCTTTTGCCCGAGTGACGAAAAAGATGCGGGCTATTGTTGTGGTTCCGCGCTTGCCGGCTGAACTATTGGGCACTGCGCAAACTCCATTCATCAATGCAGCAAATTGGGGCGATACACGAATCAACCTGCCGTTCGCTGATTCACATCCAAATTGGAAGGGACTTTTTTCACAGGCTACAGTCACATCCAGCAAGGAAATGTTGCTCAGCGCAGCGCTCAAGGAAATTTCTGTAAACCTGCTTATACAAACCTTGTGATACCGGGAGTGTCGAGATGAGTGCCGACGAAAAAAGAATCAGCGAGCTTGCCCACCAGATCTGGGAAACGGAAGGCAAGCCACATGGGCAAGACGCCCGCCACTGGGAAATGGCTCGCAAGCTGGCCGCCGCCGAGGCGAAATCGCCTAAGAAACCGGCGGCTGCAAAGACGGCGAAGTCCAAGCTTGACGGCAAAGCGGAGCCCAAGGCTGCCGCCGCCAAATCTGCCCCTAAGGCTGCTGCAAAACCGGCTGCGAAGTCTGCTGCAAAGCCTGCAGAGAAGTCCGCTGATCAGACTGCGAGCAAGCCTGAGCCAAAAGCCGATGCCAAGCCCGCCGCCAAACCGGCAGCGAAGGCACCTGCAAAGCCCAAGTCCGCCGCAACCGGTGCTGCCGCTAAACCGGCCAAGCCAGCCGCCAAGCCTTCTGCCAAGAAGCCTGCCGCAGCTAAGCCTGCACCTTGATCGCATGCCCTAACGCGTCACTGCTGCGCAGCTAACACCCCTACCGCAGGGATCGCCTTAAAACGGTCTTGACCCTGCGGTAACTTTCAACCCTGTTGCATCGATGGCGCAGTCCTGTACTGAGGCCACGGCTTTGTTCGCCTTCAGGAACTCATTCGCACGTCAGGAATACACATGAGCACGCAAGATAAGAAATCCGCTACACAGAATGAATCCGGCAACGCTGGCAGCCCCGAAGTCACGGCCTCGCGCATTCGGGAAGGCCTGCCCTTCCCGCTCGGCGCCAGTTGGGACGGCCTCGGCGTCAACTTTGCCATCTTCTCCGCCAACGCCACCAAGGTCGAACTGTGCCTGTTCGACTCGGCCGGCGAAGTTGAGCTTGAGCGTATCGAGCTCCCGGAATACACCGACGAGATCTACCACGGTTACCTGCCCGACGCCCACCCGGGTCAGGTGTATGGCTACCGCGTTTACGGTCCGTACGATCCGAAAAACGGCCATCGTTTCAACCACAACAAGCTGCTGATCGACCCGTATGCCAAGCAACTGGTCGGCGAGTTGAAGTGGTCCGAGGCGCTGTTCGGTTACACCATCGGTCACCCGGACGACGACCTGAGCTTCGACGAACGTGACAGCGCGCCCTTCGTGCCGAAGTGCAAAGTCATCGACCCTGCCTACACCTGGGGCCGTGAACAGCGCGTGGACGTACCGTGGGACAAGACGATTTTCTACGAGACCCACACCCGCGGTTTCACCATGCGTCACCCGTCCGTGCCCGATGAAGTCAAAGGCACGTTCGCCGGCCTGATGGTCGATGACGTGATCAAGCACATCAAAGGTCTGGGCGTGACCTCGATCGAATTGCTGCCGATCCACGCCTTCGTCAACGACCAGCATCTGCTGGAAAAAGGCATGACCAACTACTGGGGCTACAACACCCTGGCGTTCTTTGCACCGGACCCGCGCTACCTGGCCCACGGCAAGATTTCCGAGTTCAAGGAAATGGTTGCGCACATGCACCATGCCAACCTGGAAGTGATTCTGGACGTGGTCTACAACCACACCGCCGAAGGCAACGAGCGCGGCCCGACCCTGTCGATGCGCGGTATCGACAACGCCTCGTATTACCGCCTGATGCCGGATGACAAGCGTTACTACATCAACGATTCCGGTACCGGCAACACCCTCGACCTGAGCCACCCGTGCGTCCTGCAGATGGTCACCGACTCGCTGCGTTACTGGGCAACCGAAATGCATGTCGACGGCTTCCGCTTCGACCTGGCCACCATCCTCGGCCGCTACCACGATGGTTTCAGCGAGCGCCACAGTTTCCTCGTGGCCTGCCGCCAGGACCCTGTGCTGCGTTCGGTGAAACTGATCGCCGAGCCATGGGACTGCGGCCCGGGCGGTTACCAGGTCGGCAACTTTGCGCCGGGTTGGGCGGAGTGGAACGACAAATTCCGCGACAACATCCGTGCGTTCTGGAAAGGCGACGAAGGCCAGCTCGCCGACTTCGCCAACCGCATGACCGCGTCCGGCAACCTGTTCAACCAGCGTGGCCGTCGGCCGTACGCGTCGGTGAACTTCATCACCGCCCACGACGGCTTCACGCTGCACGACCTGGTGTCGTACAACGACAAGCACAACGAGGATAACGACGAGAACAACCAGGACGGCAGCAACGACAACCGTTCATGGAACTGTGGCGTCGAAGGCCCGACGGATGATCCGGAAATCAACGCGCTGCGCCTGCGTCAGATGCGTAACTTCTTCTCAACGCTGTTGCTGGCCCAGGGCACGCCAATGGTGGTCGCCGGTGACGAGTTCGCCCGCACCCAGCACGGCAACAACAACGCCTACTGCCAGGACAGCGAGATCGGCTGGGTCAACTGGGACCTGGACGAAGACGGCAAGGCCCTGCTGGCCTTCGTCAAGCGCCTGATCAAGCTGCGTCAGTCGTACCCGATTCTGCGTCGTAGCCGCTTCCTGGTAGGCGATTACAACGAGGCACTGGGCGTAAAAGACGTGACCTGGCTGTCGCCAAGCGGCGAAGAGATGAGCATCGAGCAGTGGGAAGATCCAAATGGTCGCTGCCTGGGCATGCTGATGGATGGCCGCGCGCAGGAAACCGGTATCCGTCGTCGCGGCTCTGAAGCCACGCTGCTGCTGCTGGTCAACTCCCACCACGACGGCGTCAACTTCACGCTGCCGGAGGTGCCGGAAGGTCTCAACTGGACCAGCCTGATTGACACCAATCAGCCAGAGATCGATGGCACGGATCAGTTCGAGTTCGGCAGCGAGTACACGGTGACGCCGCGTTCGCTGTTGCTGTTTGAACTGCAAAAGGCTCCACAGGCGTAACGCGTTTCGCCTGCAGTCCAAGCGACACCCGCTTGCCCGCGATGGGGTCAGTGAGCCAGATGTAAGGGCTGACTGATCCGGTCGCGGGCAAGTGTCGTTTCAAGCCCCCCGTTTCCCCTCTGCGTTCCGTCCCTGTGCTGTGCCCCCCGGATTCATTGACTTTGTAGTCACGAATCGACCTTCGTGTTCTGAACTACAAATTATGTAGTGCCTTAAAATAATCACTACAAAACCGTTGACGAGGGCTTTTGCCGACGGCATAGTGCAGGCGTCTCCCCGATCGGGAGAGCTGGCAAAAGTATTCCGGGCCCGTTCGACACAGCCGTCGAACAACCTCTGGATGTGGGCTGCCCACAAGGCAGATTGATGAAGCGGAACCTGCAAGATCGACCCACCAGGCCGAGTGCTGGCGAAACGTCCTCATGACACTTGTGGTCGACCACTCAGTCGCACGTGTCCTCAAGACGTCCGCCCTTGCTCTACCGGATTCGACCTTCCTTCTCTGCGCTCATCAATACCCACACCCTCGCGGCCCGGCACCGGCTCTGTGTACCGACGGACCTTGCCTGTCAGCGACTGGAAGGACTGCGAATCGACGGACGATTCGCCATTGCGTTTGAACTCACTCGATAGATTAACCAGTGGTCAAAAAGGGGTAACAACCATGAACCTGAACAACCAACCTACCATTGATCAATTGGCTCGACTGTTCGCCGCACGCAAGGACTCCCTTGATAGCCACATCCTCTGGGTGTGCGAGGAAGGTAACGTGCACATGGACGGCCTGGGTGCCTGCACCGAAGAAGAACAGTTCGAGAGTCAGCACCCGCATATGCGTGCCCGGCTGAAGATGTACCGCAAGGGCCACGGCTACGTCGGCAAGAAGGCCGCAGCGGACAAGCAGTTCCTCGGTCAGGTGCTGGAAACCCTGAGCAGTGAGTGGGGCGCCGTTCAGCAAGCGCCTGGCCTGCGGGTCATTGACAAGCTCTGCTGATGGAAACGCCGTTGCCTGCCTGTCTTCGATGGGCAGGCAACGGCGATTTTTTCGCGGCGCTGCTCCTGTTGCAAGCCCCCTCATCCGCCTCCCCCGTTTTGTCTTGAACTTGGCACCACCGCGCTCTTCCAATGCATGCAGGCCGCTTCAACGGTTTCGCATCAATCCATGGAACAGACAACGCCCGTGTGCGTAATTAAGGTGCCGTAATGGATCTGGACAAGCTCAGCAAACACGTCAAAGCCGGCGAGATCACCGAGATCAACCTCATGTCGATCGAAGGTGGCTCGTACGCCATACATGCGCTCATGGACGGCAAATCCAATGCCATTACCAGCCCGGACGGCAAAGTCCTGCACGTAGCCTCGGTCGACGAAGCGCGCAAATGCCTGTCGTCCACCGAGGAAGTAAAACTGTTCATCGTCCACCCGGTGGTCTACGACGAAATGGTCGGGCAGCCGCACACTACTCCCGAAGCGCCCCGCCAGCCCATTCCGTTTCGCTCGGGTAACTGATCTAAACGCGTCGAGTGCGTGCCGGTTCTTGCTGAATGCACACATTGCATGAGTGGGACCGGCTTCAGCCGGGAAGAGACCTGCATGAGCACCCTCGATTCTGCGGCGTGACGCATGACCCCTTCCCGGCTAAAGCCGGTCCCACAAGTTCGCGACGAAGCAGCTTTCACTGGATGCATGCAAGACATTTAGTGGGACCGGCTTCAGCCGGGAAGTGGCCGGGTCGATCACCCGCGAAAATCGATGACGATCCTCGACTGCACTTCGCCGTCACCCAATTCTCTGAACACTTGGTTGATCTCGGCCAACGGCCGCACCTCGATGTCGGCCTTCACCTTGCCGTCGGCGGCGAAGGCCAGCGCTTCGGCCATGTCCTGCCGGGTACCGACGAACGATCCGCGCACGGTGATGCAATTGGCGACCACCTCGAACAACGACAAGGGGAACTCGCCCGGTGGCAATCCCACCAACACACAGGTGCCGCGTTTCCGCGTCATGCCCACCCCTTGCTTGAAGGCGGCCAGCGAAGGCGCGGTGATCAGCACGCCATGGCCCCCGCCATCGGTGAGGTCCTTTACAGCTTGCACCGGATCGCCGTGGCGGACATTCACCACCGCATCCGCACCCAGCCTGGTGGCATGGGCCAGCTTGCCGTCGTCGACGTCCACCGCACACACGCGCAGGCCCATCGCCCTGGCGTACTGCACCGCCAGATGCCCTAGCCCGCCAATCCCAGAGATCACGATCCACTGACCCGGCCTCACATCGGCCTCTTTGATGCCTTTGTAGGTGGTCACCCCGGCGCAGATGATCGGAGCGGCCTCATGGGGGGCGAGTCCGGCCGGAATGTGCGCGACGTATTCAGGGTCAGCGAGGATGTATTCGGCGAACCCGCCATTGCGGGTGTAGCCGCCGAACTCGGCGCTGGCGCACACCGTTTCCCAGGCGCTCAGGCAATACTCGCAATGACCACAGGCGGAATACAGCCACGGCACGCCGACGCGATCCCCCTCGCCTACGCTGGTCACGCCAGCGCCCAGGGCGACCACAATGCCGATGCCTTCATGGCCCGGAATGAAAGGCAGCGTCGGCTTCACCGGCCAGTCGCCCCGCGCCGCGTGCAAGTCGGTGTGACAGACCCCGCACGCTTCGGTCTTGATCAAAATTTGCCCGGGGCCCGGCGTGGGGATGTCCCAGTCACGGAGCACCAGTGGGCTGCCGAACGCTTCTACAACTGCCGCCTTCATTTTGCCTTTCATAGAGTCTGCCTTCGCCTGGGACGGGGTAAGTTCGAGTAGGGGGCGCGCATGATCAGTCATGGAGTTGCCTCATGAGCCTCCCATGATCGCGATGGGTTTGGCAGTGGCTGACTTGAATCAACCTACGGCCAGTGTGCTCGCCTGAAACGGGCCGCCATTGATCTGGATCAAGACGGCCTGACTCAGCCCTCCCCACTCATCCACTTCAGCAATGTCCGCTGTCACCGACCAGCGCACGTGCCTATGCTGCACCGCTCAAGGAGATGCACATGAATGCCCATCTGGCTGCCGTTCCCGGTTTACTTTTCAAATCAGACTGCGTTTTCTTCGATGGCGATGATCTGCGCCTTTCCCCTGGCATTAGCGTGCAGGACACCGAACGCTTGTCCTCTATGACGCTTTGATCGGGGAAAGCGCGATGTTCGCCGTCACCCTCATCAATATCGTGATCATCACCACGGTGGTGCTCGTGCACTACGAATGCCTGATTCGCCTCAATCAGCTCATGCCCAGGCTTGGGGTTCGGCATCGGTTCAGGGTCGTCATCGGCGTGCTGGGTGCACTGGTCGCCCACGCCGTTGAAGTCTGGATCTTTGCCCTGGGCTATTACCTGATGAACCGGTCAGACACATTGGGCCGCCTGACAGGAAATTTCGACGGCAGCTTCATGGACTCGGTGTACTTCTCGTTCACGACCTACACCACCATCGGTTTTGGCGACATCACGCCCAGCGGGCACCTGAAATACCTGACGGGGCTGGAAGCGTTGACGGGGCTGGTTCTGATCACCTGGACCGCATCGTTTCTGTTCATTGAGATGCAGCGTTACTGGGGGGCGGAGAAGGAGTGAGCCCGGGCGTGGGGGCGCTGAATGTCTTGCAGCAAACACATACCCCGCGGGAGTGACCGGGGTGGCGCTCCACCTTGCTCACGAAGACGGCATTCCAGTCGCTGAAGATCCAGCGGATGTTCCCAACCCTTCGCGAGCAAGCTCGCTCCCACAATTCGTGTATCCGTCCCCACATTCGCGTTGTTGTTTGATGAGAATGAGCTTGCTCACGGAAACGAGCAAGGTGGAGCGCCACCCCGGTCACTCCCACGCATCCGTATCAAACCCGAACATTTGATTGTTCGCGGATCCTGTGGGAGTGACCGGGGTGGCGCTCCACCTTGCTCACGAAGACGGCATTCCAGTCGCTGAAGATCCAGCGGATGTTCCCACCCCCAGCAGACCGACGCCCATGACCGCTATGTCGGCAGGCGCCTCTGAACAGCTTTTAGAATGCCAATTTGTACCCGATCGCCAGCAGCATCAGCGCCAGGCACGGACGCAGGATGGCGTCGGGGATGCGGCCGGTCAGGTGGCTGCCGATATAGATCCCCGGCAGCGAGCCCATCAGCAGGTAGCCGAGCATCGACCAGTCCATGTTGCCCATACTGGCGTGGCCGACGCCGGCGACGAGGGTCAGGGGGACGGCATGGGCGATTTCGGTGCCGACCAGGCGCCGGGTTTCGAGGAAGGGGTAAAGCAGGAACAGCGCCACGGTGCCGAGCGCGCCGGCGCCGATGGACGTGAGCGCAACCATGGTGCCCAGGATGACGCCGGTCAGCACCGTCAGCCCGTTCAGGCTTCGGCTACTGAGGCGGTAACGATCACCGGCGTGGCGTTGGGCAAATGCCAGCAGGCGTTTCTTGAAAAAGATCGCCAGGGCCGTCAGCAGCAGCACCACGCCCAGCGCCTGTTTGATCACCAGGTTCATCGCGTCCGGTGCGGTGTGCAGGGTGTTCAGGTACCACAGCGTCAGCCCGGCAGCCGGCACGCTGCCCAGGGTCAGCCAGCCGGTAATGCCCCAGTCGATGTTGTCGTTCTTTTTGTGAACCAGCACGCCGCCACTTTTGGTGATGGCGGCGTACAGCAGGTCGGTGCCGACCGCCGTGGCGGGGTTGATGCCGAACCACAGCAGAATCGGGGTCATCAGCGATCCGCCGCCTACCCCGGTCATGCCAACGATGAAACCGACCACCAGCCCTGCGACGACGAAACCTGCGTTGCCAAAATCCATGCTCTGCCTGACTGCACATTCAAAAGCCGGCGGGCAGGATAGCGATTTTTGCTCTAGGGACTGCGGTTTTTCTTATATCGAGCCTAGATCGAGACGTTCTATGGTTATAACCAAACGAACCAACGGCGCACACATGGCCCTTGTATCAAGGCTCGCCCTCCCAGTAATCCAGTGTCGCGTCGGGGCGCTGCACGGCCGCAAAAGCGCGTGCTCCATTGATGGTGACCATCGCCTGATACTTGCCGGAGTCCGGGTATTCGCACACCTCAGGCGTCTCGCGGGTGCTGATGGATAAATACTTCAGCGGCGCGTCAGAAGTGTTGATGATCTGATGGGGGTACTCCGGACCGGGCGGAATGAAGATCACATCGCCGCTGCGGATCGGCAGCATTTGCCCTGCAACCCGCAGTGTGCCCTCGCCGTCGAGGATGACGAACATCTCTTCCTGAGCATAATGAAAATGATAGGGGCAAGAACGCTTGCCCGGCGCGACGATGTCCACCGACGCGCCCAGCTTCTGCGCGGCGGTGTCGGTGCCCAGGCGTGCGGCGTCGCTCTCGTACAGCGGGTCGCGGCGCTCGTGCTGCAGCGGCACATCGTTGAAATTGCGAATCAGGCGCGCGGCCAGTTCGGCGGGGTCATTGCTCATGCTCACTCCATCAGGAAACGGCGGTATCGATCACGGCTCGCACAACAGAGGCTTAGCGCAAGCCGCACGCTTCAACGTGTCGCAACGATGAACAAGCGCGGGAACGGCAGCAGCACCGTGCCGTCGTCCAGCGCCGGGTAGGCCTGGCTGATCGCCCGCAGATACGTTTCGAGAAACGCTTGTTGCGCAGCCTCGTCGAGCTTTTGCAAATAGGGCCGCAGCGCAGATCCCTTGAACCACTCGACCACCGCCCCGTGCCCACCGGCAAGTGGGTGATGATAGGTGGTGCGCCAGACATCGACCTCAGCGCAATGGGGTCGCAGCAGCTCGAAATAATAGGCCGCTGGGTGTCGGTCCGGGTGTGTGACGTCGCCGATCCTGCTCGCCCACTCGCTGCTCGCGGCGATTTCCCGTGCCAGACGATGGGCTGGCTCCTCCAGGTTGTCCGGCGTCTGCACCGCCAGCACGCCACCGGAATTCAGCCGGCTGACCAGCCGCGGATACAGCGCCGCGTGGTCGGGCACCCATTGCAGCGAGGCGTTGGCAAGGATCACGTCGTAGGTCTGCGCCGGGTTCCAGGCGCCGATGTCGGCCAGCTCGAATGCCACGTTTGGCAGCCGCTGACGGGCGTCACGCAGCATGTCGTCGGAGCTGTCCAGCCCCGTCACCGTGGCATCGGGAAAACGCTCGGCAAGGACTTCGGTTGAATTACCGGGACCGCAGCCGAGGTCGACGGCGATTTGTGCGGACGCCAGAGGAATGGCGGCGACGAGGTCGCGGACCGGTCGGGTGCGTTGCTGCTCGAACAGGGAGTACTGCGTGGCGGACCAGCTCATCGGGCCTTCCTTTTGGGTGTACAGAGTGGGGTGTACAGAATGGCGAGAGTAGAACGCGCGGGCCGGGAGTACAAATGAGGTGAGCGGCAAGCCACAAGCTGCAAGCTGCAAGTGGTCGGCAGCAAGCAGCGGGGGTTCAGATCATGACTCGGCGGGTCAGGTGCCCGCCCGAGACCGGGTAGGACACGTACAGGCCTGCCTCCACCTGGGCCCGGGATGCATGGGCGTGGGCGCGGACTTTGTGCGCCGCTGCCAGCAGGCGTTGCGCATCAAGTGCTCGCTGAGACACGGCATCGACGATGGCTTGGGCGAGGTCGTCCAGGCCAGCGTCTGCTGACAGGAGCAACAGATGCGCGCCGGCATTCAGGGCCGCGATGGCGGTGTCGGCGATGCTGTTGCCGCGCAGGATGGACACGGCGTCGAGGTCGTCGGACACGATGAGCCCATCAAAACCCAAGGTCTCTCGCAGCATGCCGATCACCGCCGCCGAGGTGCTGGCCGACTGCTGCGGATCCAGCGCCGGGAACACCGCAGGCCCGGGCATGATCGCCCCGGCGCCGGCTGCAATGACCTGCCTGAACACGTCCATCCCGTCGCTGAGCGCGGCGGCGTCATCGGGCACGAATGCCCGCGCTGTCGCCGGGTCGTGCTCGAGCCGGTGATGACCGGGAAAGTGCTTGGCCGTGGCGATCACGCCGGCACGCTGCACACCCCGGATGAATGCGCAGGCAATGCGCGCCACTTCGACGGGATCGGGACCGAGATTGCGCTGATGCAGCCAGGGGTTGACCCCGGTGACCACGTCGACAATGGGCGCCAGAACGAGATTGACGCCCATGACCCGCGCCGAGCTGGCCATTTCATAACAGCGCGCCTCGATGTCTTCGGTGCTCATCTGCTTCAGTTCGGTCGAGCTCGGCATGCCGGGGACCAGACCGTGCAGGCGCTGGATACCGCCGAGCTCCTGGTCCACAGCGATCAGCACAGGTGCCGCCGCGAAGAGCGCCGCCTCCCTGGCAATCGCGGAAAAATGCCCATGGGTCTCTGCGCGGCGGCGCTCGAAACTCATGCTCCGGGCCAGGTATTCGTCGCGGGTCTCGCCCAGTAAAACCGACACCCCGCCGGCTTGCAGATGGCGACGCAGGGGTTCATCCAGCGCCAGTCCGGAAATCGCGGGCATGAGGACTGAGCGCGCAGCCCTTTGCAATTCATCGTGTGGCATATGCTCTCCGTCAATCAGGCGATGACGAGCAGAAGCCGCAACACTACGACTGCTCGTTTATGCTCACTTTATTCATTAAACGAGCAATGTCAATCGAACCGAGCAACATGCGGCGGAGTGGCGTGGAGGGTCAAACGCTTAAAAAAACCCTCACCGGCTCGACGCACGCCGCAGCCAACAGGCGTGGACGAGAGATAAAAATTTTGATCACCCGTGCTTTTCATTTGCACAGTTGCTGGTCAACATAGGCGCCCATCGACCCGGTCGAACTGTTCCGTTTTCTTATTCAGGATGAATTGATGCGCCGTTTATTTCCGTACTCATTACTGGGCTGCGCCATGGCCGTGGTACTGACGGGTTGCAACTCCACACCGAACAACCCCTCGTTCAATTTCGACACCGCCAAGACGCCGTCCGATTACGCCAAGTGCATCTACCCCAAGTGGCAACAACTCAAGCCCGGCACGACGATGACCGAGAGCAAAGGCCACTACAAACTGCTGGTCTCCGGGAAGATCGCGTCCGATGAGATTCTCGAGGTCTACAAAGGCAACCCCAATACCCGGGTTTTCCTGTATCAACGCGCCCCGCTGTCGTCAGCTTTCGGCCGTAATGCGCTGGAAAAAGCCGTTCGCGAATGCCTGTGACGACGATGTAAATCACGCTGCGCCGTTTCGTCGCACGACGTTGTTCCCAGACCCCGAAATCCGGGTGCGCGGCCTGGGTTGCAGGACACCGTCCTCAAGCCCGGCCACGCAATCGGGCTGAACTTTTGCTTTTCCAGCTTCCTCTGAAAGTGACACCGCCTGCTCGCAGCAGGTGCAGTTTCAACTTCAGCACTTCAATTCAGAGGAAAGCGAAAGCATGAGCAATCAATTGAACGGCAAGAAGGTTTTGATCATCACGTCCAATACCGGCATCGAGCGCGACGAACTGCTCAAGCCGCTGGAAGCGTTGAAGGGTCAGGGGGCTGCGGTCACCCACGCCTCCATCGAAGGCGGCACTGCGCAACTGTTCCTGAACGACACCGACAAAGACGCCGTCGTGACGTCCGACACCAAGCTGGCCGGCCTGTCTGCCAATGATTTCGACGCACTGGTCATCCCCGGCGGCACGGTCAACGCCGACACCCTGCGCCAGGACAGCGATGCCCAGAAGCTGGTCAAGGCGTTCGCCGATGCCGGCAAAACCGTCGCCTCGATCTGCCATGGTCCATGGCTGCTGATTGATGCCGGCGTTATCGAAGGCAAGACCTTGACTTCATACCCGAGCGTGCGCACTGACCTGGTCAATGCCGGCGCGGCCAATTGGGTCGACGCCGAGGTCAAGGAATGCCCGGCCAACGGCTGGACCTTGATCACCTCCCGTACGCCGGACGATCTGCCGGCGTTCAACGAGGCCATTGCCAAGGCGCTGCTGGCGGGCTGAGGCCTGATTCGCACGCCATAACGTAACGCCACCGACGCCGCTGACCAGCGGCGTCGGTGCGTTTGGGGTAAGGCTCAGACTCTGACAAGCGAAACGCTAGTCTTCGCAAACGAAAATAGTTGAAACCAATTTTCCCTCGCTTCGGTCGACATCGAAGGACGCCGCGATCAGCGCAGGTGCCGAGACGAGACACTTCGATGATTGGAATTATTGTCCCCGCGCACAACGAAGAAGAGTTCCTGGACGACTGCATCAAATCCCTGATCGCCGCTTCCGTCCACGAAGACCTTCACAGCGAGCCCGTGGAAATCCTCATCATGCTTGACGACTGCTCCGATGCCTCGGCCCGGGTCGCCGCAGCCCATGGCATCACGACTCACGTTTGCGCCTACCGCAACGTTGGCATGACCCGCGCGGAGGGCGCACGGCTGATGCTCGAGCGCGGTGCTCGCTGGCTGGCATTCACCGATGCCGACAGCGTGGTGCCCTATGCCTGGCTGGCCCATCAGGTCAGCCTGAACGTCGACGCGGTCTGCGGCATCGTCGATGTCGATGACTGGTCAGGGCATCCGGAACATGTGCGCCAACGTTACGATTCGCTGTACCGCCCGGTCGATGACCACCGGCACATCCACGGCGCCAACCTGGGGGTGAGTGCCGATGCCTATCGGCGCGCTGGCGGGTTCAAGGCATTGGCCGCCCATGAGGACGTGCATCTGGTCGCCGACCTGCAACGTGTGGGTGCGTCGATTGCGTGGATTTCCGGGAACAGCGTTACCACCAGCGCACGCAAGGACTACCGCTGCAAGGAAGGCTTTGGGGATTATCTAAACTCCCTGGCAGCAACGTCGTTGTCACGCTGAGGCTTAGCGGGTTTTCCGCGGTACCGTTCATTGGCGCCAGGCGCCTTGCCTCCCCCACCCCTTTTGACTCTTTGCTCTTCAACGCCGGAATTCTTTGATGCCGCCCATCGATCACCCTGCCAGCCCTGGCGACGACACTCTCGGCGGGGGCATGCCCAGCGCCAGTGTCGCCATGCCCAAGACCGGCAACTGGTTCAAGCGGCTGCTCGCGTTCACCGGCCCCGGCTACATGGTCGCCGTGGGTTACATGGACCCGGGCAACTGGGCCACCGACATCGCCGGCGGTTCGAAATTTGGCTACCTGCTGCTGTCCGTGATCCTGTTGTCGAACCTGATGGCCATCGTGCTCCAGGCACTGTCGGCTCGGCTGGGCATCGTTACCGGCTGGGATCTGGCGCGGGCCTGCCGCGAGCGCTGCAGCCGGCCGGTGTGCATCGCGCTGTGGATGGCCTGCGAAATCGCGATCATCGCCTGCGACCTGGCCGAGGTGATCGGCACCGCCATTGCGCTGAACCTGCTGTTCGGCATTCCGCTGATCTGGGGCGCGGTGATCTCGGCCGTCGATGTGTTCCTAATCTTTCTGCTCATGGGCCGCGGGTTTCGGGCGCTGGAGGCGTTTGTCATCGCGTTGCTGCTGGTTATCTTTGGCTGCTTCGCGATCCAGATGGTGCTGGCCCAGCCTGATCTGGCGGAGCTGTTTGCCGGCTTCATCCCCAAGGCCGAGGTGGTCACCAACCCCGAGGCGCTGTACCTGGCGATCGGCATCATTGGTGCAACGGTGATGCCGCACAACTTGTATCTGCACTCCTCCATCGTGCAGACCCGCGCCTACCCGCGCACGGATGAAGGCCGGCGCATCGGCCTGCGCTGGGCGGTGACCGACAGCACCATCGCGCTGACCCTGGCCCTGTTCGTCAATGCGGCGATTCTGATCACCGCGGCCACGGTGTTTCACAAGGCCGGCAAGACCGATGTGGTGGAAATCGAGCAGGCCTACCATTTGCTTTCGCCGATGCTGGGGGTGGGCATGGCGTCGATGCTGTTCGGTGTGGCGTTGCTGGCGTCGGGGATCAATTCCACGGTCACGGCAACCCTGGCCGGGCAGATCGTCATGGAAGGTTTTCTGCGTCTGCGCCTGCCGGGCTGGATCCGCCGCCTGCTGACCCGGGGTCTGGCGATCATTCCGGTGATTGTGGTGACCAGCATTTATGGCGCTCAGGGCACCGCGAAATTGCTGGTGCTGAGCCAGGTCATCCTGTCGATGCAACTGCCCTTCGCCATTGTGCCGTTGGTGCGCTTCGTGTCGGACCGCAAGCTGATGGGGGATTTCGTGACCGGGCCAATCTTGACGACCCTGGCCTGGGGCATCGCGCTGCTGATCATCGTGCTGAACGTGGTGTTGCTGCTGGGGGCGTTTGGGGATTAAGGCATGCCCAATAGCGAATGCGGTCTTGTGGGAGCGAGCTTGCTCGCGAAGGCGCTGGTACATCCACTGAATTTTCAGGGACCGGACTAAAGTCTTCGTGAGCAAGCTCACTCCCACCGGTTTTTCATTTCATGCAGATATTCGGTCAGGGCCGGAAACTGGATGTTGGTGGAACTGTCAGGTCCCACTGAGCCTACGCGGTGCATTTGTAGAACTGGCTTTAGCCGGGAAGACGTCGGTTTGAGCACCATCAATTCTGCGGTATGGCGCCTGACGCTTTCCCGGCTGAAGCCGGTCCTACACATCCGCGGTCCTGCTTAATGCGTCATTCCGTGGTCATGGGCCATGTCCATCGGTGCTGCCGCGGCGCGGGCCGGGGCGGTGACGTTCACGACCTCGGTCTCGCCCCTGGCATTCTTCACGGTCAGGGTCAGTGGCACCTGATCGCCCTGTTTGATCTGGCCGTTCAGGCCCATGAGCATCACGTGGTAGCCATCCGGGTCCAGGGCCACGGTCTTGCCAGCCGGCAGCGGCACGGCGTCGACCGGGCCCATGCGCATGACGTCGTTGGTCATGCTCATTTCGTGGATCTGCACGTCTTTGGCCACCGGCGAAGTGACGTTGAGCAGCGTGCTGTCGGTGTCGGCGGTGATACGCATGAAGGCCCCCGATGACGGCTGACCGGCCACCGTCGCACGCACCCACGGATCCTCGACCCGCGTCTGCGCGGCAGCAGTCAGGCTGACCCCAGCCAGAAGCGCAACCGCAACGGCACGTGAAACGAATGAGCGCGAGACAGCATTCAACAAAGCATTCATCAGCAGACTTCCATGACAGTGACCAAATCTTCCGCACATTGCTTGGCGGAAAGCGAAGGCGACAGCCCCAGGCGCAGGTTACCCCGGGAGTCGAAAACGAAGCTGGTGGCGGTGTGGGACATGGTGTAGGTGTTCCCCGCCGGGACCTTTTCGTAGAACACGCCGAATTCCTTGGCCACGTGAACGGTTTGTTCCAGCGTGCCGCGCAGGGCGACGAAGGTCGGATCGAACTGTTTGACGTAGGCGTCGAGGACCTGCGGCGTGTCGCGCTCGGGATCAACAGTGATGAAGATCACCTGCAGCGTCTTGCCGTCTTCGCCCATCAGCTTTTTGATCTGCGCAGCCCGGGCCAGTGCCGTCGGGCACACGGCCGGGCATTGGGTGAAGCCGAAAAACACCATCGGCATCAACCCGCGATAACTCGACAGGGTTTTGACCTCACCGTCGGTGTCGGTCAGCTTGAAGGTGCGGCCCATGATCTTGTTGCTCAGATCTTTGCCGTACTTGAAATCCAGCGCAGTGGTCGAACCGTCACAGCCGGCCAGCAGGCCCAACCCCAACAGGCCCATGCCGGTGACCACCTGACGGCGGGTCAGAAACTCATTCATCTCGCGAACTCTCGAAAGCAGCGGCTGGCGCCCACGCCAACCCTTTTTTCGTCCACCTTGCAGTAGCGCAGGCGTTATTGGCAGTCGCACTGCAGCAGCAAGGGACGAAGCGAAAAAAACAGGTGCCCCACAGTGTCGCGCAAAACCGGGCTGAATGGGTTACGAGCGCATTTCACCGACACCACTCGATGGCGCTGCACCCCTTGACGCCCATGGGTCGAGAAACGCCCGCTGCGACAAAACCGCGCACCCGGGCGTTTACCGTCGACCACCGGGCTGGCAGATTCTCCCTGTGGAAATCATCCGACCGGTCGGGCAGACGAAATGTTTGAACCCCGCCCCGCTGGCGCTGCCGAATGCCATCAGCAGGCCACGCAAGCGGGCCATGCCACAGCCCGCGCACCTCGCGTCGGCGTCAACGGGACGGAGGCAGTCAGCCATGCGGGACGATGCACAAGGACTTGAATCACTTCTGGCGGATTTCGCCCAGCGTGACAATCTCCAGGTATCGGCCGCTCCCCTGCGTGATGCCATGCAGCGCTGCCTCAACAGCGGCCTTGACCAACTGCCGTTGCCCGGCGGCGGTCACACCCTCGAACGCTGGCGCCAATTGGCGACGGTGGCGGGCGTCGATCTGGCGCTGCTCAAGCTCTACGAAGGCCATACCGACGCCCTCGCCATTCTCGATGAACTCAATGCCGCGCCTTTCGAGGCACCCGGCATTTGGGGTGTGTGGGCCGCTGAGCCGCCTGACGCCAAGGTCGGCGTCAGTCAACGCCACGGCGACAAGGTGCGCCTCAACGGCCGCAAGGCCTGGTGCTCCGGCGCCCAACAGCTGGATTACGCACTGCTCACCGCCTGGGCCAACGACGAGGCGCCGCAACTGGTGGCCGTCGATTTGAAGCAGCCTGGCGTGCGGTTCAGCAGCGAGACCTGGCAGGCCGTGGGCATGGCCGGGACCGCCAGCGGCGACGTGCACTTCGACGGCGCGGTCGGCATTTGCGTGGGCAATAACGGCGACTATCTGACCCGGCCAGGGTTCTGGCAAGGCGGCGCCGGCATCGCTGCTGCCTGGTACGGCGCGGCAGTGGCGCTGGCGAAGACCTTGCGCGCGCACCGACACAATGGACGGCCCGAGCCCCACGCCGACGCTCATCTGGGCAGCGTCGATGCAGCGCTGTGTGGCGCGGCGGCGGCCCTGCGCGAATGCGCCGAATGGATCGACGCGCATCCGCACAAGGACGCGAGCCTGCCGGTGCAGCGCCTGCGGGCGCAGGTCGAAATGGCGGTCGAACAGGTGTGCCGGCATGTCGGCCGGGCGCTGGGCGCCACGCCGTTCTGCCGCGATCCGCACTTTGCCCGCCTGGCTGCCGACCTGCAGGTGTTTATCCGACAAAGCCACGCCGAACGTGACCTGGCGCATCTGGGCCAGCGCGTCGCTACGGGCGAAACCGAGGATTGGTCACTATGAACGAAGCACACCCATTCGGCGTCAGCGGGACACCGTTGAGCGCCTGGCAAAACAGCGTGGCGTTACGCGGCGTACGCACCATCACCCTGGAAGAACTGGTCCCGCCGGGTGCGCGCCTGATCGTGCTCGCGCCGCACCCCGACGATGAGATTCTGACCTGCGGCGGCCTGCTCGCGGCGATGGCCAGGCGGCAGAACGATGTGCAGCTGGTTGCCGTCACCGATGGAGAAGGCAGCCACCCGCAATCACCGCTGTGGCCCGTGCAGCGCCTGCGCACCGAGCGTCGGCGGGAAAGCGAGCAGGCCGTCGCGCACCTCGGCCTGGACGTGTCGAGGTTGTCCTGGCAACGCCTCGGCATGGGCGACGGCCAGGTGGCCGAGCATGCCGAGTCGTTGATTGCCCTGCTCAGCGAAGACCTGCGTCCCTCGGACGTCTTGCTGACCACCTGGCGCCACGACGGTCACTGTGACCACGAAGCCGTTGGTCATTGCGCGGCCCAGGCGGTCGCCAACACCGGCGCAACGCTGGTAGAAATTCCGGTATGGGCCTGGCATTGGGCGGAGCCGAACGACCCGCGCATACCCTGGGAACAGGCCCGCAAATTCTGGCTCAGCGATGAGCAACTGCGGCGCAAGCGCGAGGCCATCGGCGCCCACTTGAGCCAGCTGGAAAAAGACCCGAGCACCGGCGCGCCTGCGGTGTTGAACCCCCAGACGCTGGAGCGTCTGCTGCAACCTTTCGAACTGGTGTTTCTGTGAGCGTTTCCGGTGAGTATTTCGACGCATTGTTCGCCAACAGCGACGACCCGTGGGCCTTCCGCACGCGCTGGTACGAACACCGCAAACGCGACCTGACCCTCGCCGCCCTGCCGCGCCAGCGCTATGGACGCATCTTTGAGCCTGGCTGTGCCAATGGGGAATTGAGCCTGCGCCTGGCCGAACGCTGCGACGCGCTACTGTGCATGGACCTCAGCCCCCGGGCCGTCACCCTGGCCCGCGACCGCTTGAGCGGGCACGCCCATGTTCAGGTGCTGGAAGGCTGTCTGCCCCGGGACTGGCCGGCGGGGGAATTCGATCTGGTGGTCATCAGCGAATGGGCCTATTACCTGACGCCGGATGCCTTTGGGGAAATCATCGAGCGCATTCGCGAAAGCCTGACCCCCGATGGCGCGGTGCTCGCCTGCCACTGGCTGCACCCGATCGAAGGCTGCCCGATGGAAGGCCACGAAGTGCATCAGGTCCTGGCGCGGCATCTGGCCATGGAACGCTCGCTGCATCACGCAGAGCGGGATTTCCTGCTGGAAATGTGGAGCAAGGACCCGCGCGGGATCGACCTCAATGAGGCCGTTCGCTGAAGCGTGAGTTAAACCAGCCGCGGACCGATAAAGGCGTCCGCCCCCGACTCGCCCAATAATCCGTTCACGAACAGACGCGCCTGGCGGGTCAACTGGTCGATGTGCCGATCACGCTGTTTTTCCGCATCGGTCATCGCGCGCTTGCCGTGCTGCTTCAATAGATAGCTGTGGATTTGCCGCACCTCCAGCGAGTTGTAGATCGGCGCGATGTCGAGCACCGCCAATAATCCCTCGGTCTGTTGCTCGCGGGTGTTCATCAGCACCTGTGGACCGCGCGCGCCCAATACTTGAAAGCCCAGCGCCTCGAACACCGGCACCTTGGCGACGAAGCACGCCAGCTCGGCATGGGGGTAGCGTTCGGTCATTTTCTCCAGCATGGTCCGCGCCACGCCCTGACGACGGCGCGCCGTCTGCACCGCCATGTACGCCACGGCGCACGCCTGCGGGTCCTGCTGGACCGGCAGATAGAGCAAAAAGCCGATGACGATCGAAGGGTCCTCGGCATCCAGCGCCACGATCAGTTCCACCGCAATCCCGCGGGAACCGTCCATCGCCTGCACGTACTGATGCACTTCGTGACCGACGCCGTATTGATACAGCGGGTACAGCGGATTGCTCGGGGCGATGGCGACCATGCTGAGCTCGGTGACGTAGTCGATCACCATCTGCATGATCTGGCTCTTGATCGATTCCGGTGGTGTGGCGTCGAGGCGCATGACAGTAAACGTGGGGCTGGGCATTGTGATCCTGAATCCGGGCGTTGGCGGTAGCGTACAGAACGGTAACTTGTAGAGCGCTGCATCATACCTGCCGGCCCGGCACGCGGCACTCATCAAGGTCTGCGCAGGCTGAAATGGATACAGCGCGTCGGCTGACCTCCACTCAGAAGCGCTCGTCACTGACCGATTCACCTGGTTTTCGCGCCGGCTATTGCAAAATCCTTGCTGATCGCTGCAACCTCCACGGTTTGTGCGGCTCAGACTATTCGCGACAGGTAAAATCGCGCACCGTGGGCGCGTCAGTTCGAGGGAGATTTTCCATGGGTTTCAGATCATTCATCCAGTGTCTCGCCGTTGTGCCCCTGGCATTGCTGATGGCAGGGACAGCCGTGGCCAGCGAAGAAACGCAGCTGATCCAGTCAATCAATTCATACCGCAGCCAGGCCCAGCCTTGCGCCAATGTGGCGTCGAACGAGCTGCCGCCGCTGAACAGCGACCCGCGCCTCAACCTGCCCGCCAGCGGCACGGTCGATCTGCAACCCATGCTGGCCCGGGCGTCGTATCCGATGGTCAGCGTTCAGGCGATCACCCTCTCGGGCCCGCGCGATGCGCAAGCGGCCATGGCGGCGATTCAGGAAAGTTTTTGTCAGGTGGTGCTCAATCCGCAGTTCGTCGACATCGGCGTCAGCCGCAACGAACGTGACTGGCGCATCGTACTGGCGCGTCCACTGCTGGCAGGCGGCCTGGGCAATGCGCAGGCCGAGGGACAGAAACTGCTGGGCCTGATCAATGAAGCGCGCAGGCAGCCTCAGCAATGCGGCGCTCAGTCGTTTTCCGCTGCGGCCCCGCTGGTGTGGAACGACACCCTGATGAGCGCAGCCGAAAGCCATTCGCGCTCCATGGCCAACAACAACTATTTTGATCACAAGGGCCGCAACGGCGGGACGCCGGGGGATCGCGCGGAACTGGCCGGGTACATCGGCCAGCAGATCGGCGAGAACATTGCCGCCGGGCAGGACAACGCGCGCAAGGTGGTCGAAGGCTGGCTGGCCAGCCCCGGCCATTGCGCCAACCTCATGAACCCTCAGTTTCATGACCTCGGCGCTGCGTACGCCACCGACCCGAAAAGCGACGCCGGCATTTACTGGACGGCGCTGTTCGGGGTGCAGTGAAGACTGATCGCGAGTGCGAGCCGCTTTAGCAGGCGGCTCCTCGATCAGAGGCCATCAGCAGCGTGCAACGTGCGCAGTTCAACGTCCGCCGCGCTTTTCTTCTGCCAGACCGGCCAGTACTCAACCCGCTTGGACTCGACCGAGGTTTTGTTGCTCTCGAACCAGCTCAGGGATTTCGGCGAGTTGGTCATCAACTTGGTGTCGGCGATCCAGTCCTTGAAGTCGCTGGACTGAGAGCTGTATTCAGCCTTCGGATCGCGGGCGACCGGCCATGGCGAGAAGCGCGCTTTCCACATGCCCATGCGCGGGATGACCATCGAATAGTAGGTCTTGCCCGGGGCAAGGTCGGCTTCCATGAAGTCCGCCGCTTCGGAGACCACCATGAAGGTGTGGTGGCCCGGCGTCGTCGGGTAGGCGACCTTGGTGCCGTTGGCCAGAATGCCGATGAACTGGGTTTTGCCGCCAGTCACGTCATACACGGAGGCATCGATGGCCTTGGCCATGAACGCGCTGCGCATGAAAACAACCTGTGCGCTGTCCTGGGGACTGGCTTCGATAACCTGGTTGTCGGCAGGTTTCATCATGGACGAACAGCCGGTCAGCAGTACGGTGCCGACCAACGCCAGAAGGTGGGTAATGCGCATTTACAGCTCCTTGAGATAAACATCCGGCCCGAAAACGGATCGAGCCCGGGGCTGTATCGGCGCTGACACTTTTCTCTTGAATGAAAAATCAGCGCAAGGCCTCTGGAACGGGCGTCCCAAGGGGCCTTGATCGAAGCTCAGGCATATTACCCCGCTTGGATCGCCGACGCCGGAACCTGCCCGTCACTCACGTTCGCCTCGGTGTAATGTTGCCGGTGCGCCAGCGCCTGACCCTGTTCATCGAACAGATGGCAACGGTGGCCCTGCACACCGACGCGCAGCAATTGCCCCGCCTTGACCGCCGACATGCCCTCGCCTTTGACCATCAGATCATGGCCCTCGTCCGTCTGTGCGTGGGTAAACGTCTCCCCGCCCAAATGCTCGACCACCAGGGTTTTTACCGGAATCTGCGCATCGCCCTCGCCCCGATCCGACAGATGCTCGGGCCGCAGGCCCAGGGTCAACGCGTCGCCCGCTTTCACCTGCTCGCCCGTCACCGGAACCCACAACAGCTCGCCACCCGGCAGGCTGACCTGAACGGCTTCGGTGCTGATGGCGACCGCTTTGACCGGTAGAAAACTCATCTGCGGCGAGCCGATGAAGCCGGCAACGAAACGGTTGCGCGGATGGTGATAGAGCTCCAGCGGCGAACCCACTTGTTCGATGCAACCCTTGTTGAGCACGACGATTTTGTCGGCCAGGGTCATGGCTTCGACCTGGTCATGGGTGACGTAAACCATGGTTGCCTGGAGGTCGGCATGAAGCTTGGCGATCTCGATACGCATCTGCACGCGCAGGGAGGCATCAAGGTTGGAAAGGGGTTCGTCGAACAGAAAGACTTCCGGCTCATGAACGATGGCCCGGCCGATGGCGACGCGCTGACGCTGTCCGCCGGACAATGCCTTGGGCTTGCGGTCGAGCAGCGGTTCGAGCTGCAGGATGCGTGCGGCGTTGCGCACCTTGGCTTCGATCTGGTCCTTGGGGGTCTTTTGCATCTTCAGCCCGAAGGCGATGTTGTCGTAGACCGACATGTGCGGGTACAGCGCGTAGGACTGGAACACCATGGCCACGCCGCGATCGGCCGGCTCCAGGTAGGTCACATCGCGAGCGCCGATGCGAATCTGGCCCTGGGTGATGCTCTCCAGGCCCGCGATACAGCGCAGCAGGGTTGACTTGCCGCACCCCGAAGGCCCGACGAACACCACGAACTCGCGGCTCTCGATACTCAGGTGGATGTCATGCAAGACCTTGATCTCGCCATAGGCCTTCTCGACGCCACTCAAACTGAGTTCAGTCAAAATCGTATCCCCTGAATTATTGTTGTTTGGACATCTTTTACCGCAATGGCGCCGTGATTTGACAGCGATGTATTTTGTCCTACGATCATTTGTAATTCGTAAATTACAAATGTCAAGGAGCTCATCAAAAGCGGCTGGCCCGCCGAGCATGTCAGCCAGAAATCACCATCAGCACCCCCTGCAGCATCGCAAGCACATGTCCCCGCGTAACCCTCACCCACAACAATAATGAGGTCACGTAAATGAAGAAGCTGGTTTGGAATGCCCTCGCCCTGTCGATTGCGCTGGGTTCCGGCGCCGCACAGGCCTGGACACTGGAAGAGGCCGCCGCGCCATACAAGGGCACCGAAATCAAGGCGATTTTCCTCGACCGCCCCGGTTATGCCGCCGCCATCAAACTGCTGCCCGAGTTCGAAAAGAAAACCGGCATCAAGGTCAGCTACGAAACCGTCCCCTACGAGAATAGCCGCGAACGCGAGGTGCTGAGTTTCACCTCCGGCGAGCAGCTCGACGTTGTGCTGACGGACGTGGTGTGGATCGGCGAGTTCGCGGGCAACGGCTGGCTTGAACCGGTCACCACGTTCACCCAGGACGCCAAGCTCGCCGACCCGGACCTCAAGCTGGAGGGTTTCTTCCCGATCCTGCTGGAGTCCTTCGGCAGTTGGGACAAACAGACCTACGGCCTGCCCTTCGATAACTACTCCGGCCTGCTGTTCTACAACAAGTGCATGCTCAAGGACGCCGGCTTCGACAAACCGCCGGCCACGTGGGACGAGCTGCTCAAGGACTACGCGCCCAAGCTCACCGACAAGACCAAAGACCGCTACGCCTACGCCCTGCAATCGCGGCGCGGTGAAACCCAATCGGCGGACAGCTTCATGCGCTTCCTCTGGCCGTTCGGTGGCTCACTGCTGGACGATCAATTCAAATCCAATCTCAATTCCAAGGCGTCCCAACAAGGCCTGCAATTTCGTCAGGACCTGATGAAATACATGCCGCCGGGTATCGTCGATTACGACCACAACGAAGCGGTCAACGCCCTTGCCCAGGGCAAAGTGGCGATGATCACCGAATGGTCGGCGTTCTACGGCACCCTGGCTGACCCGACAAAATCCAAGATCACCGATTGCCTGGCCGTGGCCACCGAGCCAAAAGGCCCGGCCGGTCTGAAGCCGGCGCTTGGCGGGTTCTCGCTGGGCGTCAACGCCAAGTCCGACGATAAGCAGAAGGCGGCAGCGTGGCTGTTTATTCAGTGGGTCACCTCCGAAGCCATGGCCCGGCCGTACCTGGACGCCGGTGGCGTGAGCGGCCGGATGTCGGTGTACAAGGACGCCGACGTGCAGAAGAAATACCCATTCGTGCAGCCGATGGTGACCTCGTGGGAAGGCGGCGTGCCTGACTACCGCCCGCGCTTCCCGCAATGGCCGGAAATTTCCGAAGTGGTCGGCGAAAACGGCACGGCGATCATGCTCGGCAAAACCAGCGTGGAAGACGGTGCCAAGGCGATAGGCAGCAGGATGGAGGAGATCCTGAAGAAGGCCGGGTATTACGACGGCAAGGTCAAATTGCTGAAGTGACGGGCTGAACATCCACCGTGGGGCGGCGGCTGCCGATTCCCACGGTGAATCAGCAAAACGCCGCGAGATGTCCGTACCCTCGAGACTTCCCATGACCAACAAGAAAAAACCACCCTTCCCGACCCTGTGGAACAACACCCGCGCGGCCTTTGCCTTTCTCGCGCCGGCCACCGTTGCCCTGGCACTGATCGGCATCTTTCCGACGGTGTTTGCGCTGGTCAACTCGTTCCGCCAGTACAACCTCGCCCGGCCAAAAGACGCGACGCCGTTCATTGGCTTCGACAACTACCTCAACGTGCTCAACGACGCTTCGTTCTGGACGGCGCTGGGGCGAACCGGGCTGTTTCTCATCACCGTGGTGCCGATCCAGCTCGCTCTGGGCCTGATCATCGCTTTGATGCTGCACAAGCCCGGCCTTTCCGGATTCAAACTGCTGGCGCGCATGAGCCTGGTCATCCCGCTGGCGACCGCGCCCGCCGTGGCCGGGCTGATTGGCCGGCTGATCTTCAACCGCGATTTCGGCGTCGCCAACGCGCTGCTCTCAGTGGTCAATGCCGGACCGGTCGAATGGCTGGGCGACACCACCAATGCCTTCATTGCCGTGGCACTGATGGACATCTGGCAATGGACGCCCTTCTGCGCGCTGGTGCTGCTGGCGGGGCTGACCATGGTCCCCAATGAAATCGAAGAGGCCGCGCGCCTGGAAACCCGAAGTCGCTGGCAGATCGTGCGCTACGTGCAGCTGCCGTTCCTGCTGCCCAGCGCGACGGTGATTCTGATTCTGCGCACCGCTGACATCCTCAAGATGTTCGACACGGTGTTCACCATGACCCGCGGCGGGCCGGGCGCGGCGACCGAACTGGTCAGCGTGTACATCCAGCGCATCGGCTTTCGGGTGTTTGATCAGGGCGTCGCCTCGGCGCAGGCGATTCTCATGCTGATCCTGACCATCGTGCTGGCCCGGCTGTACATCAAATTCGTTTATCGGGAGATCTGACATGGCCACCGTTGCGACTGCACAAAACCCGGCCACCCCCGCCCTCGCTCGCCCACGCAAAAGGGTCAATGCCTGGCATCTGGTCGGCCTGCTGGCGATCTTCCTGTTCGCGGTGTTTCCGTTCTACTGGATGGTCGCCACCAGCCTCAAGACCCAGGCCGAAGCCCTCGCCTCGCCGCCGATCTGGGCGTTCACGCCGCACCTGGATAACTACGTAAAGGTGCTGTTCGAGCGCGACGTGCTGCACAGCCTTGGCAACTCGCTGATCGTCGCGGTCTGCACCACGGTGCTCGCTGTCGGCCTCGGCACACCGGCGGCCTACGCGCTGGCGCGGTTCGAATTCAAGGGCAAGGAAGACCTGTGGTTCTGGTTCATCACCAACCGCATGCTCAGTCCGATTGTCGTGGCGCTACCGATTTTTCTGATGGCGCGCAACATGGGCCTGATCGACACCCATCTGGTGCTGATCCTGATCTACCTGACCTTCAACCTGCCCATCGTCGTGTGGATCTGCACCGACCAGTTTCGCGGCGTGCCGAAGGACCTGGACGAAGCCGCGCGGCTGTCGGGCGCGTCGCGCTTCACCATCTTCTGGCGCATCGCCCTGCCCCTGGCCATGCCGGGGGTGGCGGTGTCGGCGATCTTCTCGTTCATCTTTTCCTGGAACGAGCTGCTCTACGCGCTGGTGCTGACGCGCAATACCGCCCGCACCGCGCCGGTAACCGCCACCAGTTTCATGAGCGGCTACGACTTGCCCTGGGGCGAGATCATGGCCACCGGCACACTGATCGTGTTCCCGGTGATTATTTTCGCGTTGATGGTATCCAGGCATCTGGTACAAGGGCTGACCATGGGCGCCGTGAAATAGACGCCCCGCTTTACCGGCCACAGTAAGGACACCGCCGTGCAAAACCTTTACCCGGACACCCCCTTCACCACCGAACCGGTGAACGCCGAGGATCAGCTCAATATCCGCATCGCCTGGTCCTATTACGTCAACAGCATGACCCAGCAGCAGATCGCCGACCGGCTGGGCATCACCCGCGTTCGGGTCAACAAGGCCCTGGCGACCTGCCGCGAAACCGGCGTGGTGCAGATTCGCATCACCTCGCCGCTGGCGGCCTGCATCGAACTCGAAGAGCGTCTGCAGAATCGCTTCGGCCTGCGTCGCGTCACCGTCGTGCCATCACCCGACGATCCGTCGACCATCTTCCGCGTGCTGGGCGTCGGCATTGCGCCGAGCATCGAGGAATACCTCACCGACGGCAGCATCGTCGCCGTGGGTTGGGGCCGCACCCTGCGCCAGGCCGTGCGCGAACTGTCCGCGCGGGCGCTGCCAAACCTGACCGTGCTGTCGCTGCTCGGCGGCCTGCATTACGGCTCGGCCAACAACACGGTGGAAATCGCCTCGAGTTTTGCCGGGCTGTTCGGCGGCTCCTGGTACTACCTCGCCGCGCCGGTGTTCGCACCTTCAGAGCAATACCGCGACATGTACCTCGAAGAAGCCTCGGTGCAAGCCGTGCTCGGCAAGGCGCGGCAGGCCGACCTGGCCTTGCTCACCGTCGGTGATTTGAGCGAGCGCTCACTGATGCTGGAACTGGGGCTGGTCAACGGTGAGGACGCGCGCTCGCTGCGTGCCGCCGGTGCCGTCGGTGACCTGCTCGGCCGCTGGCTGGACCGCGACGGCATCGAAGTCGATCACCCGCTGAACCGTCGCGCCGTATCCCTGGACCTCGAAGACCTGCGGCGGATCAAGAAGGTCGTGCTGGTCTCCGGCGGGCCGTACAAGGCCGACATCATTCGCGGGGTGCTGCTGCGCAATTTCGTCCACGAGCTGGTCATCGACGAAAGCGCGGCCCGGCAACTGCTCGATCAGGACAAATAAATCCCCTTCTGGAGCGATCGCGATGGCCCATCATGACTTTGCCGGCAAGCGGATTCTGGTCACCGGCGCAGGCAAGGGCATTGGCCGGGAAACCGTGCAGTGGCTGGAGCGCTGCGGTGCAGAGGTGATCGCCATGGGGCGCAATCCGAAGGATCTGGCCTATTGCGCACACTCGGCGGTGGCGGACCTGGCCGACGTCGACGCCACCCGCGCGGCCGTGGCCTCGGTGCTGCCCATCGACCTGTTGGTTAACTGCGCGGGGGTGGTCGAGCTGGAATCATTTCTCGACACGTCGGTCGAGACCTTCGATCACTTGATGGCGGTCAACACCCGGGCGCCCATGGTCGTTGCGCAAATTGTCGCCCGCGACCTGATCGCTCGCGGCGTACCGGGCGCCTTCGTCAACGTCTCAAGCCTCGCCGCTGCGGTGGGCACCCGGGATCATCTGGCGTACTGCGCGTCGAAAGCCGCGCTGGATGCCATGACCCGGGTCATGGCCGTTGAGCTTGGCCCCTACGGCATTCGGGTCAACAGTGTGAATCCGGTGGTGACACTGACGCCGATGGCAGACAAGGCCTGGAGCGACCCGGTCAAGGCCGGCGCGATGCTGTCGCGGATTCCCCTGGGCCGCTTCGTTCAGCCCGGGGAAATCGCCGCGACCATCGCCTTTTTACTCAGCGAAGACGCCGGCATGATCAACGGCGTGACCCTGACCGTGGACGGCGGTTTCAGCGCGGGTTGATGCCCGCGCCCAAGGCCTGGCTCAGGCCCACAAGGTGCGGCCGAAGAAGGTCAGCGTGCGGTCCATGGCCAGTTGCGCCCAGACCGGGTCGTATTGCGTGCCCGGAATCCGGCCAGGGCCGACGGCTTCTTCGTTGGCAAAGGCGTGGTGCGCCAGGTAGCGATGGAATTCGATGTCAACGCCGCCTTCGCTGAGCTTGGCTTCGAGCTGATCGACGCCGTCCGCCGGGAAGAATTCATCCTGGGTGCCCCAGTGCGCCATCACCGGCACCTTGATCGCGGCAGGGTCGAGGAATTCCAGCGGCGGCATGCCGTAGAAGGCCACACCGGCGGACAGCTCGGGGATGAAGTTCAGCGCCAGCAGGGTCAGTGCGCCGCCCATGCAAAAGCCGGTGACACCGACTTTCTGGCTGTGGCCCTTGAGGTACTGCACGGCGCCGCGGATGTCCTGGTTGGCGGCATCGGCGAAGTCGAGTTTGTCCATCAAATGGTGGGCTTCTTCTTCCTCGACCGTCATTTCGCCGCGATAAAGATCAGGCACCAGCGCCAGGTACCCGGACGCCGCCAGCCGATCAGCCACGCCACGGATCTGATCGTTCAGGCCCCACCATTCCTGAATCACCACCACGGCCGGTGCGCCTTCGGTCTTGGCCGGGCTGGCCAGGTAGCCACTCAGTTCTTTGCCGTCCGGGCGTTTGAACGTGATGGTCTTGCCCGTTGCTTGTGTCGATGCTTGAGTCATGGGGTTCTCCGGAAAAGAAATTCGGTTGGATCAGCAGCGTGAGACGACTGACCGTCAGTTCTACGGCAGCAACACGACGGTGAACAGCGTGACCCACGTGAAATTACTGACAGGTTCGGCGTGAACCCCGTTCAACCGTTTTGCAGATCCGTGCCCATGGCAGCGCCGGTCATGTCTCGACGACGCTCGTCACGTGGGGCAGCGCGATGCTCGCGCAACTGCTTTTTCAGGGTGGCCGCCGAGGGCGCATAAAGAAAGCCGAACGACACGCTGTTGCGTCGGCCTTTCACCGCGTGGTGCATCAAGTGTGCGTGGTAGAGGCGTTTGAGGTAGCGACTGCGCGGCCGTGGTCTCGAAGGCCAATGGCGATGGACCATTCCGTCGTGGAACAGCATGTAAATCAGGCCGAACGCCGCGACGCCTGCGCCCACCCATTGCAGCGGGTCATGGCCGTGGTTGCCGGCAACGATCAGCGCGACCGCCACCATGCCCAGGGCCAGCAAATAAATATCGTTGGTTTCGAAGGCGCCGAGCTGTTCTTCGTGGTGGGATTTGTGCAGGAACCAGCCCCAGCCGTGCATGACGTACTTGTGGGCCAGAAAGCCGACCCCTTCCATGGCGACAAGGGTGAGGAGAAAAATCGTGAAGTTGAAGATCATAGCGTCGGGAAGGCCGATGGGTCTGGACGTCGACGTGCAGCATACCGGGGTCACGGGAAATTTCCAGATTCGCGCTCACAACGTTTGCTTTCCTGACCAACCGATGTAAAAAATGGCCCCATGGGTGAGCGTCCCGGACGTTCACTGTATTCGTGCCCTGCCCCCTCGCGGCGGCCGGCACCGCTTTCAAGGAATCAAGAATGGCTCCAAGACACGTCATCAACGCTTCGGTCAGCCCCAAGGGCAGCCTGGAAACACTCTCGCAGCGTGAAGTCCAGCAACTCAGCGCCGCAGGCTCCGGCAGCATCTATACCCTTTTCCGCCAGTGCGCCCTGGCCATTCTCAACACCGGCGCCCATGTCGATAACGCCAAAACCATCCTCGAGGCCTACCAGGACTTCGAAGTGCGCATCCACCAGCAGGACCGTGGCGTGCGCCTCGAACTGCTGAACGCCCCGGCCGACGCCTTCGTCGACGGCGAGATGATCGCCAGCACCCGGGAAATGCTGTTCAGCGCCCTGCGCGACATCGTCTACACCGAGAGCGAGCTCGACAGCCAGCGCATCGACCTGAGCAGCTCCCAGGGCATCACCGATTACGTTTTCCACCTGCTGCGCAACGCCCGGACCCTGCGCCCCGGCGTCGAACCGAAGATGGTGGTGTGCTGGGGCGGTCACTCGATCAACACCGAAGAATACAAATACACCAAGAAAGTCGGCCATGAGCTGGGCCTGCGCAAGCTGGACATCTGCACCGGCTGTGGCCCTGGCGTGATGAAAGGCCCGATGAAGGGCGCGACCATTGCCCACGCCAAGCAGCGCATCACCGGCGGCCGTTATCTGGGCCTGACCGAGCCGGGCATCATTGCGGCCGAGGCGCCGAATCCGATCGTCAACGAGCTGGTCATCCTGCCGGACATCGAAAAGCGCCTGGAAGCCTTCGTCCGTGTCGGCCACGGCATCATCATTTTCCCGGGTGGCGCAGGCACGGCAGAGGAATTCCTCTACCTGCTCGGCATCCTCATGCACCCGGACAACCAGGACCTGCCGTTCCCGGTCATTCTCACCGGCCCGAAAAGCACGGCGCCGTACCTGGAGCAACTGCACGCGTTCGTCGGCGCGACACTGGGCGACGCCGCGCACAAGCATTATCAGATCATCATCGACGACCCGTCTGAAGTGGCGCGGCAGATGACCCTGGGCCTTGCGTCGGTTCGCCAGTTCCGCCGCGACCGCGCTGACGCGTTCCACTTCAACTGGCTGCTGAAGATCGAAGAGAGCTTCCAGCGTCCGTTCGATCCGACCCACGCCAACATGGCCAGCCTGCAACTGCGCCGCGACCTGCCGCCCCACGAACTGGCCGCCAACCTGCGCCGGGCGTTCTCCGGGATCGTGGCGGGCAACGTCAAGGACAAGGGCATTCGCCTGATCGAGGAACACGGCCCGTACGAAATCCACGGCGACGCGGAAGTGATGCAGCCGCTCGACAAGCTGTTGCAGGCCTTCGTCGAGCAGCACCGGATGAAACTGCCGGGCGGCGCGGCGTATGTGCCGTGTTATCGAGTGGTTTCCTGACTCAGCTGACGCGAGCTCTCTGACATCCGGCGATCTGCCACGCTGTCTGGAATAAACGCAGTTCCTGTGGGAGCGAGCTTGCTCGCGAAGAGGCCCGCTCAGCCAACTCATCTCTGGCGGCTGTGTAGCCGCCTTCGTGAGCAAGGTAGAGCGCCACCCCGGTCACTCCCACAAGTGTTATGCCGCAAGTACCAGCATCTCCACGAAATTCCGGAACCCACCCATGATCCACATCCGCCCCATGACCGCCGACGACTTCGCGGTCTTCTGGCCCACCTTTCAGGCTGTTGTTCTGGCGCAGGAAACCTACGCCTACGCCCCCGACCTGAGCGTCGAGCAAGCCCGGCACCTGTGGCTGGAATATCCGCTGCACACACTGATCGCCGAAGAAGACGGCATATTGCTGGGCAGCTATTACCTCAAGGCCAACGCGGCCGGCCCTGGCAGCCATGTCAGCAACTGCGGCTACATGGTCACCCCGGCCGCGCGCGGTCGTGGCGTCGCGCGCCTGATGTGCGAGCACTCTCAGCAACTGGCGCTGGACAGCGGCTTCTCGGCCATGCAGTTCAACTCCGTGGTCGCCACCAACGACGTCGCCGTCGCGCTCTGGCAGAAACTCGGTTTTGAGATCGTCGGCCGTCTGCCCCGCGCTTACCGCCATGCCCGGCTCGGGCTGGTGGATTGTCTGGTGATGTACAAATGGCTGGCGGACATGCCGTCCTCGCGCAAAGCCAAAAGCCCGTTGCTGATCGGGCGCAAGAACATCGAATCGGTGATCTCCCGCCCCCGGCGCAAGCCCTCTGACGGGCCTGTCTGATCTTTCCGGCATCGACTCCCCACGCCGGCATGGCGCGTTTGGGGCGCTGCATGGCGCTTTCAAACTTGCCGGAATGCCATCTCTCGACGATTCTCTATGCACGGCCAGACCGGCCGTGCTCACAAGAAACGCGCCGGAGAGGCCAGCATGACGACCGTAGCCGAACTACTGAAGTTGAAAGACTCACACCACGCTGACGTCCATACCGTCGGGCCCGAACAGATGGTCATCGAGGCGATCAAATTGATGGCCGAGAAAAACATCGGCGCCGTGCCCGTGGTCCGGGCCGGCAAGGTGGTCGGCATCGTCAGCGAGCGGGATTACGCCCGCAAGATGGAGCTAAAGGGCCGCGCTTCGGCCGGGACCCCCGTCAGCGACATCATGACCCACGAGGTACAGACCGTGGGTTCGCAGCACACCGTCGAGCACTGCATGAACATCATGACCGACCGCCGATTGCGCCACTTGCCGGTGGTGGACGAGGGCCGGCTGATCGGCCTGTTATCCATCGGCGACCTGGTCAAGGCGGCCATCGCCGAGCAGGCCAGGCTGATCGAAAAAATGCAGGAATACATTCGCGGCGAAAGCTACTGAGCCCTCAGACGAAAAAGCCGGAGCTTCATGGGCTCCGGCTTTGTCTTGCGCAGTGAATGGGTCGCTGCTTAGCGAACCTTGAAGCGATCGATCATCGCCACCAGCCGCTCGTTGGATGCCATCAGCGCGTCAACGCTGGTGTCGGTCTGCTGACCACAGCCCACCAGTTCACCGACCATGTGCCGAATGGCGATCATGTTCTGGTTGATCTCCTCGGTCACGGCGCTCTGCTCCTCTGCCGCAGTTGCAATGTGCGCGCTCAAATCATGGATGCGCAGCACCGAACCGGCCATGCCATCCAGGCCTTCGTTGACCCGCGACGTGCGGTCCGCGGTCGACTGGCAGCTGACCTTGGTTTTTTCCATGGCGCCCACCGCGGTGCTCACGCCCTGCTCCAGCCGCGCGAGCATCTCGTTGATCTCCGACGTGCTCTGCTGAGTGCGACCGGCCAGCGCCCGCACCTCATCGGCCACCACCGCGAAGCCACGGCCCTGCTCGCCCGCCCGCGCGGCTTCGATGGCTGCGTTCAGGGCCAGCAGGTTGGTTTGCTGGGCGATGCCGCCGATGACCCCAAGCACATCAGTGATGCGCTTGGCGTCAACCTGCATTTCCTGCACGTATTTAGTGGCGTCTTCGACTTCCGCCACCAACGCCCGCACGCTGACCGACGCTTCGTCGACGACGTCACGGGAACGCTGGGCGGCATCGTTCGCCGATTGAGTAAAGCTCGCCGTCTGCGTCGCGCTCTCGGCGACGCTGTCGGCGGTGGCGCTCATCTCGTTGATCGCGGTCACGGCCTGATCGGTTTCCGAGGCGTGACGGTTAAGGATCTGGTTGATGTTGCGCGACTGGTCCTGCAACTGCACCAGCCCGGCCGAGATCTGCTCGGTGCCGCTGCGCACCTCGACAATCATGGCTTGCTGGAAGGCAATGAACTTGTTGACCGAATGGCCGACAGCGTCCAGTTCGTCTTGGCCTTTGATCGGAATACGGCGGGTCAGGTCGGCTTCACCCGAAGACAGCGCGTCGATGTTGGTGCGCAGCACGGTCAGGCGTGCCAGCAGGCGATGGAAAGCAAAGCCCAGCACCACCAGCAGCAGAATGACCAGTGGAATCTGCAACCAGCCCAGGGTCTTGAGCACTTCGGTGCTGCTGGCGGTGAGCATGGCCGTCGGCAGCGACGTGGCGATGACCCACGGCGTGCCCACGACCGGCCGCAGGAAGAAGGTCAGGTCACCCAGTTGCGGGTCAATGTATTCTTGGGAATAGACAGCGTCGCCGGAGACTTTGCCCAGGCCGTCCTGAATGGCCTTGGCGAACATCGACTGGCCGCTGAAGCCGGAAATGTTCTTGAGGATGATTTCGCCGGGAATGCGGCTCTGGTTGGTGAGGATCTTGCCGTCACGCTCGACGATCATCACCTGACCCTGGATGTCTTTTTCCTTCTCCTGGATCAGGCCGTTGAAGAAGCCCAGGGTAACGTCGATGGTCGAGACGCCATACAGCGCGCCATCCTTGTAAATGCCCATGGCGCAGTTGGTGCGCGGCTGCGGGCTGGCTTCGTCCTGATAGGCAGCGGCCCAGGCGCATTTGCCCTTGGGTGCGTTCTGCCCGGCACGGTGCCACGGCTGTTCCCAGTAGTTGGGTGCAGGGTCGGAGTTCCAGAACGTGCTCACCACCAACTGGCCGCTGCCGTCGCGGTGGACAAACGAGCTGTGCTTGTTGCGCCCCGGGGTGCGCTTGTCCGGCATCGGCCAGACGCCGCCACCAAAGACTTTCTGATCGCCATATTGATCGACCAGGCCTGGCAACACTTTGTCGATGCCATCGCTGTCCAGCAGCGGCACCGCCTGGGTGATCGCCCGGGACTGGGCCTCGACGCGGGCCAGGTCCGAGAGGATGCGCGAACCGATCTGGTCGACCTGGCTCAGCACCACCTGCTCCTGGGTCGCGCGGACCTTGGGCGTGACCAGATGCACGATGCCCTGCTCGGTGATCACCGCGATCACCACAATCAAGGCCACAAATATGACCGTGTAGCGCGCCTGCACTGTTTTAAACATCGTCGACCCCATGCCAAATATTTTGTAATTGTTTTGCGTACTCCTGATGAGCTATCGACCGCAAGTCGACAAGGATGAGGGGCTGCGGAAAGGTTTTTTCACCGCGCAGCGGGGCGTCATTGCACTGGCAGGAAGTTCAGGAACAGCAGGCTCTGGGCGTAATTCAAGCCGATGCGTCTATATCGCTCGTCGAGCATCTGGGTGAGCAGATCAAGGCGCGCCACGATCTTGCCAAATTCGGTGGCGAAGCTGAGGTTGCTGCCCTCCTCCGAAATCTCGTTGGAGAACAGCAACAGCTCGCCATTGGCGTTCTGGCGCTGGCTCAGCAGCCAGGTGGCCTTCTCGATATTGCGCGCGGCGTTGCTGACGAAGGTCGGGTTGATCTGGTCGGTCATGAAGAATTCAAAGCGCCCGCCGTGGGCCGTGACCAGCATGCTGCCAATGGCATAAATGAAGGCGCCTACGCGATCGCCGAGAAACTCCGGGCTCAGGGCGTAGCTCAGCGCCGCAAGGTCGCGCCGGGTGCCCAGCTGCGGCAACGGCTTTCGCTGCTCAACGGCCTCGCGCACGTTGCGCTCTGCGGCAGCGGCGTCAACAAAGCCGGACTTGCGCCACTCACCAGGATTGCGCAGGTAGAGCTTGTTCATCAGCAGATAGAGGCTGTCGAGGTTATCGCGCATGGCCAGTGTCGCCATGCGGTCCACGCTGGTCTGGAAAAACTCCTGGGGGCGCGTCTCGCTGAACTGCGTGGCGACGTCCTGACCGTCCTGGCGGGTACAACCTGCCGCGCCGAGCCCAAAAATGCACAGGGCGAACAGCGGGCGAAGGCGTCGGCAAACGGAAAAAACAGTGAACACGGCGAGCATCAATCCCAAGCTTCAACGGACTGGACGCCGCGTGAATCGCCGCGTCCCGGCCAAGGTCAGAACGGCTCACGGCCAAAAAGTGCAATTCGGGCGGCAAGCTTCCATAGATCGTGCGTCGGGCCGCAGCTCAATGATCAGCTAGGTCGCCATCAATCTCGCAGTGTGATTGCCGACGCCTTCCCGGCTAAAGCCGGTCCTACTAAAAGCAGCGCGTACAGTCAGCAAGCATCGCGGCGACCTCGACTGAGGGACCGGCTTCAGCCGGGAAGCCGTGGCCGTTGCCGTGGCCGTTGCTTTTGATCTTCATACGCAGGAAGTCCAGACGACACCCATCGCGACTTGGGTGCAGGCTGGACGGAGGTCCCGCGGAGTGGGCCGAGCCGCATGGATGCGGCGAGAGTGCCGTCAGGACATGGATGTCCGTTCGGCGCGGGCCCACGGAGCGGGACCGGAGTGAAGGTATTCCGACGAAGGAGGAACCCAACCAGGAGCAAAGCACCCTTGGTTACTTGGGGTGCTTTTCCAAGTAACTCGCCGAAGGCGAAACGTCTGCCCCCAGGCAGACGCTGTTGATGTTAAGAGCGGATTACCAGCGAAACGCGACGGTCCCGAGCACGGTCCGCTCTTCGCCCCAATAACACCGACCCGCGTTATTGCAGCCGCTCACATACTCCTTGTCGAACAGATTCTTCGCATTCACATCCACCGACCAATGCTTATCGATGTCATACCCCACCAATGCATCCACCAGCGTCACATCACCCGTCTTCAACTTCCCGTACAGCGTCGGCGCGGTATACGCGAAAGTATTATCGAAATAACGCACCCCGCCACCCACATGGAAACCGCTCATCGGACCATCAAGGAACCGATACGTCGCCCACGTACTCGCCTGATTACGCGGTATGCCGGTCAACTGATGATCCTTGAACAGCGAACCCGCTGTGTCCTTGGTCACGCGGGCATCGGTGTACGTATACGAAGCCGTCAAACTGAGGTTCTTCGTCACATCGCTGTTCATCTCGAGCTCGACGCCCTTGGACTCGCTCTTGCCGACCTGACGGCTGAAACCGGTGCTATCGGGCACGACGTCGTCGGTTTTGGTGAGATTGAACACCGCCGCGCTGAAGGTCGTGTTCCAGCCCCTCGGCTCATACTTCAGACCCATCTCGTACTGCTCGCTCTTGATCGGATCGAACAGCCCTCCGGTCGGACTCGACGACTGCTGTGCCGGGGTAAACGCAGTGGAATAACTGACATACGGCGACAAGCCGTTTTCAAACTGGTACATCAATCCGGTTTGCCAGCTGAACTCGTTATCCCATCCATCCAGATCGGTGCCGGCAACGGCAGCACTGCCCGCCCGCGCGGCGCTGGCGCGGTTACGGTATTCACTGTGCACCCAGTCCTGGCGGCCGCCCAGCAGGAAAATCCAGTTGTCATACTTGCTTTGCAGCTGCGTGTAGGTGCCATACATGTGCTGGTCGAGTTGCGAGTTCTGCACGTATTGCGTGGTTCTCGGAGGAACCGACGAAAACACCGGATTGAAGACGTTGTAGGTTCCGCCGAGCCCTGCATTCCAGTCCTGATTGAACGAGGTGCGGTCGTAGCTCACGCCCAACAACAGGGTGTTATCCAGGGCACCGGACGTGAAGTGGCCTTCAAACTGGTTGTCCACCGAGTAGGTGACCGATTTATTGTCGCGGTCGTACGCCGTGCTGCTCAGCGTGCTGCCGAAGCCGCGGTTGTTCAGGTTGTTCGGCCAGGTCTCGTGACGGTCCAGACGCGATTCCATGAACCGCGAGTTCTGGCGGAACTGCCAGGTGTCGTTGAGCTGGTGCTTGAACTCGTAACCCAGGGTCCAGGTTTCCCGCTCGAAGTCGTCCCAGTTCGGGTTGCCATTGAACTGGTCCTTGCCGATCTTGCCGTTGACGTTGTTCAGCAAGGTGCCTGCGGCGGGGTAGCCGAGCAGCAGCTTGGTGCGGTCGCGCTGGTAGGACGAGAGCAGGGTCAGCGCGGTGTCTTCGTCGAAGTTGAAGGTCATCGACGGCGCGATATAGATGCGGTCGTCCGGTACTGAATCGACCTGGGTGTCGGCGTTGCGGCCGAGCATGACCACGCGGCCGAGGACGCGATTGTCGTCGGTCAGCGGGCCGGAGACGTCGAGGGACAGCTGGCGGCGGTTGTTGCTGCCGTAGGTGAATTTGGCTTCGCCCTGGGCGGTTTCGGTCGGGCGCTTGCTGACCAGATTGACCAGACCGCCCGGTGCGTTTTCGCCGTAGAGGATCGAGCTCGGGCCACGGAACACTTCGGTGCGCTCCAGGCCATAGGGTTCGGTGGTGGTGTCGTAGCGGTTGCCTTGCAGACGCAGGCCGTCCTTGAGCAGGCCGTAACCGTAGTCAGTGGCGTTGTAGCCGCGAATGGAGAACAGGTCGCCGGCGAGTCCGTCGCCGACGGCGAATGGCGGGGCGAAGATACCAGGGACGTAACCGAGAATGTCGGTCAGGGTTTGCGAGCCCTGATCCTGAATGCGCTGGCGTGTCACCACTGACACCGAGCGCGGGGTTTCCGACAGCGGTGTGCTGGTCTTGGTGCCAGCCGTGCTGTTTTTCACCTGATAGCCAACGGTTTGCTCCCCTTCGGGTGCTTCCCCGGTGACCATCGAATTCTGCAGTTCGATGGTGGCGCCCTGCTCGGCCTTGGCCGGGGCATCCGCGGCCCAGGCCGCGCCATGGCAGGCGACCGTTGCGACCAACGCTGCCAAGGCATTGACCTTGAATTGACCCTTGTTATTGCTCGCCATCCGAACTCCCCCTCCCTTTGATATCACACGGGGCAATGCCCCAAAATTGGCCGCTTATGTCAAAAAAGCGTGAAAATGTAACAAAGAACGTTTCTCATTACCATTCTTATCGCAAAAAAAGGGCGAAGGGCCATCGCTGGTCCTACGCCCTGTTTCAACGCTGTTACAACAAGGGTTTAACGGTGTTTAACAGCCGCTGAAACGGCGGCGGCAAAGATGTCGCCGATCTGGTCGATCTGCGCGGCGGTGACGATCAGCGGTGGCAGGAAACGGATGACCGACGAGTGCCGCCCGCCCACTTCGATGATCAAGCCGCGCTGCAGGCATTCACGCTGGATGGTCGAGGCCATCGCACCGCTGTGGGGGAAGTGGCCGAGGGCGTCGGGGAGGCCGTCGAGATCGACCATTTCCACCCCCAGCATCAAGCCCATGCCGCGCACATCGCCCATCTGCGGGAAGTCCTTCTGCAATGAGCGCAGGTGCCCGATCAGGCGCTCGCCCATGGCGGCGGCGTGCAGGTCCAGCTGCTGTTCGCGGACGATGCGCAGCGTGGTGGACCCGGCCACCATCGCCAGCTGATTGCCACGGAAAGTGCCGGCGTGGGAGCCCGGTTTCCACACGTCCAAGGACTTGTTGTAAACCACCACCGCCATGGGTTGGCTGCCGCCGATGGCTTTGGACAGCACCAGCACGTCCGGGACGATGCCCGCGTGTTCGAAGGCGAACGGCTTGCCGGTGCGGCCCACACCACACTGGATCTCGTCGAGAATCAGCGGCACCCCGGCGTCGCGGGTGATGCGGCGGATTTCCCGCAGCCAGTTGGCCGAGGTCGGCACCACACCGCCCTCCCCCTGCAGGGTTTCCAGAATCATCCCGGCCGGCGGCAACACGCCGCTCTCCGGGTCAGTCAGCTGGTTCTCGATGTAGTGCAGGCCGATGCGCTCGCCCGCTTCGCCACCGACGCCGAACGGGCAGCGGTAGTCGTAGGGAAACGGCAGGAACTGCGCGCCGCCGGCCATGCCGTCCAGGTAGGTCTTCGGCCCGAGGTTGCCCATCAGCGCCAGCGCGCCCTGGGTCATGCCGTGGTAGGCGCCGTGGTAGGCCATCAGGTTGCTGCGCCCGGTGGCCGTGCGCACCAGTTTCAGCGCCGCTTCCACCGCATCGGTGCCGGCCGGGCCGCAGAACTGAATGCGCGCGTCCTTGGCGAATTCCGCCGGCAGCAGGGCGAACAGCTCGTTGATGAAGTCGTCCTTGGCTTCGGTCATCAGGTCCAGGGTGTGCAGCGGACGCTGACCGTCCAGGGTGGCGCGCATGGCCTGGATCACCTCGGGGTGGTTGTGCCCCAGCGCCAGGGTGCCGGCGCCGGCCAGGCAATCGATGAACCAGCGCCCTTCGCTGTCCTGCACGTGAATGCCCTGGGCGCGCTTGAGTTCCAGGGGGATGCGCCGCGGGTAGCTGCGCGCGTTGGATTCCACGGCGGCCTGGCGCTCCAGTCGCGGGGTCGGCGCAAAGCGGTAGTCGGCGTTGGCCACGGCGGCGTCCGGGCTGCTCGACAGCGCCTCGCTGTGGCGGGCGGCAATCGGCGTCACGTTGTGTTGGCTATGCATGTTCGTGCTCCTGGAAATCGTGGGAATGAGGGCGTTCGTTGACTCGCGCGAGGGCCTCGGCAAGCTGAGTGATGAACAGCTGATCACGGACGATCGAAAGGTGGTCGGCGTCGATCCAGGCCGAAACCTGCAAGCGAACACCCATGCCCTGCTCCAGAAGAGCCGGTGCGTTATCGTTATTTTCCGGCGAGCGCTCGGCCCACCAGGCGTAGACCGGCACGCTGAGGGCGTGGATCTCGCGGCATTGATTGGCCAACTGGCGCATATGCCGCTCAACGCCTAGCAACTGTTGCCAGTGGGCGTCGGCTTCCAGGCCTTCATCGCCGTCAACAGCGTCAAGGGCCACGCTTTCCGGCACCGCAGGACGCGGCTGGCCGGCGCCCGGCACGTAGCCGTCGATCAGGCCGACGAATTCCACGCGCTTGCCGAGTCGGGTCAGCAGTCGCGCCATTTCCAGGACCATGGTTCCGCCCATGGACCAGCCGATCAGCCGGTAGGGGCCGGACGGTTGCTGTTCAAGCAGCGCCTTGACGTAGTCCCGGGCCATTTGCTCGATAGAACTGTCGCGCCACTGGCCGTCCAGCACCTGACGGTTCTGAATGCCCCAGACGTCCCATTGCGCGGACAGCCGCCGGGCCAGCGCGTAGTAGCCGACCACCGTGCCGCTGACCGGGTGCACACAGAACACCGGCGGCTTGTCGCTGGCGCCGCTGCTCAGACGAATCAGCGGATTCGGCGCGCCGTCGCGGCTGACAGGCTGGCTTTGCGATGGAGCAGATTGCGGTGCAGCCGGCTGCGCAGACGGCAGGCTTTCCAGTAACGCCACCAACCCCTCGCGATAGGCCGTTTGCAGGCGTTCGATGGTCTGGCGCTGGTAACGCTGACCACTGAAACGGAAAGTCAGCCCCAGTTGCCCGGCAAACACCTGACCGTTGATTTCCAGCTCGCGGTTCAGCGGCGTGGACGGGTCGACCAGCGCGCCAGCCGAGGCCTTCGACGGCGAGAAGCGGCCATCGCCCAGGTCCTGATCGAACTGACCGAGGTAGTTGAACACCACCTTGGGTTCCGGCAGCGCGGCCAGTGACGGGCGCGCCGAATCGTTGCCCAGATAGCGCAGCAGGCCGAAGCCGACGCCCTTGTCCGGCAAGCCCCGCAGGCTGTCGCGCACCCCGATCAGGGACTGCCGGATATCGGCAGCGGCACGCACCCGCAGCGGGAACAGACTGGTGAACCAGCCCACCGTGCGGCCCACATCCAGGCCGTCAGCCAGAGCTTCGCGGCCATGGCCTTCTAGCGCGATGAGCGTGTCGGACTGGCCACTCCAACCCTTTAGCGCGTCGGCGAGCACCGCCAACAGGATTTCATCGGTGCGCGCGCCCAGTGCAGCCGGGGCTTCGCGCAGCAAGCGACGGGTCAGGCCGGCGTCCAGCAGCAGTTCGCACTGCTCAAGGTCCTGTTGCGTGGCGCGGCCCTCAGGGTGGTCCACCGGCCAGAGCGGCTCGGTGCTGCCGACCTGTTCTCGCCACTGCAAGACTTCGGCCTGGCGCTCAGGCGCCTGTGCCGCATCGACCAGATGCTGCGCCCAGCGCTGGAAGCTGCTGGATTTCGGCCCGAGATCAACCGCACTGCCCGAAGCGACCTGGGCGTAAGCCCGCGCCAGATCCTCCAGCAGCACCCGCCACGACACGCCATCGACCACCAGGTGATGGGCGACCAGCAACAGTTTTTGCCCTTCCGGCATCTGCGCCAGCACCACGCGCAGCAGCGGGCCGTTTTGCAGATCAAGGCTGCGCTGGGCCCGTTCGCACAGCGCAGTCATGGCGCGGTCGTCGGCCACGTCACGCAACCAGAGACTGTCGGCTGCCGGTGTTGCTCGATACTGCTGCTGCCAGCGACCGTCGGCGTGCTGATGGAAACTCTGGTTCAGGGCATCGTGATGACTCAGCAGCGCGGCCAGCGCCTGGCTCAACAATGGCGCCTCCAAGGAACGCTGCACGTCCAGCAACAACGCCTGGTTGAAGTGCGCGCGGTTGCTCATCGGTTGCTCGAAGAAATGCGCCTGAATCGGCGTCAACGGCAGCTCGCCAGTGGGCGCGTCTTCGATCAACAGCGCTGCGCTGGCCTCAATGACCGTCAAGCGCAAAGCTAGATCCTTGAGCCGCGGATGGCTGAACACGTCTTTGGGCAGCAGCTTGAAACCGACCTGACGCAGACGGGTGATGACCGCCAACGACTGGATCGAATCGCCGCCCAGCTCGAAGAAGCTGTCCTGACGGCTGATGGTTTCGACGCCCAGCAATTGCTGCCAGATCCGCGCCAGCTCGACTTCGCGCTCACCTTCCGGCGCTTCGAAGGCCTGACTGCCGAGCTGCGGATCAGGCAATGCATTGCGATCGAGCTTGCCGTTGGGCAACTGCGGCAAGCGCTCCATGACCACGATGTGCGCCGGCACCATGTATTCCGGCAGGGTGTTTTTCAGCTGCTGCTTGAGGCTGTCTTCAGCCAGACCGTTGCCGCCGACATAGCCGAGCAACTGCTTGCCGTTGCCTTTGTCACGCACGATCACCAGCGCTTCACGTACGCCGTCGCAAGCCTTGAGCGCCGCTTCAATCTCGCCGGCCTCGATGCGGAAGCCACGGATTTTGATCTGGTGGTCGATACGGCCGAGGTATTCCAGCAGCCCTTCGCTGTTCAGGCGCACGCGGTCGCCGCTGCGGTAGAGGCGTTCACCGGCGCGGAACGGGTGCGGCAGGAAGCGTTCAGCCGTTGCGCCCGGACGATCCAGATAACCCCGCGCCACGGCACCGCCGAGGTACAGCTCACCGGCAATGCCCTGGGGTAGCGGATTGAGGTCCGCGTCCATCACGTAGCCCTGACGATCGCCGACCAGATCACCAATCGGCGCGTAGGCCGTGTTGAAATCAGCGGTCTCGGCGGAGGCCAGCCACAAGGTCGGTGTGACCACGGTTTCCGTCGGGCCGTAGCCGTTGATGATCCACAGCGGCTGCAAATTGCGGATCACGTCGTGAAGCATCTCGCGGCTGAAGGCTTCGCCGGCGAAGCAGTAGGTCTTCACCCCCGGCCCCTTGCCCTGCACCCCAGCCCAGTCAGAGAGCTGACGCAGGTAGCTCGGCGGGAATGAGGCGACGGTGATGCCTTCGCGGATCAGCGTGTCGTAGGTTTGCTCAACGCTCCACAATTCCTGATCGCGGAGCACGACGCGAGCGCCGTAACACAGCGGCATCATCCAGCCTTCGTGGGCGCCGTCGAAGCTGATCGACAGGAAGTGGAACTTGCGGTCCTCCGGGGTAAAGCGGTAACGCTCGCCGATGGTCTGGATGTGCATCGAGATGTCGGCGTGGGCGATGGCCGCACCTTTGGGCTTGCCGGTCGAGCCTGAGGTGTAAATCAGGTAGGCCAGTTGCTGCGGATGAATCACCACATCCGGCGCTGTCACCGGCTCGGACGAGCAATCCAGTTGGTCGATATTCAGCAGCGGCACATCACCCACCGGCACGCGATCCAGCGCCGCGTCATGGCTGATCAGCAACTTAACGCCGCCGTCTTCCAGCATGTAGCGCAGGCGCTCGGTCGGGTAATCCGGGTCCAGCGGAATGTAGGCGCCACCGGCTTTCAGCACGGCATAAAACGCCAGCCACAGATCAATTCCGCGCTCCATCGCGATTGCCACCCGCACTTCGGTGCCAATGCGCCGGGCCCGCAACGCGTGGGCCAGTTGGTTGGCACGACGGTCGAACTCGGCGAAGGTCAGGCGCTGTTCGCCATGGACCAGCGCGATGGCGTCAGGTCGGATGCGCGCGTGGTCGGCGATCAGCTCATGAATCGGCCGATCCACGTAAGGCGAAAACGGCGGCGTGTTCCATTGATCCAGCGCGGCCAGGTCGGTCTCGCCGAGCAACGGCAAGTCGCCGATGGCAGCTTCAGGTTGCGCGCAGATCGCCCGCAGCAGCGTGACCAGTTGCTCGAACAAACGCGCCACGGTCGACGCGTCGAACAGGTCGGAGGCGTAATCGAGGTAGCCACTGATGCGGCCGTCGCGGTGTTCGAAGGTGCCCAGCACCAGGTCGAATTGCGCGCCCTTGATGTCCCACTGGCGGGCTTCGCAGCTCAGGCCGTCGAATTGCAGCAGGGACAGATCCGGCTGCTGCTGGTGGTTGTAGCTGACCTGGAACAGCGGGTTGACGCTCAGGCTGCGCGCCGGTTGCAGCGCTTCCACCAGTTGCTCGAACGGCAGGTCCTGATGGGCATGGGCGCCGAGCAGGTTGTCCTTGACCTGGGCGAGCAGCGCGGTGAACGGCTGGTCGCCGCTGACCTGGGCGCGCAGCACCAGGGTGTTGACGAAGAAGCCGATCAGGCCTTGGGTCTGCACCTCGGCGCGGCCGGCCACCGGCACACCGATGCGCAGGTCGCGCTGGCCGCTGAGGCGATACAGCAGGGTGTCGAACGAGGCCAGGAACAGCATGAACAGCGTGGCGTCGTGGGTTTTCGCGGTCTGGCGCAGCGTGTCGGCCAGTTCTTGCGGCAGCACGAAGGCGTGGCGCCCGCCCTTGCCATCGCGGTCGGCCGGACGCGCACGGTCCGCCGGCAGTTCCAGCACCGGTTGCTCGTCACCCAATGCCTCGCGCCACCAGTTCAACTGGCGCTCGCGCTCGGCGCCGCTCAGGTGTTCGCGCTGCCAGCGGGCGTAGTCGGCGTAGTGCACGCTGAGCTCAGCCAACTGCACGTCGCTGCCTTGGGCGAAGCGGCGGTACAGCGCGGCGAAGTCTTCGAGCATGACCTGCACCGACCAGCCGTCGGAGATGATGTGGTGCATGCACAGCAACAGGCGCCATTGATCGTCCGCCACCCGCGCCAGGGCTACCCGCCACGGCGCGCGCTCGGCGTCGAGGTCGAAGGGCTGGTTCATGAACGCCTCGGCCAGCATGTCGAAAGCGGCATCCGGCGCAGCGTTGTCGCGCAGGTCGTGGCGGGCAATGTGCACGCTGCTGACCGGCAAAATCCGTTGCTGGGGCACCGCTTCGCCGCCGTGCATCGAGGACGGGCGGAAACAGGTACGCAGGGTTTCGTGACGGGCCGCCAGGGCGTCGAAGGTCTGCTGCAGGGCATCGAGTCTCAGCGCGCCGCTGAGGTTCAGCACGCACGGCAGGTTGTACGCGACGCTCTCGGGCTCCAGCTGCGCGAGAAACCACAGGCGTTGCTGGGCGAAGGACTGCGGCGCGAACTCCCGGTCGGTGCGACGCTGCAGAACCGGCATCGCTGCGGCGACCGCCTGGGTGTTCAGGTAGTGAGCGAGGTCAGCCAGCACCGGCGACTCGAACAGTGCACGCAGGGGCAGCTCACGTTTCAGGTCGCGGCGGATCTGCGCCACCAGTTGAATACCCAGCAGCGAATGCCCGCCCAAGGCGAAGAAGTTGTCCTGACGGCCGATCTGCGCGACGCCAAGCAGGTCTTGCCACAGCGCGGCCAGCTGGGTTTCGACGCCGGCCAGCGGCGCTTCGAAGGCCCGTTGCTGGATGTGTGGGTCGGGCAGCGCTTTGCGGTCGAGCTTGCCGTTGGCCGACAGCGGCAGGCTGTCCAGCGTGACGAAGTGAGCCGGGACCATGTAGTCCGGCAGGCGCTGTTTCAGTTGGCCGCGCAGGTGTTCTTCGTCGAAATCGTCGGCGACCAGATAGCCAATGAGCTGCATGCCAGTGCTGAGTTCACGGGCGATGACCACCGCTTCGCTGACCGCTGGGTGATCCAGCAGCGTCGCTTCGATCTCGCCGATTTCAACCCGCAGGCCGCGCAGTTTGATCTGGTGATCAAGACGGCCGAGGTATTCCACCACGCCGTCCGCATGCCAGCGCGCCAGGTCGCCGGTGCGATAGAGCCGCTCGCCGGTGCCGAACGGGCTGGCAACGAAGCGCTCGGCGGTCAGGCCGGGACGCATATGGTAACCGCGAGCGAGGCCGTCTCCGCCGATGTACAGCTCGCCGGGCACGCCGATGGGCTGAGGATTCAGGCGGCTGTCGAGGATGTGGATCTGCAGGTTGTTTATCGGGCGGCCGATGGGCACAGAAGCTCCCGGCTCATCAACGCAGGTCCAGTGGGTGACGTCGATGGCGGCTTCGGTCGGGCCGTAGAGATTGAACAAACCGGCATTCGGCAGGCGCTGCAAGGTTTCCCGCGCCAGATCGGCAGGCAAAGCTTCGCCGCTGCAGAGGATGCGTTTCAGGGAAGCACAACCGCTCAGATCGTCCTGGGCCATGAAGGCGCCGAGCATCGACGGGACGAAGTGCAGCGTAGTGATCTGCTGCTGATCGATCAGCGTTTTCAATACCAGCGGATCGCGATGATCCCCCGGCTGGGCGACAACCAGCCGCGCACCTACCATTAACGGCCAGAAGAACTCCCACACCGACACGTCAAAACTGAATGGCGTTTTTTGCAGCACGGCGTCCGATACGTCGAGTGCGTAGGCGTCCTGCATCCAGGCCAGGCGGTTGAACAGCGCTGCGTGGGTGTTGCCCGCGCCTTTCGGTTTGCCGGTCGAGCCGGAGGTGTAAATCATGTACGCCAGTTGTTCGGGGCGCAGCTCTACGACAGGCGCCGTGACGGGGTAACCCGCCAACGCCAGATGGTCCAGATTCAGTACCCGCAGGCCTTCCACAACCGGCAGATCAGCGATCACCCCATCGTGGCTCAGCAACAAACCAATCCCTGCGTCCTCGAGCATGTAAAGCAGACGATCAGCGGGATACTCGGGATCCAGCGGCACGTACGCAGCACCGGCTTTGAGCACCGCATACAGCGCAACCACCATTTCCACCGAACGCAACGCCGCCACGCCCACCAACGATTCCCGCCCTACGCCCTGCTCCCGCAGGTAATGCGCCAGCTGATTGGCACGCTGATCCAGCTCGCGATAACTCAACACCTCCTCGCCAAAGCGCAAGGCTTCCCGCTCCGGATGCGTCTGGGCAAGCCGCTCAAACTGCCGATGAACAAATGGCTCGGAATCCCAATCCCGCGCCGTGTCATTGACCAACGCCAACCGCGCACGGTCTTCAGCATCCAGCCACTCGAAGTCGCCAATCGCCGCGTCCGGCCGCCCGATCAACTCGGCAAACAGTTGCTCAAAGCGAGCATGCAAACGCTCGATGCTGCCGTGATCAAACAGATCCGTGGCGTAAGTCCACGACCCACCCACCCCGCCCTCGGCGTCCTCAAAGGTGTTCAGCGCCAGGTCGAACTGGCTGCTGCCGTCGTCGAGCGGCAGCACCTCGGCGCGCAGGCCGGGCAGACCTGACAGGGATTCAAAGTTCTGCTGCTGATGGTCGTAGGCCACCTGAAACAACGGGTTGTGGCTCAGGCTGCGCGCAGGTTGCAGCGCTTCGACCAATTGCTCGAACGGCAAGTCCTGATGGGCTTGCGCGCCGAGGGTCCGCGCCTTGGCCTGCTCCAGCACCTCGCAATAGCTCAGCTCGGCAGACACCTCGGCGCGCAGCACTTGGGTGCTGACGAAAAAGCCGATCAGCCCTTCAACTTCCAGCCGCGAACGGCCGGCAATGGGCACGCCAATGCGCAGGTCGTTCTGCCCGCTCAGGCGATGGAGCAACACTTGGTAAGCCGACAGAATCGCCATGAACGGCGTAACACCCTGCTGTCTGGCGAACTCACGCACGCGCTGGCTGAATGCGGCATCGAAGGCGAACAGCACGCGATCACCGCGATAGCTCTGCTGGGGCGGACGCGGTCGATCGGTGGGCAGCTCCAGCACCGGGTGCTCGTCCCCCAGTTGCTCGCGCCAGTAGTTCAGCTGTCGCTCGCCCTCGCCCGCCGCCAGCCATTGGCGCTGCCAGGCGGCGAAGTCGGCGTATTGCACCGGCAATGGCGTTAAGTTAGGCGCGCGGTTTTCCACGGCCGCGCGGTACAGCTCGCAGAATTCCTGCAGCAGCACGCGCACTGACCAGCCGTCCGAGATCAGGTGGTGCAGGCACAGCAGCAAACGCTGTTCGTCGTCTGCAACACGCACCAGTGCCAGCCGCCAGACCGGGCTGCTCGACAGATCGAAGGGGCGCCTGACGAAGTTTTGGGCCAGGGTGTTGAACGCGGCGTCGACATCCCCTTCATCACGGATATCCATCCGCTCAATCTGCACGGACCGGGCAGGCTCGACCTGTTGCATCGGCACGCCGTCGACCGTCAGGAACCGCGTGCGCAGCACTTCATGGCGCGCGGCCAGGCCGTCGAAGGCCGCCTGCAACGCAGCCTCGTTCAATTCGCCGCACAAGCGCACGGCGCCCGGCAGGTTGTAGGCGTGGCCGCCGGGTTGCAGCTGATCGAGGAACCACAAGCGCTGCTGGGAAAACGACTGCACGGCAAGGGCCTGCCGGCGTGGGGTCAGCTCAAGTTGGCTGGCCTCGGTGGATGCCAAATTCGCAATGCGCTGGGCGAAATCACTGAGGCGCGGCGCGTCGAACAGCACCCGCAACGGCACGCTCAATTGATGCTCATGACGCAGCCGGGAGATCAGCTGCATCGCCAGCAGCGAGTGGCCGCCGAGTTCGAAGAAGTGATCGTTGCGGCCCACGGCGTCGATGCCCAACAGTGGCTGCCACAGCGCCGCCAATTGCTGTTCAAGCACCGTTTGCGGCGCCTGATAATCGCTGGAGATCACCTGCGGGTCAGGCAGCGCGTTGCGGTCGAGCTTGCCGTTGGGCAACTGCGGCAGGCGTTCCATGACCACGATGTGCGCCGGCACCATGTATTCCGGCAGGGTGTTTTTCAGCTGCTGCTTGAGGCTGTCTTCAGACAGGTCATTGCCGCCGACATAGCCGAGCAACTGCTTGCCGTTGCCTTTGTCACGGACGATCACCAGCGCCTCACGCACACCGTCGCAGGCCTTGAGTGCTGCTTCGATTTCGCCGGCCTCGATGCGGAAGCCACGGATTTTGATCTGGTGGTCGATACGGCCGAGGTATTCCAGCAGCCCCTCGCTGTTCAGGCGAACGCGGTCGCCGCTGCGGTAGAGGCGTTCACCGGCGCGGAACGGGTGCGGCAGGAAGCGTTCAGCCGTTGCGCCCGGACGATCCAGATAACCCCGCGCCACGGCACCGCCGAGGTACAGCTCACCGGCAATGCCCTGGGGTAGCGGATTGAGGTCCGCGTCCATCACGTAGCCCTGACGATCGCCGACCAGATCACCAATCGGCGCGTAGGCCGTGTTGAAATCAGCGGTCTCGGCGGAGGCCAGCCACAAGGTCGGTGTGACCACGGTTTCCGTCGGGCCGTAGCCGTTGATGATCCACAGCGGCTGCAAATTGCGGATCACGTCGTGAAGCATCTCGCGGCTGAAGGCTTCGCCGGCGAAGCAGTAGGTCTTCACCCCCGGCCCCTTGCCCTGCACCCCAGCCCAGTCAGAGAGCTGACGCAGGTAGCTCGGCGGGAATGAGGCGACGGTGATGCCTTCGCGGATCAGCGTGTCGTAGGTTTGCTCAACGCTCCACAATTCCTGATCGCGGAGCACGACGCGAGCGCCGTAACACAGCGGCATCATCCAGCCTTCGTGGGCGCCGTCGAAGCTGATCGACAGGAAGTGGAACTTGCGGTCCTCCGGGGTAAAGCGGTAACGCTCGCCGATGGTCTGGATGTGCATCGAGATGTCGGCGTGGGCGATGGCCGCACCTTTGGGCTTGCCGGTCGAGCCTGAGGTGTAAATCAGGTAGGCCAGTTGCTGCGGATGAATCACCACATCCGGCGCTGTCACCGGCTCGGACGAGCAATCCAGTTGGTCGATATTCAGCAGCGGCACATCACCCACCGGCACGCGATCCAGCGCCGCGTCATGGCTGATCAGCAACTTAACGCCGCCGTCTTCCAGCATGTAGCGCAGGCGCTCGGTCGGGTAATCCGGGTCCAGCGGAATGTAGGCGCCACCGGCTTTCAGCACGGCATAAAACGCCAGCCACAGATCAATTCCGCGCTCCATCGCGATTGCCACCCGCACTTCGGTGCCAATGCGCCGGGCCCGCAACGCGTGGGCCAGTTGGTTGGCACGACGGTCGAACTCGGCAAAGGTCAGGCGCTGTTCGCCATGGACCAGCGCGATGGCGTCAGGTCGGATACGCGCGTGGTCGGCGATCAGCTCATGAATCGGCCGATCCACGTAAGGCGAAAACGGCGGCGTGTTCCAGGCGTGCATGGCGTCGATGTCGCCTTCGGTGAGCATCGACAGCTCGCCGATGCGCGCCTCGGGGAAGCGGCAGAGGCCGTCCAGCAATGCCTGAAAATGCCCGCACAAACGCTCGATCTGTTCGGCGCTGAACACGTTGCTGTGGTAGTTGACGTGAACGTGGGCGTGCTCGCCCGCCACCACCGCCAGGCTCAACGGGTAGTGGGTCTTGTCGCTGAGTTCGACGGAACCCAGGTTGACACCGTTGGCCTGCTTGTCCCGCAGCACCGCGTCCACCGGGTAGTTTTCGAACACCAGCAGGCTGTCGAACAGGTCACGGCCGGCGTGGCCCGCGTAACGCTGGGCCTCGAACAGCGGCGTGTGTTCGTGCTCGCGCAGTTCCAGGTTGTGGGCTTGCAGGTCATTGAGCCAGTCGCCGACCTTCTGCTGCGCTTGCGGCGCCTGCACCAGCGGCAGGGTGTTGATGAACAGCCCGAGCATGCGCTCGATGCCCGGCACCTGCGCGGAACGACCGGACACGGTGGCGCCGAACGCGACCCGCTGCTGCCCGGTGTAGCGCTGCAACAGCAGGACCCAGACCGCTTGAATCAGCGTGTTGACGGTCACGCGCTGACGGCGGGCGGCGCTGTTCAGCAGTTCACTGTTCAGATCCATGGAGGTGACCCGCACCTGATTCGGCAGCGGCTCGCCGGTGCTGGAGGTCGGCGCGGTCAGCGCCGCCGCCATCATCGTCGGCTGGTCGAAGCCGGCGAGATGGTTCTGCCAGAAGGTCTTGCTGCCCTCGGCATCGCGGCTCAGCAGCCACTCCACGTAGTCGGCGTAATGCCCGGCGGGTTGCGGCGTGGCGTCGGACATTGCCGCCTGAATCACATCGCCCAGCACTGCGGCACTGCTCCAGCCGTCAAGCAGAATGTGGTGGAAGGTCCAGACCAGTTTCCACAGCGTCTCGCTTTGGCGAACCAGCAGCACGCGCATCAGCGGCGCGGCGTGCAGGTCGAAGGGGGCTTCACGCTCGTTCGCCAATACATCGGTCAATACCTGATCGCTGTCGCGCAGGTCCAGCTCCCGCACCACCAACGCCGCATCACGACGGATCAACTGCACCGGCTGTTCGCTGCCAGGCACGCGCAGGAACGCCGCACGCAGGATCGGATGACGCTGAACCGCCGCCGCCCACGCCGATGTGAAGCGCGCCACCGGCAGGTGCTCGATGTCCAGCGCGACCTGATTGATGTACAGGTCGCGGGCGCTGCCGGTGTCGACGACCTCGCTGCCGCTCAGCTCGGTGTGAAACAGCAGGCCTTGTTGCATCGGGGTCAGCGGGTACAGTTGTTCGATGTCCCAGGCGGCGACCGGCAGTGCGTCGAGTTGCACCTGAGTCAACGCCAGCGCCGGGAAATCCGAGGGGGTGACCGCAGCGTGGCGGCGGCAGTGTTCGATCACCTCGTCCAGCGCTTCGCCGTAGGCATCAAGCAGGCGTTGAATCGACGCCGACTCATGGCGCTCGCCGCTGAAACTGCAGGTCAGGCTGAACTGGCCGCCACGGATTCGCGCATCAATGGACAGCTCGCCATTGAGCGGCGCATCGGCGGCGCGCTGGGCACCGCTGCCCTCCTCGGCCAGATTGAAAAGCCCGCAGCTGTGTTGCAGCCGCCCCATGTAATTGAACAGCACGCAGCCGTCCAGCGCCGGCAACGCTTCGCCACGCAGGTGGCGCAACAGGCCATAACCGAGCCCGCCGTTGGGCACGGCACGCAGGGTTTCCTTGGTGTGTTTGAGTGCAGCATCGAGGTCGTCGTGGGCGTGCAGGCTGACCGGGTACAGGCTGGTGAACCAGCCGACGGTGCGCGCCGGATCAACGCCGTCGAACAGGTCTTCGCGGCCGTGGCCTTCCAGGGCGATCATCGCCTGGGCTTCGCCGCTCCAGCGCTTCATTGCACGGACCAGCGCGGTCAACAGCAGGTCGTTGATTTGCGTGCGGTACGCCGCCGGCGCCTCGCTGATCAGCTTTTCGGTACGAGCAGCGTCCAGTTGCAAATGCAGCTGACGCACATTGCCTTGTCGCGCTTCGCCCTGGGGATTGCCGCAAGGCAATGCGGCGGCCGAGGGCAGATTGCGCCAGTAATCAGCTTCCGCCAGCACGGCGTCGCTGTAGGCGAAATCCAGCAGGCGGTTGGCCCAGCGCTGGAACGATGCAGTCTTGTCGCCGAGGTCGAGGGTGAGGCCCGCTTGCGCCTGGGTGTAGGCGTTTTGCAGGTCTTCCAGCAGGGTGCGCCACGACACGCCGTCGACCACCAGGTGATGCACCACCAGCAACAGACGCTCGCCGCCTTCGGCCAGGGCGAAATGCACGGCGCGCAGCAACGGGCCGTCCCTCAGATCGAGGCTGGCCTGGGCTTCGTCGCAGGCTGCGGTCAGCTCGTTCAGAGGGATTTCACGCTGCCAGACCAGGCCGTTTCGGGTCTGCTCGTCAGTAGAAAGCTCTGCACGATAGCGTTGCTGCCACTGGCCGTTGTCCTGCTGCACAAACCTCATGCGCAGGGCGTCGTGATGGTTTACCAGCGCGTGAAGGGCCTGGGTCAGCGCCGGAAGGTCCAGCGCTTCACTCGGGTTCAACAGCAGCGACTGGTTCCAGTGGCTGCGGTTGCGCATTGGCTGCTGGAAGAACCAGTGCTGAATCGGCGTCAGCGGGATGTCGCGGTTCAGCTCGATGCGCTCAACCGCAGGCGTTTCCTGACTGACCACCTGAGCGACCTGGGCCAGCTCGGCGATGGTCTGGCGTTCGAACATCTGCCGGGGCGACAGCACGATGCCGGCCTTGCGAGCGCGGGAAATGATTTGCAGGCTGAGGATCGAGTCGCCGCCGAGGGCAAAGAAGTTGTCCTGGCGACCGATTTGCGCGACGCCGAGCAGGTCTTGCCACAGCGCGGCGAGCTGGGTTTCGACCCCAGACAGCGGCGCTTCGAAGGCACGCTGCTGGATCTGCGGGTCTGGCAGTGCCTTGCGGTCGAGCTTGCCGTTGGCCGACAGCGGCAGGCTGTCCAGGGTGACGAAGTGCGCCGGGACCATGTAGTCCGGCAGGCGTTGTTTCAGTTGGATCCGCAGGTGTTCATCGTCGAAATCGTCGGCGACCAGATAGCCGACCAGCTGCATGCCGGTGGCGAGTTCACGGGCGATGACCACGGCTTCGCTGACCGCTGGGTGATCCAGCAGCGCCGCTTCGATTTCGCCGATTTCCACGCGCAAGCCGCGCAGCTTGATCTGGTGATCGAGACGGCCGAGGTATTCGACTACACCGTCGGCGCGCCAGCGGGCCAGATCGCCGGTGCGATACAGGCGCTCGCCTTTACCGAATGGGCTGGCGACAAAGCGTTCAGCAGTCAGGCCCGGACGCAGGTGATAGCCGCGAGCCAAACCGTCACCTCCGATGTACAGCTCGCCCGGCACGCCGACGGGTTGCGGGTTGAGACGGCTGTCGAGGATGTGGATCTGCAGATTGGCGATGGGGGCGCCGATGGGTACGGAAGCGCCCGGTTCATCAACGCAGGTCCAGTGGGTGACATCGATGGCCGCTTCGGTCGGGCCATACAGATTGAACAGGCCGGCGTTGGGCAGGCGCTGCAGGGTTTCCCGCGCCAGTTCGGCAGGCAACGCTTCGCCGCTGCAGACGATCCGTTTCAGGGAGGCGCAGCCGCTCAGATCGTCCTGAGCCATGAAGGCACCGAGCATCGACGGGACGAAGTGCAGCGTGGTGATCTGCTGTTGTTCGATCAGCGTCTTCAACACCAGCGGATCGCGGTGATCCCCCGGTTGAGCGACAACCAGACGCGCGCCGACCATCAACGGCCAGAAGAACTCCCAGACCGACACGTCGAAACTGAATGGCGTTTTTTGCAGTACCGCGTCGGTGGTGTCGAGGGAATAAGCGTCCTGCATCCAGGCCAGACGGTTGAACAGCGCCGCGTGAGTGTTGCCCGCGCCCTTGGGTTTACCGGTCGAGCCCGAGGTGTAAATCATGTAGGCCAGTTGCTCGGGGTGCAGATCAACCTTAGGCGCGGTGACGGGATAAGACGTCAACGCCAGATGATTCAGATTCACCACCTGCAGGCCTTCCACAACCGGCAGATCGTCGATCACCGCATCGTGGCTCAGCAGCAGACCAATTCCGGCATCTTCCAGCATGTAGCGCAGACGATCAGCGGGATATTCAGGGTCCAGCGGCACATAGGCGGCACCGGCTTTCAGCACCGCATACAGCGCAACCACCATCTCCACGGAACGCAACGCCGCGACGCCGACCAGCGACTCCCGGCCGACGCCCTGCTCCCGAAGGTAATGCGCCAGTTGATTCGCGCGCTGATCCAGCGCCTGATAACTCAGCAACTCATCGCCAAAGCGCACCGCCCCCCGCTCGGGATGCAGCTGCGCCAGCCGCTCAAAGTGGCGATGAACAAAGGGTTCGGAATCCCAATCCCGCGCCGTGTCATTCACAGCCAGCAACTGCGCGCGGTCTTCAGCATCCAGCAACTCGAAGTCGCCAATCGCTGCATCCGGCCGCTCCAGCAACGCGGCGAACAGCTGCTCGAAACGCCCATGCAGCCGCTCGATGCTGCCGTGATCAAACAGATCCGTGGCGTAGTTCCAGTTGCCCGCCAGTTCACCCGCGGCGTTTTCCCAGGTGTGCAGCGCCAGGTCGAACTGCGCGCTGCCGTTGTCCAGCGGCATCAGCGTGGCGTTGAGGCCGGGCATCAATTGCAGCGCTTCGTCCTGGCGTTGCTGGTGGTTGTAGAGCACCTGAAACAGCGGGTTGTGGCTCAGGCTGCGTTCTGGCGCCAGGGCGTCCACCAGTTGCTCGAACGGCAGGTCCTGATGGGCTTGTGCGCCTTGGGAGGCCAGGCGAACGCCGTCGATGATCTGGTTGAAACTGGCGTCGGCCTGGACCTCGCCGCGCAGGATCTGAGTGTTGACGAAGAAGCCGATCAGGCCCTCGGTTTCGGCGCGCTGACGCCCGGCAATGGGCACGCCAATGCGCAGATCGGTCTGCCCGCTCATCCGCTGCAACAGCACTTGATAAGCCGCGAGCAGGACAGTGAACAAGGTCACGCCGCGCTGGCGAGCCAGTTCGCGCATGCGGCCGGACAGCGCCTTGTCAAAGCTGAACGGCAGGCGCGCGCCGCGGAAACTCTGGCGCGCCGGGCGCGGACGGTCCGCCGGCAGTTCCAGCACCGGCGGCTCGTCGCCCAGTTGCTGCTGCCAGTAGGCCAGTTGCCGATCACCCTCGCCTGCGTCCAGGCAGGCACGCTGCCACAGGGCGACATCGGCGTAGCTCAGCGGCAGCGGTGGCAGTGAGTCAGTGTCGTTTTGAATGGCAGCGCGATAGGCCTCGACGAAATCCAGCAGCAGCACTTGAATCGACCAACCGTCAGCGATGATGTGGTGCAGGCACACCAGCAGCACGTGATCGTCTGCCGCGCGCTCGATCAACGCCACGCGCCACAGCGGGCCTTGGGCCAGGTCGAACGGGCGTCGGGCGAAGGCGTCGGCCAGTGCCTGCATCTCGCCCTCGTCGTCTGCGTGCAGACGTTCGAATGGCAACGACTGATCGCCGAGAATCACCTGCTCCGGCGTGCCGTCTTCAGCGGTGGCGAACACCGTGCGCAGGCTGGCATGACGCTCGGCCACGCGCTGGAAAGCCGTTTGCACGGCGCCGATATCCAACTCGCCCTTCAGGCGCAACGCACCCGGCAGGTGATAGGTGCTGTTGCCCGGTTCCAGTTGCTCGAGAAACCACAGACGCTGCTGGGAAAACGACGCCGGGCTGCGCTCGCCCGCGACGCCCGGCGGCACCGGCAGTGACGACGCGTCCAGGCCCTGCTCACGCAGTTTGTTCAAAAACACCCGACGCTGAGCGCTGCCAAGGCTGAGGAACCGCGTGGCCAGGGCCAGCAGCTTGCTCTGTGAAGTCATGCTCGGTTGCGACATCAGTTGCTTTCCTCCAGCTCATTCATTAACTCGTCCAGGGCATCGAGCCGGTCGAGTGTCAGGGTCTGCCCCTGCAAGGTGTCGATCAGCGACGCCTGGGCGGCGACGGTGGTGGCTTCGAAAGCCTGGGCCAGCGGGATGCTCACCCCAAGGCGCTCGCGAATGCGCGACAGCAGCCGCGTCGCCAGCAACGAATGGCCACCGAGTTCAAAGAAGTTGTCGTGGCGGCCGACCTGCTCAACCTTCAGCAGGCTCTGCCAGAGTTCGGCGAGGACTTCCTCACGCTCGCCCTGTGGCGCTTCGAACACGCGTTCTTCCAGGCTCGGCGCCGGCAGCGCCTTGCGGTCGAGCTTGCCGTTGGCGTTGCGCGGCATCTGCGCCAGCACGACGATGTGCGCCGGCACCATGAACGCCGGCAGGGTTTGCGACAGCGCGGTTTTCAGCACGTCGCTGGACAACGCCTGCTGCGCCTCGGCGACCACGTAGGCCACCAGTTGTGGGCCATGGGCCGTCGGTTGCGCGCTGACCACGGCGTCATGCACCGAGGGTTGCGCCAACAGCAGGTTTTCGATTTCGCCCAGCTCGATGCGCTGGCCGCGGATCTTCACCTGGAAGTCCGCGCGGCCGACGTATTCCAGCGCGCCGTCGGCGTTCCAGCGGGCCAGGTCGCCGCTGCGATACAGCCGCGCACCGGTTTCGCCGAACGGATCGGGCAAGAAGCGCTCGGCGGTCAGTCCAGGTCGGGCAGCATAGCCACGGCCCACACCAACGCCGCCGATGTACAGCTCGCCCACCACGCCCGGCGCGGCCAGTTGCAGGTTGGAATCCAGCACGTACAGGCAGTTGTTGTCGGTGGGCCGGCCAATCGGCATGTTGGCGTTGAGGGCGGGTGCGGCGGTCAGGGTGTGCAGCGCGACATCGTCGGCGCACTCCGCCGGGCCGTAGGCGTTGACCAGCGGCACTTCGGGGTAGCGGGCAAACCAGCGCGCGGCGAGGTCGGTGGTCAGCGCTTCGCCGGTTGGCAGCAGCCAGCGCAAGGCATCGAGCCGCTGGGGCGCGACCACGAGCATCGCGTCGATCACCGCCGGCACGCACTCCAGCACGCTGACCTGATTGGCAGCGACTTCCTCCAGCAGGCGTTGCGGGTCCTGCACCACGGGGTCGGGCAAAATCTCCACGCGCCCGCCGAACAGCGGTGCGGTGAGGAATTGCCACACGGAAATGTCGAACCCGGTGGCAGCGGTCTGGGCAATCACATCGCCCTCGCCCAGCCGCAGGTACGGCAGCTTGGACATCTGGTTGTTGAGCATGCCGCGCTGGTTGACCATCACCCCTTTTGGCTCGCCGGTGGAGCCGGAGGTGTAGATCACGTATGCCAGTTGCTCGGCTGTCGCGTAGCGGCCCGGATTTTCGTCAGCGAGCAGATCGGCGCCAGTCAGCACGTCCTCAAGCACCAGCACACGGGGCGTGGGTTCGGCCAGCGCAACAATCGCCTCGACCTGGGGCAGACACTCGCGGGGCGTCAGCAATACCGGCGCGGCGCTGCTCACCAGCATGCGCGCACTGCGACCGGCCGGGTGACGATCATCCAGCGCCAGATAGGCTGCACCGGCCTTGAACGCGCCGACGATCATGCTCAACAACGGCAGGCCGCGCGGTGCGAACAGCGCCACCACGTCATCGCCCTGCACGCCCGCCGCGATCAGGCCGTGACCAACGCGGTTGGCCTGACGATTGAGTTCGCGGTAGCTCAGGCTTTGACCCTGACAGCGCGCCACTTCCTGGGCCGGATGGGCCAGCACCCGCGCCTCGAAACGCTCCAGGTAGCTGATGTCGTACCAGTGCTTTTGCACCGGGCCGAGCCCTTGGGCCAGCAACTGCTCGCGCTCCGTTTGCTCAAGAATCTGCAACTGACTCAGCGTCTGCTGCGGGTTGTCGATCAACTGCGTGAGCAGACGACGGAAGTGGCCGACCAGCGTGCCCATGTCGGCGTCGTTGAAGTGCCGGGTGTCGTAGGTCAGCTGCAGTTGCAGGGATTCACCCGGCAGCAACACCACGGTCAGCGGGTAGTTGGTGTGGGTGCGGTTGGCCAGCGGCTTGATGCGGTATTCGTTCACGGCCTGCTGCACCTCGGCGCCCAACGGAACGTTCTCGAAAACAAACAGGCTGTCGAACAGCGGCTGACCGCGAGGGGTGTCGGCGAGCAGCTGAATGTCGGCCAGGGACAGGTGTTCGTGCTGGCGCATGTCGGCGTTCTGCCCCTGCAATGCATTGAGCAGCTCCAGCGCCGAGGCGCCCATGCCCGGCCGGCGGATGCGCAGCGGCAAGGTGTTGATGAACAGCCCCAGCGCGCCTTCGATGCCTTCCAGCTCGGTCGGACGACCGGCCACGGTGACGCCGAACAGCACTTCGTCGCGGTCGGCATGGCCCATCAGCAACAAGGCCCAGGCGGCCTGCACGAAGGTGTTTGTCGTCAGGCGATGCTGACGGGCTTGTTCGGCCAGCTTCGCAGTCTGCTCGACACCCAGCGCCAGAGTGACGTCGCGCATCTGCGCTTCACCATGCGGACTGTTGCGGTACGGCAGCGGCGTGACGTCGGTGAAGCCGGCCAGCGCGTTGCGCCAGTAATCGCGGCTCACCGCTTCGTCCTGCTCGGCGAGCCAGGCGAGGAAGTCGCGGAACGGCCGCGCCGGCGGCAGGCTGACCTGACGACCTTCGAGGAACCCGCGGTAATGGGCGAAGAATTCAGTGAGCATCAGCCCCCGGCACCAAGCGTCGATCAAGGCGTGGTGGTGGCTCTGAACGATGCGGAAATCCGCCTCGCCGAACTTGATCAGGCGCAGGCGCAGCAACGGCGCCCGGGCGAAATCGAAGCCCTGCTCGCGCTCGCTTTTCAGCAGGTCATCAAGCTCCGCTTCGGCGGCGGTGCGGGACAGATGGCTGAGGTCGATCAGTTGCACCGGCGACGGCACGCGACGCATGACAATCTGACGCTGCACCCCGCTTTCCAGGCCGTGAAACGCCGTGCGCAACGCCGGGTGGCGCTGCACCACTTGCTGCCAGGCGAACTTGAACGCGTCGAAATCCACCGGGGCGCCAACGTCGTACTGGTCCTGCATCAGGTAGATGCCGTTGCCCTGCTCCAGCAGGCTGTGCAGCAAAATGCCCTGCTGCATGGGCGCCAGCGGCAGGATGTCTTCGATCTCCCGCGCGGGGATGCCCAGCCCGTCGAGCTGGGCCTGATTCAAGCCCGCCAGCGGGAAATCCGACGGCGTCAGGCCGGCGTTGTTTTCGTCGCCGCAATGGGCTATCAGCTGCAGCAGCTGTGCTTTATAGAGCGCGACCAGTTGCTCGATGCTGTCGCGGCTGAAACGTTCGCGGCTAAAGGTCCAGTCCAGCTGCAACTGGCCGTCGCGCACCTGACCGTCGAGCGCCAGGGCATTGGCCAGCGGCCCTTGGGGGTCACGCAGACTCCCCGGCGTGCGGCTCGACAGGGAGAACAGCGCGCCCTCGCTGTCGTCGAAACGCCCGAGATAGTTGAAGGTCACGCCCTGACCGGTCAAATCCGGCAACTCTGCGCCGGCCAGGTATTTCAGTACGCCATAGGCGAGCCCTTTTTCCGGCACGGCGCGCACAGCTTCCTTGACTGCCTTGAGTGTCGCGATCGCGTCATCCGCCGCGTCCAGCGCCAGCGGGTACAGGCTGGTGAACCAGCCGACGCTGCGGCTCAGGTCCAGGTTGCCAGTAGCGTCCTCGCGGCCATGGCCTTCGAGGCTGATGACGTGGCGACGACGGCCGCTCCACTGCCACAGCGCCTGGGACAGCGCCGCCAGCAGCAGGTCGTCGATGCGCGTGCGATACGCCGCCGGGGCTTCGCTGAGCAGGCGACGGGTGTTAGCTGCGTCGAGGGTCAGGTGCAGGGTTTCGCTGTCGCCAACAAGGCTTTGCACCGACGCATCGCCGGGCAGGATGGCATCGGCAGCGTTCAGCCCTTGCCAGTACGGCAGTTGTTGTTGCAGCTCAGGGCTGCGCGCCAGGCTGCTCAACGACTGCGACCAGGCCTGGAAGCTGGCGGTTTTGTCAGCCAGGGCCACGCTCTTTCCAGCCGCCAGTTGGCTGTAAGCCAGTTGCAGGTCTTCCAGCAGCACCCGCCACGACACGCCGTCCACGGCCAGGTGATGGATCGCCAGCAGCAGCCGTGCTTCGCCTGACGCCAGGCGCCCATGGACCACCCGCAGCAGCGGACCGGTGTCGATGTTCAGGCTGCGCTGGGCTTCGTCGTTGAGCGAATCGAGGTCATCTTCGCGGCTCAGTTCGCAGGTCCACAGCACGCGCTCGGCACTTTCGCTGTCGCGATAACGCTGCTGCCACTGGCCTGCATCATTCTGATGGAAGCTCAGACGCAGGCTGTCGTGATGGGCCAGCACGGCGGCGAGGGCCTGCTGCAGCATTGCGGTGTCCAGCGCTTGGGGCACGTCGAGCAGCAGCGACTGGTTCCAGTGCTGACGCTGGGCGACCGGCAGGCTGAAGAAGCGAGCCTGAATCGGCGTCAGAGCAAACTCGCGGGGTGCGACGGCTGCCGTGACAGGCGCGGCGGCAGGCTTGGCTTCGGCCACCGTGGCGACCTGGGCGAGTTCGGCGATGGTCTGTTTTTCGAACAGCTGCTTGGGTGTCAGGCGAATGCCCTGACGACGAGCACGGGCGATGATCTGCAGGCTAAGAATCGAATCGCCGCCGAGGGTGAAGAAGTTGTCATGACGACCGACCGCCTCGACGTTCAGCGCCGCTTGCCACAGCGCTGCGAGTGCGGCTTCGACCCCTTCGTGGGGCGCTTCGAAATCGTCGGAGGTTGTGGTCGGCGTCGGCAGCGCGCTGGCGTCGAGCTTGCCGTTGGCGGTCAGCGGGAAGGCGTCGAGGGTCAGGATGTGGCTGGGCACCATATAGTCCGGCAGGCTTTGCGCCAGCTGCGCGCGCAGCGACTCGCCGTCTACGGTGGCACCACTTGTTACCAGCACATAAGCGATCAACTGACCGCGATCGTCGACGCGCACATGGGCGTCACGAACGCCGTTCAGCTGGCGCAGGCGCTGGGCAATTTCACCCAGGGCCACGCGGTAGCCGCGCACTTTGACCTGATCGTCGCCACGGCCGAGGAATTGAACCTGCCCGTTGGCCAGCAAGCGCACGCGGTCGCCGCTGCGGTACAGCCGCGCACCGCTGCCGCTCGGGTCCGGAATGAAGGCCGCAGCGGTCATGGCCGGACGCTGGTGATACCCCCGCGCCAGCCCCGGCCCGCCGATGTACAGCTCACCGATGTCGCCCTGCACCACCGGCTGCAAGTGGTCGTTGAGAATCAGCGCCACGGCGTTCGGCAGCGGCCGGCCGACGGGCACGCTGTCGCCCACCGACTCTTGGAAAGCCTCATTGCTCAGCACGCCGACGGTGGTTTCGGTTGGGCCGTAGTGGTTGATCACCCGGCAGCCGGGCTTCAAGCGTTTCACCTGAGCCACCAACTCCCACGGCAGCGCATCGCCGCCAAGGATCAGCGCGTGTTCAGGCAGCACATCGACGGCATTCGTCGCCTGCAACAGGCCGTTCAAATGGGTCGGCACGATCTTCAGCACGCCGACCTTGTGCTCGGCCATGTAAGCGGCGAAGCGGTCGGCGTCGTTGGTACGGTCGGGGCTGATCAGGTGCAGCGAACGCGCCGAGCACAGCGCGCCGAACAGCACGGTGTGGCCCAGATCGGCGCCGACGGTGGAAACCATCGCCATGCTCGCCTCGGGGGCCAGATCAAGACGGGCGAGCAAGCCTTGCACGTAATCGGCCAAGGCGCCGTGGCTGATGACCACCCCTTTTGGCGTGCCACTGGTGCCGGAGGTGTAGATCAGGTACGCGGCTTGATCGGCGTGGGGGCGCAGGTCCGTGGCTCGCGCCGGCAACAAGCGCCACGCGGCATCGGCAGCCACGCTGATGACGTCGCCATGGAAGTCACCCGGCGCAGCCCCATCGCTGATCAACGCGCTTGCGCCGCTGTCGGCCAGGACAAATGCCTGACGCTCGGCCGGCCATTTCGGCTCCAGCGGCACATAGGCGGCACCGCTTTTGAGCACCGCCAGCAGGCCAACGACGAACTCCAGGGAGCGCTCAAGCAGAATGCCGACGCGGCTTTCCATTCCCACACCCGCTTGGCGCAGGTGCTGCGCCAATTGATTGGCCTGGGCATCGAGCTCGGCAAAAGTGGCGCTGCGCTGTTCGTCTTGCAGGGCCAGACGATTCGGCTGTGCATGGACGCTGGTATTCCACAGGCTCAGCACATCGGTGGCCGGGAACACCGCGGTTTCGGCAGCGATGGATGACGGCTCGGCACCGATCTGCAGATCAGCCAGACGCACCTGAGGTTGCGCCACCACTTGCGCGCAGATCCGCAGCAGGTCGCCGGCAAGACCGGCGATGCGCAGTTCGTCGAACAGGTCGCAAGCGTAGGTGAACACCGCCTGAATACCGTCGGCGTCGTCGGTGATGTCCAGCCCCAAATCGAAGTGCGCCGAGTAGTCGTCGAGCTGATTGACGTCCATGCGCACGCCGGCCATTTCAACGTTCTGTGGCAGCGGGAACTGCTGGGTGAATTTCACCTGGCACAGCGGGTTGTGGCTGAGGTTGCGCGACACGCCGAGGGCTTCGACCAGTTGCTCGAACGGCAGGTCCTGATGGTGTTGCGCGCCCAGCGCGGTGTGGCGCACGGCCTCAATCAGCGTGCTGAACGACTGTTGCGGCGACACCTCGCTGCGCAGCACAAGGGTGTTGACGAACAGCCCGATCAGCCCTTCGGATTCGGTGCAGGTACGCCCCGCCACCGGCACGCCGACGCGCAGATCGGTCTGGCTGCTGTAGCGCTGCAACAGGGTTTTGTAGGCGGCAAGCATGACCATGAACAGGGTCGCGCCGTGGCGGCTGGCGAGGTCGCGCAGGCCCTGGCTCAAGTCACGGTCGAGGGCGATGGCGTAACGGGCGCCGCGATGGCTTTGCTGGGCCGGACGGAGGCGGTCGGCAGGCAGGTTCAGAACGGTCTGGGCATCACCCAGTTGCTCACGCCAGTAGGCCAGCTGTCGCTGCCCTTCCCCTCCGGCCAGACGCTCGCGCTGCCAGGCGGCGAAGTCGGCGTATTGAATCGGCAGCGGCGGCAATGCCGGCTCTGCCCCCTGAGTGTGGGCGCTGTACAGCGCGGCGAACTCCTTGAGCATGACCTGCACCGACCAGCCGTCGGCGATGATGTGGTGCAGCACCAAAACCAATTGCTGCCGGTCTGGGGCCAGTCGCACGTTGAGCACGCGCCACAGCGGGCCGTTCTGCAAATCCATTGGCTGCTCGACGGCCGCTCTGGCCAGCTCGGCCAACGCTGCCTGCGGATCGGTGTCCTCACTCAGGTAATGGCGTTCGATCAGCACCGGGCTCGGGGCGTGAAGGCGCTGCACCAGTTGTTCGTTGGCGTCGATGGCGAAGGTGGTGCGCAGGCTTTCGTGGCGGGCGGCCAGGCCATCGAAACTGCGTTGCAGCGCGGCGTCATCCAGCGCGCCGTTCAGACTCAGCTGGCCGCACAGGTGATAGGCGCTGCTGTCCGGTTCCAGTTGCGCAAGGAACCACAGGCGCTGCTGGGCAAAGGACTGCTCGGGATCGGTGTCGCGGGAAATACGCGGCACGCCCGCTGAGGCTTCGGCACTGCGGCCGTGGGTGGAGACGTGCGCCGCTACGTGGGCGTTGAAGGCGCCGAGGGTCGGGTGCTCGAACAGGTGCGCGGGCTCAAGTGTCAGGCCCAGCTCACTGTTCAGGCGCGACAGCACTTGCACCACGCCGACCGAATCACCGCCACGGGCGAAGAAGTGGTCGGCGGCATTCAGGTCGCTTTTGCCGAGGACTTCCTGCCACGCGGCGACGACTTCCGGCAGCAACAGCGAAGCCTCAAGCGAGGCGTTCGCGCTGTCAGCACCAAGCACGCGGCCGTCCTGCCAGATCGCGAAGCTGTCGAGGCTGCCGTTCTGCCAGCCGCTGCGGCAGGCGGAACGTTGCAGCTTGCCGCTGGTGGTGCGCGGCAGTGCGCCCGGCTCCAGCAGCACAATGACTTTCGGCGCCACCAGAAACAGCTCGGACACCGCGTCGCGCACCGCTTCGCAGATCATCGGCGGCTTCATCAGGCGGCGCACGTTGCGGCTGATTTCCAGGGCCAGGCCGACGCCTTCCACGCCCTGCTCGTCGGTCACCGGGAAGGCGGCGATGCGCCCGCGACGCAGCAGCTCGACGCTCTTCTCCAGCGCCTGCTCGATGTCCTGGGGGTAGAGGTTCTGGCCGTTGAGGATGATCAGATCCTTCAAGCGGCCGGTGATGAACAGCTCGTTGTCGCGGGCAATGCCCAGATCGCCGCTGCGCAGCCAGCGCTGGCCGTCTTCCTCGACGAAGGTCTGGGCGGTGGCTTCTGCGTTCTGCCAGTAGCCCTGGGCGACACTCGGCCCGGCAATCCAGATCTCGCCCACGTTGCCCGAGGCGAGGGGCTGCAGCGTGGCCGGATCGACAATCTTCAGGTCGTGATCGGGCCGACACCAGCCGCACCCCGGCAAACGACTTTTCGAATTCTGGTTGGCAAACACCGCCTCGGCGGCCTCACCGGCGGCCAGCTGGCTGCCGTCAAAATGCTTGATGCCGAACGGCCTGTCGCGCTCGGCGGCGCTCACGTACAGGGTCGCTTCGGCCAGGCCATAGCTCGGCGTCAGGGCGCGGCGGTCGAAGCCGGCCGGCGCAAAATGCTCACTGAAAGCATCCAGGGTGGCGATGCGGATGGGCTCGGAGCCGGAAAACGCCAGGCTCCAAGGGTCCAGCTTCAGGCCTTTCACGGCGCTGGGTTTGATGCGTTCGACGCACAGGCGATAGGCGAAATCCGGGCCACCAGAGAAGGTCCCGCCGTACTGACTCATCGCTTCCAGCCAGCGCGCCGGGCGGCCGAGGAAATAGTTCGGCGACATCAGCGTCAGCGTGCCGCCGTAGTACAGCGGCAACAGCAGGCCACACATCAGGCCCATGTCGTGGTACAGCGGCAGCCAGCTGACCCAGCTCTCCACCCCTGAATCGGAGACAAAATGCCGGGCCATGGCGACTTCGTTGGCCATGAGGTTGTCGTGGGAGACCATCACGCCTTTCGGTGCGCTGGTGGAGCCCGAGGTGTATTGCAGGAAGGCCAGCGAGGCGGTGTCGATCAGCGGCGCCAGAAACCTTGCGTGGCCGTCGCTGATCTCCTCGACGGCAGCGAAACGCCCGCCAGCGGGCATGAACGGCTGCAACAGGTGCTGGAATTTATCCAGATCTTCCCGACGCCCGATGACCATCTGCGGCGCGGCGTCGTGGAGGATGCCGGTGAGCCGGTCCAAGTGCGTCTGCCGGTTGTATTCGGGGGCGAAGGCCGGTACGGCGATGACTTTGGCATACAAACAGCCGAGGAACGCCGCCGCGTAATCCGCGCCGGTCGGCAGGATCAGCACGCAACGCTCACCGCCCTGCACGCCCAGGTGTTGCTGCAGGTGCGCGGCAATCGAGCGCGCCTTGGCATCCAGCTGGGCATAGGTGGTCAGCAGCGGCGGCTGGTCCTCGTGGACGATGTGTCGAAGGGCAATCCGGTCCGGCTGGGTCTGCGCATAAAAGCCCACCAGTTCGGGAAAATGCGCGGCCTGATCTCGTATGGATTTCATTCTTTCACCTGTTTGTATCGGCAAGGCTCAACCCGCAGGCAGCGCGAAGGCGGCCCACAACGTTGTGAGAAAAGAGTGGGTGGCCGCTGACGACCACCGCTATGACGGGCTTTGTTTATCGGCCCGGGCTTAGCGCGCCAGCTTGAGTGCCACGCGCGGCTCGGTCTGCACCTGCAACGACCCATGGGCAGAGCGCGCCGAGCACGGTTGCGCCTGATCGCCGAAGATCGATTCGACGACCTCCTGGGAGCGGATCGCCAGCACCGACAACAGCGTGTCGCTCAAACCGTGGCTGTCTTCGCAGCAACCCTGGAGAAAAATGCCGGCCTCGCTGCCGGGGCTCAGGGGCAAGCGATAGTGACGGTCGACATTGGCGCCCTGGATGTATTCCTGAATGCCCGAGAGCAGTTCCAGGTGGTAGTCGCGGCGGTAACCGGTGGCGAGCACGACAACGTCGAAGGACTCGCTGTGCATCTGGTCATGGGGCGCGTCGCGCAGGAACAGCTCGATGCCGTCGGCGGCCACTTCGGCGTGCACCACTTCGCGGTTGGTGAGCATGCGGTGACGCTCTTCGCCGCGCACCTTCTGCTGGTACATGCGCTGGAAAATCGTCTCGATCAGGTCGGTGTCGACAACTGAATAGTTGGTGTTGCGGAACTCGTCGAACAGCGCGACGCGACGCTCCTGGCTGTGATTGAAGATCGTGTCGGTGAACGACGGGTTGAAGATCTGATTGACGAAGGGGCTGTCATCGGAGGGCTTCAGCGCGCTGCCTCGAATCACCAGGGTGGCCTCGACGTTGTCGAAACGCGAGGCCAGGTCTTCGAAGATTTCCGCCGCGCTCTGACCGCCGCCGACCACCGCCACGCGCACCGGGCCGGGGCGATTGGCGAGGAGCTTTTCGATGCCGCCGCGATAGCCCGCAGAGTGCAGCACGCGCGCATCTTCAAGGCCGTCGAAGGCCGCCGGCGCCTGGGGAATGCCGCCGATGCCGAACACCAGATTGCGCGCGCGGCGGCGTGAGACTTCACCGTTCGCATCGCGGGACAGCACGTCCATGGCGACAAAGCGGCCGTCTTCGAAATGCGGCTCCACCGACATCACCTCGGCGCCGTAATGGGCTTGATCGGTGAAGTGCGAGGCCGCCCAGGTCAGGTAATCGGTGTATTCCTCGCGGGTCGGAAAGAAGGTCTTGAGGTTGATGAAGTCCTGCAGGCGGCCGCGCTCGTTGAGGTAGTTAACGAAGGTGAAACGGCTGGCCGGATTGCGCAGGGTCACCAGGTCCTTGAGGAAGGAAATCTGCATGGTAGAACCGTCGATCAGCATGCCTTCGTGCCAGTTGAACGCCGGCTTTTTCTCGAGGAAACACACGTGGGGCGCCAGACCGCTGCGCTGTGCATGCTCCCGGGTGGCGATGGCCAAAGCCAGGTTCGACGGGCCGAAACCGATGCCGATGAAGTCGTAGACGAGTTCCATGCTTCCCTCTCGTAAGGCGCGATGCGCGATCGACTCCGGCAGGCCGAACGACCAGGTCGCTGGCGCCGGATGGCCGTTCACGCGCATCAAAAATGTTTAAGACTGATTCTCATTAACATGACGACTGAAGCTGACGGCTGTTTAGTCCCGGTCGCCGAAAAACTTACAAAGCCTTTACAGTTTTGAGCTGATACGCGGCGCCGATCTCTTCCACCGCGTCGCGGCTGGCGTTTTCGCGGCGATCACCTTGCAGCTCGCTGAGCTGCCCGGACTCCATCTTCACCAGGCGGTCGGCGAGGTCGAAGTACTGGTCGTCGTGGCTGATGGCGAACACCGTGACGCCGGCCTTTTTGAACATCGGCAGCAGCTCGCGGTAGAAGAAGCGGCGGAACAACGGGTCCTGGTCGGCGGCCCATTCGTCCAGCAGCAGAATGTCGCGTTTCTCCAGCAGCGCCAGCATCAGCGCCAGGCGTTTGCGCTGCCCCTGGGAAAATCGGGTGTCGAGCAAATGCCCATCGGCGAGCTGCACCTTGTGCTTCATGTGCAGCTTTTCCAGCCAATGCTCGACGTCAGCCACGTCAGCGTTTTGCCCATCGGGCCCGAGCAGTTGGGCAAACAGGTGGAAGTCCGTGAACACACTGGCGAACAGCTGACGATAGGCCAGCCAGTCGGCTGAACCGATGACCTGGCCGTCGATCAGAATCGTCCCTGCCGACGGTCGATACAGGCCGCTGAGCAAGCGCGCCAGGCTGGATTTGCCGCTGCCGTTGCCGCCCATAAGGAACACGGTTTCGCCCCGGCGCAGGATCAGGTTGACCGGGCCGACATCGAAACCGGGCTCGTCGCCCTGGGGCGCATAGTGGTATTCGACGTCACGCAGTTCGAGGGTCTGCCAGTGACCGGCGATATGGCTCGGGGCGACGTCGAAGCTTTCGTGATGGTCGGCCAGGGCCAGCGACTCGACTTTATCCAGCGCCACGCGCCCGGAGATCTGCGCCGGGATCGCCGCCACCGCCAGCACCAGCGGCGTGCGCATGAACAGCACGGTCAGCGCATAGGTCGCCGCCACTTCCGTCGGCGCCCAGCCCAGGCCGTTGGCCAGGTAAAACGCCAGGCCAATGGTGCCGAGGACCATGATGTTGGCCCAGTTGCTGGCCAGTCCGTGATAACGGTCGGCCAGGGTGAAATGCTCTCGGTAGCGCTGGGCGGCGACGTCGAAGGTTTCTTCGTACAGACGGCGCGCGCGGTCGCGGTTGAGGGTCAGCTCTTTGCGCCCGTCGATCACCCCTTGATAGCTCTGATAGAGCTTGTCTTCGGACTCACGCAGCGCGCGGATGTGGGCGTTGAGTTTACCCACCAGCAGCCAGCCGACCCCCAACGTGAACGCCATCCAGCACAGCGTGGTGATGAACAGCGACGGCGACAGCCAGGCCAGGTAACTGAACGACGCGACGCTGAGCACCGAGCCGTAGATCAGGTCCGGCAGCTGTACGAAGGCCATGGTCACCGCGCGAATGTCGCTGGACAGGCTGGCGAAGATCTTCGCCCCGCCGATGGATTCGATGCGCTCGATGTTGGTGTCCAGCAGGCGCTTGACCATCACCCGACGCAGGCCATAAACGAACCGGTGACCCAGCGCGGTCAGCGACAGCGACGCCCCGGACGCCAGCGCCAGCAGCACGGCGAGCATCAGGCCGAATTGCCACAGCGCGGTGCCGAGGCCGTCGTGACTGCTGATCATGCGTTGGTTGACGAAGGCAATCACGCCGACGCTCAACAGCCCGCTGCTGACGCTCAGCAGCAGCACCATCGCAAGCGGCCAGCGGTATTGCTGGAAGACCAGACGAACTAATTTCATGAATGACTCCGGGCAGTGAAAACGAAAGACATGACGCGGCGATGCCTAGAGCTCGCCGAGCCGCGCGCGGCAGTGAGAGAGGGTGTCGCGCAGGAGGAAATTGACCATGGTCGGCGAGGTGCCGATGACCTTGGCCACGTCGCGCTGGGTGTAGCCCTGGATCTGGCTGAGGTCGAAGACAATGCGCATGCGTTTGGGCAATTCGTTGAGCGCACCGACCAGTTGATCGAGGGACTCGCGGCCCGCCAATACACGCTCGGGGGACACCTCGAAACGTATCTGCTCTTCCTGCTCGGCTTCAGCGCCGTGGTTGCGTTCAAGACGCTGGCGGCGAAGACGGTCGATGGACAGATTGCGCACAACGCGAAACATGTAGCGTGCAGGCTCCGCCGATGCGAGGTCGCTTTCGAGCATCTTCACGAAAGCGTCCTGCACCACGTCTTCGGCGCGAGCGCGACAGCCGAGGAATTTTGCCGCCAGCCGCAACAGCGCTTCGCGGTGGGTGTTGTAGGTGCCCATCAGCGCGTCGAGGCGCGGGTCTCTCGCGCCACGGGTGGCGCCAACACACGGTGAGCCGACCCGGGTGGGGTGGCCCGTTGCAGGGCGAAAATCCATCTTGTTCGACATCCCTGGTTACAAAGGAACGCGAAGGATAACGCAAACGATTCTCATTGCAACGTAGGAATTTTCCCACAAATGTGCAAAGCCAGTCCTGTCGATCATGACTCCTCGAGCAAGGGTTGCTCAACATCGACGCTAGAGCTAAAGGTGGATGGGCATGTGAACAGTGATAAGCAATGTCGTAAGAGTCGCTGACGCTACGGACCAATTTCAAGCGAGTTCCCAATACTAGCCCTCCCTATGGCAGTAGCGATCCGTAGATGAGACAAATTCAAGTCAACAATATCTTCAAAGCTTTGTTCTGCAAGTGTTGAGTAGGTCTCGGTAGACTGGAGCACTTCGGCTAGCGAGCCAACGCCAGAGCGGTAGCGTCCCTCAATGATATTTAGCGATAAGAGAGAATTCTGGACCAGATGGCCAGATTGCTCTATGCGCTTTCTTGCGCCCATTAATTCTTGGTAGTCAGACCATAGTTTTGCGCGAACTGTTTCTTCGATGAATTCTGCCTCAATCAGCCGAATGTTTGCTTGTTGAGCCGCTCGTTCCATTAACATTCGGCGCTTTCCCCATGGATCAAGAGGTATATTCAAACTAAACATAATTGCATTGTGATTGTTGTTTCTGTTTCCAGGCAGAACGTCAGACTTATAGACCCGGCTATTAGAAACATTTGCTGCCAGCATCACTGTAGGCCTGCCCGATGCTCTTTCACTTTCGACAACATGTAACGAAGCCTGAACCCGCGCCCTCGCAGCTTTGATTTGAGGGTTAAATTCTTGGGATAACTCTAAAAGCTGGTCTAAGTCGGAAAAAATGTCTCGAGTGAACGTGTCTCTGATGTTTTCTTGGAGTTGGATCTCTACCGAAGAGTGACATCCTATCAGCGTCGCGAGATGGCCTGTCTTTTTGCTGAATATCACGCGTGCCCTATTCACATCTGCGACAGATTTGTCGTAGGCGATTTTTGCCTTAAGGGCATCAGAGTAAGGCGACAATCCTTTTTTGAAGTGCGCATCGGCAACAGCTAGACTTCGTTCCAATACATCTGAAACCTGCACATAGGACCGCAATCGATTCTGACTTAACAACACGTCATAATATAAAGCTGCTGACTGAAGCAATATATCATTAGAAACCACTGTCCAATGCCAGAATTTAGCCTCGTCAAGCGCTTTGTAGTGATCCACGTTAGCACGTCGGGCACCTGAGTCGAATAGCAACCAACGGGCAGAAAGCTTCTGCGATATTTCAGCCGTTCTGTTTTTAGGTGGGCCAGCATTATAGCTGGTATTTAAAGAACTTACAGTGGAATCAACTGAGTAATTAAGCTCTGGGTAATAATCCGACTTCGCGATGGTTAGATTTCGCCTACTTTGGTCGAGTTCAACAAGCGCAATACGGCGATGTGAACTGCTCCCCATACTCAAAAGGAGAACCTCCTTCAATGAGAGAAGTTTCAGACTTACATCTGAAGGACACTTGGGATGTTGATACCCAAGCTCAGTAAGCATCGCTATTGGGGAAGCGTTGAGCGCTCCAACAAATGAAATTAAAATCAGACCAGCTAAAAAATTCAACTTGTTCAAGCCAAAATTCCTATCCTTTCACCGGCATAGCGCCTGCGTGCTATGCCTTAAAGTTATGTTTTATGGCACCTTCTTCGAGAATCACAACGCGGTTAGCCGCCGCTATTGCCTGCGGTCGATGAGCCACCATAACTTTCGTTATATGCGACAAGCTTAAAGCTTCATTAACAAGGAACTCGTTAGCTATATCTAAATGACTCGTCGCCTCATCTAAAAAAAGAATCGACGGCTGTTTATAAAAAGCTCGCGCAAGCATTACACGCTGGCGCTGCCCGCCTGATAGAGCTACTCCCATGTCGCCTACAAGAGTTTGGTACCCCATCGGCAACTTGATGATATCTTCGTGAATGGCGGCAAACTTAGCAGCATCTACGACTTTCTCCTCATCAAATGAAGGATCGAAAAATGTAATATTTTCAAAAAGCGATCCAGCGAACAAGACGTCATCTTGAAATACGCAGGAAGAGATTTTTTGAAGTGAGAGCCCATTAGTGACATCAATGCCATTGAGAAGTACATGCCCCTCAGTGGGCCGCAACAAGCCCAACAAAATGTTAAGAAGCGTGCTCTTACCGCTGCCGGACGAGCCGGTTATGGCCAAAAAATCGCCAGCCTTAATGGTGAGATTCAAGTTTCTTAATATCCATGGCGATGAGCTGTCATAACGGTAACTCAAGTCACGCAGCTCAAGCAGATCAAATTTAAACCCGCTAGGTTCTGCGCAGGATAATTGAACCGAATCTGGCTCTGACAGCACGATGTCTGACAACCTCTCTACTTCAAGGCGCATCACACAAAGCTCCAGCACTTTATCGATCAGGCTTACCAATCTTGCACCAAACTGAACTCTGTATGAATTGTAGGCAGTTAATACGCCAATTGAAAAAAAACCCGCCATTACCATCTCGGCCCCTATCCATAAGGCAATAATGTGCTCTAAACCACCTATAAGACCAGTAGCTTGCTGGTAGCACAAGTTCAGACGGTGAGATTTAGTACCAGCGTTTACCTGTCTCACATATAAGGCAACCCACGATGAGTGTCGATCACCTTGTCGACCAAATGCTTTGAGCGTTCTAATTCCGCGCAATGACTCAATCAAGTTAGTTTCCTGTCGTGTCGCGCATGCAATATGCTGAGCAGTCGCAGTTTTTAAAGGTGCAAACCAGAAAAAACGCAACGCGCAGTGCGCCGACGCTGCAGCAACACTTACAAGGGCGAGCCCGGCGCTGTAATAAAACATCATTACAATAGTAACAAGCGCCATGAAACCATCCAAAATTGATACTAAAAATCCCGAGGTCAGAGTTTGCTGAATAGCGTTCACACTTCCAAATTTTGATATTAAATCACCCAATGAACGATTTTGAAAAAAGCTTATCGGTAACCTCATTAGATGATCTAGGACGTTAGAACGCCATTGAACTCCCGCCAACGTACTAAAATACATAACCATCCACTCGCGCGCGAACTTGAGAGCCTGTTGTATTAATAACAAAAAAATGAACGCACCCGCAAGGGTGGGCAGAAACTCATTATCATTATTTAGTATAATGTGATCTATCAACCACTGAAAATACAATGGACTTATGATCATTAGCAATTCAAGCACAAAAGATATTATCAGGATTTGCGTTAAAGACCCCCCAAGACCAATGAAAGACGCCTTTAAGTGTTTCAGAGATAGCCTTTCGCGACGACTTACTCTTTGGAAGTCCAGTTTTGGCCAAAGTTCTAATGCAACACCGGTAAAACTCTTTGACAGTAATTTAATGGGGAGACGCTCTACACCTTTGACAGGATCGCAAATGACTGCGCCCTTTTCAGTCACTGACTGCAGCACTACAAAATGATTGAATTTCCAGTGAAGAATGCAAGGCATACTAAGCTTCCTCAATTCAGGAAGCGAAACGCTCAGTGCCCTACTTCCTAATTTTTCAGCTGCTGCTACCTCGATCAAATGTCGTAGGCTTACGCCTTGATTAGACGAACCGTACTTGCCCCGCATTTCATTGAGCTGCACGCAGTTGCCGTGATAATTACTGATCATTGTTACACAGGCCAAACCGCACTCGGAGATTTCAGACTGATAAACGATTTTAACTTTTTTCTTAGCGCTAAACACTAAACTCTCGTAGACACTCATCTAATATCCAAATCGCGCTTTCTATAAAAAGGTTCTAAGAATAGTTCGTATAATCGTTGTTTAGGCCTCATCAAATTAGCCTGCACCGTTAAGCCCGCCTTTAATTGATAGCGCACGTCATTAACAGTGATAGATTGATCTTGCAGTGCAACACGAATCAAGAAGAAATCGCTTTTTGCGCTTGCTCCATCAACATAGTGGCGACCTGCTGAGTTATAAGGATTGGCGGTAGAGCCCGTTACAGATATTACCCTTCCCCTTCCAAACCCATAGTGCTGATAAGGATAAGCATCAAACCGCAGTTCGACCTCGTCCCCCGCCGTTACGAAGCCCACTGCAGAACTTGAGGCATATAGCACCGCTTCCATTGTTGAATGCTCAGGGACAAGGGTTAGCACTTCACCGCCCACCAGCACGGACTGGCCGACGCCAACAGAAATGGAACTGACAACCCCGGCTACTGTTGCAGTAACTGGAAAATCCCGCTCATGATCTTTTTGTCTAGCGCTGTTAGTGATTACACCCAACTGCCTTCTGAGTGTTGAGATTTGAGTTCCAAGGTTAACGACAGCTCGCCTACTTTTTTCACGCAACTCATCTGCTTCAATATCGACAGCTGTCGTTTCACTCCGCAATCTCTCACGACGCTGAAGCTGAATATTATATTCTGTTTTTTTAATCTGAACCTGCTCTACAGACACATAACCTTTTTTTAATAATTCACTATACCTACTGACCGCGTTTAAGCTTACCGCCAAAAGCTGATTTTGACTATTAATCTGGCTTTCAATACGAGCGGCTTTCTCTTTAAGCCTGCTCAGTGACTGTGGCAGCGCACTAGCCTCGTGGGCCGACTGAATTTCCAGTTGATTGATTTCCGCCTGAAGTAGCTCAATGCTCTTAGCCAACCCATCAACCTCCGCCTTGATAAGTGGTTTCTTATCTAAATCGTATCGTTCACTCGAAACCACAAACAAAACGTCCCCTTTTTTCACCACACTGCCTACTTCGACATGTCGCGCTACGACTAACCCAGCTCTCGCGGGAGTGATTCTTATCAGGCCTTTCTCAGGTAGAATTTCACCCACCACCAGAGTTCGCTTATTGAATGTACCTACTCCAAATAAGACAATTAAAGCCGCCACTACTAGCATGCTAAAAGTCACTACATACTTAAATGTTATAGGGCGTACAATCAATATTTCGCCTACTTCAAGTGCATTGAAATCCTTGACTGCCTCCGTTCGAAATAACCCTGCTCTTGGATTCAACTCAGCACCTTAGATACGCCTCCAAAATATGCATTCAACGTTGCTAGGCAGAAATTATCTCAGACGAAAAGCCAGATTTGCCACTGCGAATTATTTTTCGAGGTACCAATCTTACATCCCTTCTTACCCAGGAAATGTCATCACCCCTAAAACGGCAACGAATATCTTGTATTCCTGCACTAAGATCGCCATATGGAAAGCAAAAGTCTATGATCCATAGGCTACTCCCCTCATTCCATTCGGAGGGATGAAGCATAAAATCAGCGTCATTGATTAATCTACTTGATACCTCATCACTTAATAAAGCCCAGGTATAATATCCTCGAACGTCGCCAAAACCTGAGAATATAAAGGCTATCTGCTGATGTAATATTGCTGGTTCGATCCAGATCTTCAAAGCCAGTACCTGCGAAAATCTGTAGGTAGGTGAGTTGGTAATCAGCATGACCGCATAGCCAAGGTCGTGCGCATGCCTAACAACCGCAGTATTACTTGTCGAATTGCAGTAAGTCATCTTGCCACCCCTACTAACCACGGGAGATAAAATTTATAGCAATCATATGCGATGGCTTTAAGATGGCCAAAAGTTATCATACGATCAAAGCCCTCCGTTCTAGTCACACCGTCAATTGTGATTATAAATAGATTATCGCTCCCCTTGTAGACAATCTTGGGCGAAGCCGGCCAAACTATCTGTTCATAAAAACACGAACGACCGAACAAAAAATCCCCCTCACAAACTTTCTCATCAACATAGTGGGCTATCCAAGACATATCACCCCGGCCAGGCTTATTAGAATAGCGCAGCATCTCATTCATCTTCTGACTAACGACGATCTGTTCCCTGCACTGAAAAGCTCTTACTATACTAGTGTTTAGGAAATACAAAAAAGATTCCAATCGGTATCCCTTTAATAGACAGTATTCAGCTAGCTCATTCCTTAAATTGTGTTTATTTGAACTTAACTTGTCTGACGCGCAACTATCCACATACGACATGAGACTCCTTTTCAGCTGGGCTATCGATCCCTCTTCAAAAAAAATTAACAGCAGCACTTTTCCTAATGAGCTGATCTTGGCACCCCCTAGGTATCCGTCATCTCCAGCTTTGAAACGACGAGCTGTTTCTATTTCTAGTAGTAGAGTGATAGATTCAACCACCACCCTCCCATTCAGACCATCCGACAACATGCCCTGATCTAGCCCTAAAAGGTTGAGCAAAGCGCTGAACAGAATAGTTTTCGATTTCTCCGCATATAGGCGTTGAACGTCTCTTCGTACCTCCGCCGTCAATCCTGCACAGCCAGCACAATACTTTTCACAGTTATACGCAACGTCAACAATGGCTGCGATAAGTACCATATCTTGATTTTTTAGCTCGCGATCCCATACAAAGGTTGTCGATTCAGACGCTGGAAGGATATCTACTGTGCCGAAATCTAACAAACGTCCTTCAATAGTCAAGTTAGATGGTGACGCGGTATGCACAAGCCGCCTGATTTTGAGTTCTGCATACTGAACTAAGAACCGTTGCACCAGCTCGAACAATCCATGTCGTATATCACGCATCGCGCCAATTCCGGCCCGATCTAATGCACAACCAGTTTTAGTATAGGGCAGGTAAGCTGCTAGTTTCTGGACCGAGACTTTCACACGTTCAGCATCAGCTAACCCACCTAAGCGAGACTTGAAATAGATCGCCCGTTGGAAATGTGCTAATCTCAGATGCTGAGACCTTAACATCAAACTGTAAATTTCATCTTCGACCCCACCTGAGGGCAAAGCAAGTAGATGCTCAATATCTACTACACCATAAGGCAGTATATTTTTAAATATTCTTGACCATACGATTTCACAAACAGCACTCTGCAACGTTAATTTTCCGTCTAATTGAGAAATATCGTACCCGTCTCCTATCAAAGGAGTAAGTCCTATCCCCTTCACCTGAAGCTGATTCCCGATCCCGCATCGCCCACCACCTCCGTTGTGGAGTATCCCGCTTCCTCCGTAGCGCTCTGCGTAAAATACCTTATGCGTTTCTGCCCGTGTGGTGGCTTCGACCACATATGCATACGCGTTCAACAACTGTTTTTGCCGACGTGAACTTATTTTTTTTTTGCTAAAAACCAGTTTGGCCGATGGCACAAATGAGGCTGAGAAAGGCACCAATAATTCAGGCAGTTTATCCACTATGTTTAGAACCATTTATTACTAACCGGCCCGACTATGGGCTTTGAAAAAAGCGAACAACATAGGCGATACCACCATCACAACTGTGCCTGCCACTACCAACTTGTCCACACCAAATACGCCGTCATTGAATATCGTCATTAATACTATCAGTGAAAACACCAATGAAGACGTTGACCAGGCTTGAATGACAAATTTACGTCTCTCTTGATCTGTCATTTTAGCTGTTTTATCTCTAATGAAATGTTCCATAATCACACCACCTTGGTAAGGGACCCATGTTAAGGTCCCTACAGTCGCCGACTTATGATTTTGCTGCGCTATTTATTTCTTTACCAATGCTATATCCCACCGCAAATGATGCTCCTAATGCGCCTCCAGCTATTGCGCCTGCAGCTGTCCCGACGCCCGGAATTCCAGACCCGATTCCAGCGCCAAGCGCAGCGCCGGCGCCAGCCATGTTTGCGGCAAGACCAGCTGCATCGGCTAGCCCATCCGCCCCCGTAATCAAGTCTATCTCGTATGCCGTTAATGGCCTCATGTCCTTCCTCCCTTCGGGAAATTGTACGAATTAAGATTTTATCCTTAACATAAGTTTTAGCTGAGGTTTTTAATCGGTTATTTACAACCAGTTCCTCAGTCAGGCTCAGTCAGCATCTTCGCAACGTGAGCTAAACTATCTATATTCTGGTAAGTCTGCTACAGACTTCCTCACTACATACAAAGACAAAATACACATGCTTTGTAGTTCTCGCCGTTCAAGCGGACATTTTTTTGAGCCAGCTTATTCTTCTGATAGATCCCTGCATATAGTAATACGCCTCTAATTCCTGCCTTTCCTCACCTAATATGCGCTCCAATTCTAAGCCACTTCTACGAAGCAATGCTTGCCCAACGGAGTCATTATGCGAATTACCACTTTCAAACACCCCCGCTGCTATATGTGACCAGCACCTACGCCTATGTGTAGTCATCTGTCTTACCACCTTGTCTTTATTGAAACCATCGAACAGGCCTTTCGAAAAATATTAACAAAGGGAGCTTTAGAGTCAATCAATAATTATCGAAATCCCGGCACAATTTTTTTTCAAAAATCCTGAAGACGTCGTTAATTACCTGCTAGTTACCCTGAAACCACGGGGCGAAGTTTGATTCCCCTCCCCCAACCATTACCCGATAGTGGTAGAACTCATTACTTCGCCATTTAAATCCTTCAACTGCATTTTTAGACATTATTTAGAAATCCTGTCTCGGCGGGATAAATGTGGCAACGATGGTTAAACGTTTCAGCTGTGAATGCTTTTTTCCCGACATATAGACGTGAGAGGGCTCCGCATGACTGGCTTGCAGCTAAAGGACCTATGTCTGCCAGAGTCGATCGCTATGCTCAACCGTCACCTGGCGCGCGCAGCGTCTCTGCTTGCGCAGCGTTTTAATACTAGACATCCAGCTGCACCAATTTCAGCGCGAGATACTGCAGGAGCATGATGGTCTTGCCGTCGTTGATTTCGCCGCTTTCCACCATGGCGATGGCCCGCTCGAAATCCAGCTCCAGGACTTCGATGTCTTCGCCCTCCTCTTCCAGCCCGCCGCCGTCGCTGACCCGATCATGGGGCTGGTATTCGCCGATGAAAAAGTGAATGCGTTCGGTCACCGAACCGGGGCTCATGAAGGCGTCGAAGATCTTCTTCACCGAACGCACGACGTAGCCGGTTTCTTCCTCGGCTTCCATGCGGATGCGCTCTTCAGGGCTGGCGTTGTCCAGCAATCCTGCTGCCGCTTCGATCAAATAACCGCTGTGGCCATTGACGAAGGCCGGCATGCGGAACTGGCGGGTCAGCACCACGGTGCGGCGTTCGAGGTTGTACAACAGAATCGTCGCGCCATTGCCCCGGTCGTAGACCTCGCGGGTCTGGGACTGCCAACTGCCGTCACGGCGTTGCAGCTCGAAGCTGTATTTCTTGAGCACGTACCAGTTGTCGGAGAGGAGTTGTTCATCGGTGATGCGGATGGGGGTGGAAGGCATGGTGGTCCTTATGGGTAGGGGGTTAGCTGGATTGGGCTTGGACTGGGGCAGCTACCGAGGATTAGGCAATGACGCAAACCTTGTAGGAGTGAGCTTGCTCGTGAAGAGGCCGGTACATCCGCCACATCTCCGGCGGCTGGAATGCCATCTTCGTGAGCAAGCTCACTCCCACAAGGGCAGCGTTTGCCTTGCGAAAGCAGCGCGTCAGAAAGATGGGCTCTGCTCAATCATGACCACACCAGAGATGTATCAGTTGCCGCAAATCCTGTGGGAGCGAGCTTGCTCGCGAAGGCCTGGGTAAATCCGCCGCATCTTCAGCGCCTGAAATGCCGTCTTCGCGAGCAAGCTCACTCCCACATTACCTGCATGCGCCACTTCATCTGCGTTCCTGGCAAAACCCCGAACTATTGTTTCCATCGATTGCCAACATAGTCACGAACGCCGTTCTGTTTGCCTGTGCAAATCCGGATGATGGCGGCACTGATTAACCAGACAAGGATTTGCCCGCAATGTCCATCAACATGACCATTCTGTTGACCCTTATCGTTTCGTTTTCCATCGCCCTGGCCGGCGTGGTGCATATCTAACGCTTTCGCGCAGACCTGCAGTCAGCGCCGAAGCCCGATCCGGTACGCCAGACCGGGCAACAGTCGCTGATCATTCGTAGAAAGCTGCCACCGTCTCCTTGCTGCCGACAAAAAAGCTGTCGGCGACGATGCGCAGCGGCTGCAGGTCCAGATCGCTTTTGCCCGCGTCGATCAGGCGCGCGAAGTGCCCGTACATGGCCGGGTACTCGCCCTCCTCCGAAACGCTCTGCGCCACGCCGTCGATGCTGACCTGCGCGCCGCCCGCGTCCAGTCGCATCACACCTTCGTCGCAATGCAACTCAATGCTCCACTGCTCGTTGACGCTGTGATCGAAATCCAGTTCGGCAACCACCTGAACGTTCTCACCCGAGCGCATCTGCAACGACGCCGCAATCGGCGACTGGCAGTTGCTCGGCACGCTGAGGTTCGCCGATTCGACGAACAGCGCGCGGGGCAGCAATTCGGTCACGATCGACAACGCATTGATCCCCGGATCGAACACCCCCAGCCCGCCCGCCTGCCAGATCCACGCCTGGCCCGGGTGCCATTTGCGCACCTGCTCTTTCCAGTCGATCCGCACCTGCTTAAGGGTCTTGCCCTCCAGCCATTGCACTGCGTTGCGCACGCCCGGGGCGAAGCGTGAATGCCAGGCGAACAATCCGCTGACACCCGCCGCATTGACCTCGTCGATCAGGGCGAGCGCTTCGCCCAGGGTCGAGCACGGCGGTTTTTCCACCAGCACGTGTTTGCCAGCCTTCAGCGCCTGTTCAACCAGCGCAAAACGCCCTTGGGGCGGGGTGCAAAAGGCGATGGCGTCCACCGCCGGACCTTCTGCGAGCAGCTCAGCCAGAGAGCTGAAATTGGGCACGCCCGGACAGCGCTGACCCAGCGTCGCCACCGCCACCAGCTCAAAGCGGTCACTGGCGTGGATGGCCGGCACGTGCTGGTCCTGGGCGATCTTGCCGTAACCCACCAGCCCTAAACGAATCGGATGCATCGATGACTCCTGTGATGTTGTCGTTGTTATGACAGACGCGTCCCAAACGGGGCGCCCTAAAGCAAATCAATGAATCGGTGCTGCTTCGCCCTGCTGAAATTCGCGGGGAGTGCAGCCGAATTCCCGGCGGAACACCGTGTGCAGGTATTGCGCGGATTTGAAGCCGCAGTTCTGCGCGATCTCGGCGATGGCCGCGTCACCGTGTTTCAGCCCTGACGCGGCGGCCGTGAGTTTGAAACTCAGAATCTCGTCGTGCACGCTGCAGCCGCGCTCCTTGCGAAAGTGCGATTCCAGCGAAGAACGGGAAATGCCGACGTAGCCCGCAACCTGGGCAGTCTTGATGCCCTGGCACGCGTACTGGCGAATGAAGTGCAGCGCCTGCATGACATAGGGATTACCCAACGGCTGATGCAGGCTGGAAGCCTGAACGTTGATGGCCTCGGGCGGCACCAGAATCTGGCGGGCCGTCGAGGGCATGCCGTGGAGCATCTGGTGCAGCAACTGCGCCGCCGTTCGCCCCATGCTTTGCGTGCCCTGGGTCACCGAACTGAGGGGCACGCGCGTGAGGGTGCGGGTCAGCGGGTCGTTGTCGATGCCGATCAGCGCAACCTGCTCGGGCACCGCAATGCCCGCCGTCAGGCACGCCTGCAGCAACTGACGCGCGCGGGCGTCGCTGACGGCGATGATGCCGATGGGTTTGGGCAGGCTTTGCAGCCAGGTGATTTGCTGCTCCACGGCGCTGTCCCACATCGGCGCGCTGGTGCTCAGGCCGCGATAGACCTCGCCGTGCAAACCATCGCGCTGCAACAGCCGGCGGAAGGCTTTCTCACGTTCCTGGGCCCAGCGATTGCTCTGGGCTTCCGGCAGGCTGAAACAGGCGAAGCGCGTCAGACCGGCTTCGATCAGGTGCTCATACGCCAGTCTGATCAGTGCGAAATTGTCCGTGGCGACGTAGGGAATGTGTTTCGGATAGGCCCGCTCGTCCTCGTAGGAACCGCCCACGGCCACCACCGGCAAAGTACTTCCGGCCAGCGCCTCGCCGATCAGCGGATCATCGAAGTCGGCAATGATGCCGTCGCCCTGCCAGCGCTCGATGCCTTTGAGCCGGCAGAGAAAATCTTCTTCCAGAAACAGATCCCAGGAGGCCCGGGTGCTGCTCAGGTAGTTGCCGATGCCGGTGATGATGCCGCGGTCGTAGACCTTGCCGCCGTTGAACAACAGCGCGATGCGGTGAGCGGGCGGGACGGTTTTCATTATTGTTCCCAGGGCCTGTGAAACGAGTCGGCACAGACTAGGCCTGCGCCGGGGGAATCTCAATACTCAAAATCGAACACCGAGTTGGTGATTTTCGCAATCGGCGCCGACGAGGCCGTTGCTAGTATCGGGAGCAGCCAAGAACAACAACGTGCAGAACGCCGCCGATAAAACAATAAGGAAACCCCGATGCCCTGCTTCCCCGATATCGACACCATCCGTTACGAAGGCCCCGGCAGCGAGTCGCCCCTCGCCTTCCGCCATTACGACGCCGACAAAATTATCCTCGGCAAGCCCATGCGCGAACACCTGCGCATGGCCGCGTGCTACTGGCACACCTTCGTCTGGCCGGGGGCCGACATGTTCGGCGTCGGCACCTTCAAGCGGCCATGGGTCAAACCGGGGGACGCCATGGAGCTGGCGCGTTTGAAAGCCGACGCGGCCTTTGAATTCTTCTCCAAACTGGGCATCGACTACTACAGCTTCCACGACACCGACGTCGCCCCCGAAGGCGCCAGCCTGAAAGAGTACAGCCACAACTTCGCGCAGATGGTCGACGAACTGGAACGCCATCAGGAACAGAGCGGCATTCACCTGCTGTGGGGCACCGCCAACTGCTTCAGCAACCCACGCTTCGCGGCCGGTGCCGCAAGCAATCCGGACCCGGAAGTGTTCGCCTTCGCCGCCGCCCAGGTGTTCAGCGCGATGAACGCGACCCATCGGCTCAAGGGCTCGAACTACGTGCTGTGGGGCGGTCGCGAGGGTTACGAGACGCTGCTCAACACCGACCTCAAACGCGAACGCGAACAGCTGGGACGATTCATGGGCATGGTGGTCGAGCACAAACACAAGATCGGTTTTACCGGCGACCTGCTGATCGAGCCCAAACCCCAGGAGCCTACCAAGCACCAGTACGATTACGACACGGCCACGGTGTTCGGCTTTCTGCAGCAGTTCGGTCTGGAGAAGGAGATCAAGGTCAATATCGAGGCCAACCACGCCACCCTCGCCGGCCACAGTTTTCACCATGAAATCGCCACGGCGGCGTCCCTCGGCATCTTCGGCAGCATCGACGCCAACCGCGGCGATCCGCAGAACGGCTGGGACACCGATCAGTTTCCCAATAGCGTCGAAGAGCTGACTTTGGCCACCTACGAGATCCTCAAGGCCGGCGGTTTCAAAAATGGCGGCTACAACTTCGATTCCAAGGTACGCCGGCAGAGTCTCGATGAGGTCGACCTGTTCTACGGCCACGTCGCGGCCATGGACGTGCTTGCGCTGTCGCTGGAGCGGGCGGCGGCGATGATTCAGGACGATAAGCTGCAGGCGTTCAAGGACCAGCGCTACGCCGGCTGGGACCAGCCGTTCGGGCGCGCCGTCCTGTCGGGAGATTTCAGCCTGGATGCCCTGGCACAGCACGCCATGGACAACGAACTCAACCCGCAAGCCGTGAGCGGCCGCCAGGAAATGCTCGAAGGCGTGGTGAACCGGTTTATCTATCCCTGACAGCAGGCGCCCGCGATCCCCATGCAGGACCGGCGAGGTCATCACCAAATCCGCTGGATGGACGCGATGCTTTTCGTAGGACCGGCTTTAGCCGGGAAGAGGCCAATGCGTGCAACATCCATCTTGCGGTGTGACGCCAACAGCTTCCCGGCTAAAGCCGGTCCTACTAAGGGAATAGCGTTGGTTACATTCTCACGACAATTCCCTGCTCGCGGCGCGCGGCCAGTATCTACAGTTCCACCGGCAAACCCATACATGCTCGAAAAGTGTCTCTAAACAAAAATAACAGGACGCAACCCCATGAAGAGTTTCAAGACCACCCTGCTCGCCAGTGCCCTGGCCCTGCTCAGCCTGCCCGTCATGGCCGATTCGGCCCATCCGAAAATCGGCTTTTCCATTGATGACCTGCGCCTCGAACGCTGGTCCCGGGACCGCGACTACTTCGTCGCAGCGGCAGAAAAAATGGACGCCAAGGTGTACGTCCAGTCCGCTGATGCCAACGAAGGCAAACAGATTTCCCAGATCGAAAACCTGATCTCCCGCGGCGTCGATGTGATCGTCATCGTGCCGTTCAACGCCACCGTGCTGACCAACGCCGTCGCCGAAGCCAAGAAGGCCGGCATCAAAGTGGTGTCCTACGACCGGCTGATCCTCAATGCCGACATCGACGCCTACATCTCCTTCGATAACGAAAAGGTCGGCGAAATGCAGGCGGCCGGCGTGCTCAAGGCCGCGCCCAAAGGCAATTACTTCCTGCTCGGCGGCGCGCCCACCGACAACAACGCCAAGGTCCTTCGCGAAGGCCAGATGAAAGTGCTGCAACCGGCCATCGACAAGGGCGACATCAAGATCGTCGGCCAGCAATGGGTCAAGGAATGGAACCCGACCGAAGCCCTGAGCATCGTCGAAAACGCCCTGACCAAAAACAGCAACAAGATCGACGGCATCGTCGCCTCCAACGACGCCACCGCCGGCGGCGCGATTCAGGCCCTCGCCGCGCAGAAGCTGGCCGGCAAGGTGCCGATCTCCGGGCAAGACGCCGACCTGGCAGCCGTCAAACGGGTGATCGACGGCACCCAAACCATGACCGTCTACAAACCGCTGAAACTGATCGCCTCGGAAGCGGCAAAACTGTCGGTGCAACTGGCGCGCAACGAGAAGCCGACCTACAGCTCGCAGTACGACAACGGCACCAAAAAGGTCGACACCATCCTCCTGACCCCGACGCCGCTGACCAAGGACAACATCGATCTGCTGGAGAAGGACGGGTTCTACACCAAGGATCAGATCGCGGGTAAGTAGTCTTCTCAATTTGCCCGCCGTCTCAGCAAATACGAGGCCGTGAGAGCTGCTGTGTAAAAACCAGTGCGGGCGAAGCTTGATCCCTCACTGGCTTGCTTCTGCGCGAGATCCCGAAATGTCCGATTACCTGCTGCAAATGAACGGCATCGTCAAATCCTTTGGCGGCGTCAAGGCGCTCAATGGCATCGACATCAAGGTGCGGGCCGGCGAATGCGTCGGCCTGTGCGGTGAGAACGGCGCCGGCAAATCGACGCTGATGAAAGTCCTCTCGGCGGTCTATCCCCACGGCACCTGGGAGGGTGAAATCCTCTGGGACGGCCAGCCGCTGAAGGCGCAATCCATCAGCGAAACCGAGGCCGCCGGGATTGTCATCATCCACCAGGAACTCACCCTCGTCCCCGACCTGTCGGTGGCCGAAAACATTTTCATGGGCCACGAACTGACCCTGCCGGGCGGGCGCATGAATTACCCGGCGATGATCCACCGCGCCGAAGCCCTCATGCGCGAACTGAAAGTGCCGGACATGAACGTGGCCCTGCCGGTCTCGCAATACGGCGGCGGCTATCAGCAATTGGTGGAAATCGCCAAGGCGCTGAACAAACAGGCGCGCCTGCTGATCCTCGACGAGCCCTCTTCGGCCCTGACCCGCTCGGAAATCGAAGTCCTGCTGGACATCATTCGCGAGCTCAAAGCCAAGGGCGTCGCCTGCGTCTACATCTCCCACAAGCTCGATGAAGTCGCCGCCGTCTGCGACACCATCTCGGTGATCCGCGATGGCAAGCACATCGCAACCACGGCCATGGCCGACATGGACATCCCCAGAATCATCACGCAGATGGTCGGCCGCGAGATGAGCAACCTCTACCCCACCGAACCGCACGCCGTCGGCGAGGTGATTTTCGAAGCGCGCCATGTCACCTGCTACGACGTCGACAACCCGAAACGCAAGCGCGTGGATGACATTTCATTCGTGCTCAGGCGCGGGGAAATCCTCGGCATCGCCGGGCTGGTCGGGGCCGGCCGCACCGAACTGGTCTCGGCGCTGTTCGGGGCCTACCCGGGGCGCTACACCGGTGAAGTGTGGCTGGACGGCAAATCCATCGACACGCGCACCCCGCTCAAATCCATCCGCGCAGGGCTGTGCATGGTCCCCGAGGACCGCAAGCGTCAGGGCATCATTCCCGACCTGGGCGTGGGCCAGAACATCACCCTCGCCGTGCTCGACAGCTTCGCCCACCTGACCCGGATCGACGCCGAGGCCGAACTGGGCAGCATCGACAAGGAGATCGCGCGCATGCACCTGAAGACTGCGAGCCCGTTCCTGCCGATCACCAGCCTGTCCGGCGGCAATCAGCAAAAAGCCGTGCTGGCGAAGATGCTGCTGACGAAGCCGCGGGTGCTGATTCTCGACGAGCCCACCCGCGGCGTAGACGTTGGCGCCAAATACGAAATCTACAAACTGATGGGCGCGCTGGCGGCCAGCGGCGTGTCGATCATCATGGTGTCGTCGGAGCTGGCCGAAGTGCTCGGCGTCTCCGACCGGGTGCTGGTGATCGGCGAAGGCCAGCTGCGCGGGGATTTCATCAACCAAGGTCTGACCCAGGAACAGCTGCTCGCGGCCGCACTCAGCCAGTCCGCGGACTGCCTGGCTGCGACCGACAAAAACAATAACGACCGACCCGGTGCTGTGGGAGACGCGCGTCAATGAATCAACTCAAGCAACTGTTCACCCGCTACAAAATGCTCGCGCTGGTGATCGCCATCGCGGTCATCTGGCTGTTCTTCAGTTGGGAAACCGACGGAGGCTTTCTGACGCCGCGCAACCTGTCCAACCTGCTGCGGCAGATGTCGATTACCGGGATTCTCGCCTGCGGCATGGTGCTGGTGATCATCAGCGGTGAGATCGATCTGTCGGTGGGGTCGTTGCTCGGCCTGCTCGGCGGCGTGGCGGCGATTCTCGACGTGGTGTACCACGTGCCGCTGCCGCTGAACCTGTGCATCGTCGCCGGCTGCGGGCTGTTGATCGGTCTGGCCAACGGCTGCATGACGGCGTACCTGCGCATCCCGTCATTCATCGTCGGCCTGGGCGGCATGCTGGCGTTTCGCGGGATTCTGCTGGGGATCACCGGCGGCACCACCATCGCGCCGGTGTCGCCGGAACTGGTCTACATCGGCCAGGGTTATCTGCCGCCAATGGTGGGCATCGTGCTTGGCGTGCTGCTCTTCGCCCTGACGCTGTTCCTGACCTGGCGTCAGCGCACCAACCGCGCATTGCACGGGCTGGCCGCCCACTCGCTGGCACGGGATGCAGTGCGGGTGGTGGCGATCGGTGCCGTCCTGGCCGGGTTCGTCTACACCCTGAACAGCTACGACGGGATTCCGGTGCCGGTGCTGCTGCTGTTGGTCCTGCTTGGGGTGTTCAGCTACATCACCAGCCAGACCGTGTTCGGCCGACGCATCTACTCGGTGGGCAGCAACATGGAGGCCACGCGCCTCTCCGGCATCAACGTGCAGGCCGTAAAGTTGTGGATCTTCGGCATCATGGGTGTCATGTGCGCCCTCGCCGGCCTGGTCAACACCGCACGCCTGGCCGCGGGCTCGCCGTCGGCGGGCAACATGGGTGAGCTCGATGCCATCGCCGCCTGCTTCATCGGCGGGACCTCCATGCGAGGCGGCTCGGGCACCGTCTACGGCGCCTTGCTCGGGGCCCTCGTCATCACCAGCCTCGACAACGGTATGTCCATGCTCGACGTCGACAGCTACTGGCAGATGATCGTCAAGGGCAGCATTCTGGTGCTGGCGGTGTGGGTCGATGTCAGTACCCGGGCTGGGCGGCGTTAAGTGCAGACACCTGAATGTCTGTATTGGAAGCGAAATGGGTGGGAGCGAACGGAGGAGGCGCGTACGACCGAATGACCGCGTCGGACACGACCCTTGTGGGAGCGAGCTTGCTCGCGAAGAGGCGGATACAGTCCTGCAGTAACAGAGCTGTATCCGCCCTACCAAGCGGTTAACGCGCGGTGATTTTCCACGCGCGGTGGATTTTGCCGTTGCGCGCAAAGTCCGGGTCGACGGTGTGCTGGGTGATTTCCTCTACCGCGTAACGCTCCACCAGCGTCTCTTCGAGCTGGAATTTGCGGAAGTTGTTGGAGAAATACAGCACGCCGCCGGGCGCCAGGCGCGCCATGGCCAGGTCGATCAGTTGCACCTGATCGCGCTGCACGTCAAACACGCCTTCCATGCGCTTGGAGTTGGAGAACGTCGGCGGGTCGATGAAGATCAGGTCGTACTCTTCACGACTGGCCTCCAGCCACACCATCACGTCGCTCTGCTCCAGACGGTTCTTGTCCGAGAAGCCGTTCAGCGACAAATTGCGACGCGCCCAGTCCAGATAGGTTTTCGACAGGTCGACGCTGGTGGTGCTGCGCGCGCCGCCCTTGGCCGCGTGCACGCTGGCGGTCGCGGTGTAGCAGTAGAGGTTGAGGAAGCGCTTGCCCGCCGCTTCGCGCTGGATGCGCATGCGCATCGGCCGGTGATCGAGGAACAGACCGGTGTCCAGGTAATCGGTGAGGTTGACCAGCAGCTTCACGCCGCCTTCGTTGACCTCATTGAACTTGCCCTGGGCGCTCTGGCGCTCGTACTGCTTGGTGCCGCTCTGGCGTTCGCGACGCTTGACCACCACGCGGCTCTTGTCGATGCCCAGCGCCTGGGGAATGGCTGCCAGGGCGTCGAACATGCGAATGGACGCTTTTTCCGGATCAATGGACTTCGGCGCCACATACTCCTGGACGTGGACCCAGTCGTGGTACAGGTCGATGGCCATGGCGTACTCGGGCATGTCCGCATCGTAGACGCGGTAGCAATCGATCGCCTCGCGCTTGACCCATTTGCCCAGCGCCTTGACGTTCTTCTGCAGGCGGTTGGCAAACATTTGCCCGCCTTCGCTCAGGCGCGGTTGCTCAATGACCGGCGCAGGTGCGGGCGTCGGCTTGATCGGGTTGCCGTTCTTGTTGTACTGGCGCTCCGGGGCGATGTCCGGCGTCTGGTCATAAGCGGCTTGCTCACGCTCGGCCTGACGCTGCTCCGGGGTGCGACGCTCGCCGGTCACGAACTGATCCGGCAGCACTTTGATCAACAGCAGCTTGCACGGCAGTGCGCCGTTCCAGAACGCGTATTGCTTGTGGCTGCGAATGCCCATGCGCTTGCCCAGATCGGGCGCACCGGTGAACACGGCCGCTTCCCAGTTCAGGCAGGCCTGACGCAGGCGCTCACCGAGGTTCTGGTAGAGGTACAACAGGCTGGCTTCGTCGCCAAGACGCTCGCCGTAAGGCGGGTTGCAGATCACCAGACCGGTCTGGTTCTGGTCGGGACGCGGCTCGAAGGTCGCCACTTCGCCCTGGTAGATCTTGATCCACTCGCTGAGGCCGGCGCGCTCGACGTTGTTGCGGCCCGGCTGAATCAGCCGCGGATCGGCTTCATAACCACGAATCCACAGCGGCGGCTTGGCCAGACCCGCTTGCGCACGTTCCAGCGCTTCGTCATGCAGCTTGCGCCAGATCGCCGGCACGTGGCCCAGCCAGGCGGAGAAACCCCAGCGCTCGCGCTTGAGGTTGGGCGCGATGTCGGCGGCGATCATCGCGGCTTCGACCAGAAAAGTACCCACGCCGCACATCGGGTCAGCCAGCGCGCCACCCTCAGCGGCAATGCGCGGCCAGCCCGAGCGGATGAGGATCGCGGCGGCCAGGTTTTCCTTGAGCGGCGCGGCGCCCTGCTGCAAACGGTAGCCGCGCTGGTGCAGGCTGTGGCCGGACAAGTCCAGGGACAGAATCGCTTCGCCCCGGTCCAGACGCAGGTGCACGCGCAGGTCAGGATTGAGTTTGTCGACCGAGGGGCGTATGCCGTCTGCCGTGCGCAGGCGGTCAACAATGCCGTCTTTAACCTTCAAGGCGCCGAAATGGGTGTTATCGATGCCCGAACCGTGACCGCTGAACTCAACGGCCAGCGTGCCTTCCGCCTCCAGATGGTCCGCCCACTCGATGTCGTGAACCCCGTGATAAAGGTCCTCGGCGTCTTTCATCGGGAAACGCTTGAGCACCAGCAGCACCCGGTTCGCCAGACGCGACCACAGACACAGCCGGTAGGCGGTTTCCATGTCGGCGGTGCCACGGATGGCGGAAGTGTGTTCGCGGGTTTCCTCGAGACCAAGGGCGGTGGCTTCCTCAGCCAGCAAGCCTTCGAGGCCTTTTGGGCAGGTGAGGAAAAGTTCGTAACGGTCCGACATGAGTATTCCAGAGCCTTGGGCTATAGCGGCCGGACAACGCATTGTCCGGCCCGATTGCAACAGACGCCTTTCAGGGAGGACGCCTGCGCGGCACACAATTTGTGCCTGTCCCTCGCACCGATACATTTCGAGTGCGACGGTCCGCCAGCACGTGAGCGCTGACGACAAATGATTAAAAAACGCTATTCAGCACGACGGCGGCGGCAATAAAAAGTCACATCGCTGACCCTTCGTCGTTTTTACACCGGCTGCCAACGGCCAGCACTCTCAATTGCGAAACACTTGCACTACCACGTGAAAGCCCCGTTTTGAGGGGGCTCTCTGTCAAAATACCGCTGAAACGGATCAGCGCTTATGGTCGTAATGCCTGAATGGTTACGTTCTTATGACAAAACGATCATTCACAGCGTACCGCTCATTGGTTAGAAATCACCCAAGGTCATCGCCGCAACGGCGGTGGCATCAAGCCCGCGACGCCGGCAGCGGGCCGCTAACGGCAGAAGATTTTCTGCCGGACCTCAACCTGAGGTCTCCAGGGACATTACAGTCAACAAACGAGGGCAACACCCTATGAGAAGACTTAAGCGTGATCCGATGGAAAGAGCATTTTCGCGCGGATACCAGTACGGCGTATCCGGTAAATCCCGTGAGCTTTGCCCATTTACTCTACCGTCAGTGCGTCAAGCCTGGATCAATGGCTGGCGAGAAGGACGCGGCGACAACTGGGACGGTATGACCGGCACTGCGGGCATTCACAGACTCAACGAACTTCACGCGGTCGGCTGACGCAACCCTCACGTTACAGCCTGACCTAAAGCTTCTTGAACCAACGTTTTTAAAACATCTGACCGCTTCACCGTAACCACGCACGTCCCACCCGGGCGGCGGGCCAAGGCCCAAGAGGGGTTCCAGTCGGAACCCCTCTTTTCGTTTCAGATGATTATCGAGGCATTGCTGCGATAGCGTCCACCGACTGGCGAATCAGCGCCGGCCCCTTGTAGATGAAGCCCGAATAGATCTGCACCAGACTCGCCCCAGCGGCGATTTTCTCGGCCGCGTGCCTGCCCTCGGTGATGCCGCCAGCCGCAATGATCGGCAAGCGCCCACCCAACTCAGCGGCCAACACCTTGACGATGTGCGTGCTCTGCTCGCGCACTGGCGCGCCTGACAGGCCACCCGCTTCATCGCCGTGGGGCAGACCTTCAACGCCCTTGCGGCTGAGGGTGGTGTTGGTCGCAATCACCGCGTCCATCCCCGACTCCAGCAACGCGCTGGCCACCAGCACGGTTTCTTCGTCGCTCATGTCCGGGGCAATCTTGATGGCGAGCGGCACGCGCTTGCCATGGATCTGAGTCAGCGCATCCTGGCGCACCCGCAGGGCTTCCAGCAGTTGCTTGAGCGAATCACCGAACTGCAAGCTGCGCAGGCCCGGTGTGTTGGGCGAGCTGACGTTGACGGTGATGTAACTGGCGTGGGCGTAGACCTTGTCCAGGCAGATCAGGTAGTCGTCGACAGCCCGCTCGACCGGAGTGTCGACGTTCTTGCCGATGTTGATGCCCAGCACGCCGTTGTACTGCGCGGCCTGCACCCGGCTGACCAGATTGTCCACGCCCAGGTTGTTGAAGCCCATGCGATTGATGATGGCATCCGCCTGGGGCAGACGGAAAATGCGCGGTTTCGGATTGCCCGGCTGCGGACGCGGCGTGACGGTGCCGATCTCGACAAAACCGAAGCCCAGCTGGGAAAAACCATTAATGGCCGCGCCGTTCTTGTCCAGCCCCGCCGCCAGCCCGACCGGGTTGGGGAAGCGCAGGCCCATGACGGTCACCGGCAATTGCATCGGCGCCTTGTTGAACAGGCCGTTGAGCCCCAGACGCCCGCCCGCGCCGATCAGGTCGATGGACAGGTCGTGGGAAGTTTCCGGGGAGAGTTTGAACAGTAACTGGCGGGCCAGGTTATACATGGGCGGGCGCGGCTCGTTTGCGGCTGGGATCAGCGGCGGATTATAAACGCCGCTGCAGGGGAGCGCGAGGCATGTCGAGAACTTTGCTGGCACCCCCGCTCGCCGCTGGCATATCGCTTGCTTTAATCCTTGCATCGACTCGATCCAACGGCGGAGCGAGACACAGGACAATGACGTCGCTGTCGCCCCGGTTCAACCTGGGCGAGGCGACGTTTTTTTTGGACGATCGGCAGCGCTGTAAGCCGCTTCGGCCTCCACGCGGAATGGCACTCATGAACCACACGCTCACCCCCTCGCTGACGTGGGTCGACGGCAGCGATGCACCCGAACTGGCCAGCGTCGACCTTGGCTTCATGGCGCTCACCGACAGCGCCTCGCTGATCGTCGCCGCGACCCAAGGCTTCGCCCAGCCCTATGGCCTGCACATCAACCTGCACCGGCAGACGTCGTGGGCCAACCTGCGCGACAAACTGGTGAGCGGCGAGCTGCATGCGGCCCACAGCCTCTACGGTCTGGTCTACGCCGTCCAGCTGGGGCTGGCCGGACCGGCGAAGGACATGGCGGTGCTGATGGGGCTGAATCAGAACGGTCAGAGCATCAACTTGTCGCGGTCGCTGCAAAACGCGGGCGTGACCACTCCTGATGCACTGGACCGGCGCACGCACCAAAGCGACTCAAAACTGACCTTCGCCCAGACCTTCCCCACCGGCAATCACGCCTTGTGGCTGTATTACTGGCTCGCGAGTCAGGGCATCCATCCGTTGCGCGACGTCGACAGCGTGGTGGTGCCGCCGCCGCAGATGGTCGAGCACTTGCAGGCCGGACGCATCGACGGCTTTTGCGTCGGCGAGCCGTGGGGTGCCAGCGCGGTTCAGCAGAACCTGGGCTTCACCCTGGCGACGTCCCAGGCCATCTGGCCGGATCACCCGGAAAAGGTCCTGGCCTGCAGCTTGGAATTCGCCGAGCAGTACCCGAACACAGCACGGGCGCTGGTGATGGCCGTGCTCGAAGCCAGTCGCTTCATCGAAGAGAGCGCTGACAACCGGCGCAGCACCGCGCAATTACTCAGCGCCGCCGAGTACGTCAATGCACCGGTGGGCACCATCGAATCGCGGCTGCTCGGCGAATACGACGACGGGCTCGGCAACCAGTGGCACGACCACCACGCCATCCGCTTCCATGGCGACGGTCGGGTCAACATGCCCTGGCTGTCCGACGGCATGTGGTTCATGACCCAGTTCCGCCGCTGGGGTTTGCTGCGTGAAGACCCGGATTACCTCGGCGTCGCCCGCGGCGTCCAGCAATTGGGGCTGTACAGCCAGGCCGCCGAGGCGCTGGGCATTGCCGTACCGCCTTCGCCCATGCGCAGCAGCCAGTTGATCGACGGCAAAATCTGGGACGGCAGCGACCCGGCGCGTTACGCCCGCAGCTTCAAGCTGCACGCGCTGGCCGATTCCGCCCCCGTTCATGCTGATCGCTGAGGAGACGCCACCATGCTGCGAATCCTGCTGATCAACGACACGCCCAAAAAGGTCGGGCGCCTTAAGGCCGCGCTGACCGAAGCCGGTTTTGAGGTGATCGACGAATCCGGGCTCATCATCGACCTGCCCGCCCGGGTCCAGGCCGTGCGTCCGGACGTGATTCTCATCGACACCGAATCGCCGGGCCGTGACGTGCTGGAGCAAGTGGTGCTGGTGACCCGCGATCTGCCGCGCCCGATCGTGATGTTCACCGACGAGCACGACCCCGTTGTGATGCGCCAGGCGATCAAGTCCGGGGTCAGCGCCTACATCGTCGAAGGCATCCACGCACAACGCCTGCAGCCGATTCTCGACGTCGCCATGGCCCGCTTCGAAAGCGATCAGGACCTACGCGCGCAATTGCACGCCCGCGATCAGCAACTGGCAGAACGTAAGCGTATCGAGACGGCGAAAGGCCTGTTGATGAAGATGAAGCAGTGCAACGAGGAAGAGGCCTACACCCTGATGCGACGTCAGGCCATGAGCCGGCAGCAGAAGCTGATTCAAGTGGCGGAGCAGATCATTGCCATGAGTGAACTGCTGGGCTGAGCCTTCCTTTCCGGGCCGCGCCTGCTTATTCAGTCCAGACCGCGGCCCGTCGCTCATTTGGCCCACGTATTGCTAAGTAGAACCAACAGGTAACCAACGGCGGTTGCCCACTCACGACAAAGACGTCGCACCCCTTCGCGAAAGCGCACAGGGCTGCGGCGTTTTTTCGTTTTTGCCCTGAACACATCGGGGCGGGTGGAGTACCGGTCTGGTGCTTCACCTGCAAGACCTGACCCGTAGCGGTGCGAGCAACCTCTCGACCGAACGCGAATCCCTGCAGATGAGGTGTTAGATGAACACGAGTTTCTGGAAAGCCGGCCATAAACCGACACTGTTCGCAGCGTTCCTGTATTTCGACCTGAGCTTCATGGTCTGGTACCTGCTCGGTCCCATGGCCGTGCAAATCGCCGCCGATCTGCACCTGACCACCCAGCAACGCGGCCTGATGGTCGCAACGCCGATTCTGGCGGGCGCCGTGCTGCGTTTCATCATGGGCATGCTCGCCGACCAGCTTTCGCCCAAGACCGCCGGGATCATCGGCCAGGTCATCGTCATCACCGCGCTGCTGGGCGCCTGGCAGTTGGGTATTCACAGCTATGAACAGGCGCTACTGCTCGGCGTGTTCCTCGGCATGGCCGGCGCGTCCTTCGCCGTGGCGCTGCCGCTGGCCTCCCAGTGGTACCCGCCGCAGCACCAGGGCAAAGCCATGGGCATCGCCGGTGCCGGCAATTCGGGCACCGTGTTCGCGGCCCTGATCGCACCCGTACTCGCGGCCAGCTTCGGCTGGAACAACGTGTTCGGTTTTGCCGTGGCGCCGCTGCTGTTGACCCTCATCGCGTTCTCGCTCATGGCAAAGAATGCCCCCGAACGGCCCAAAGCCAAATCCATGGCTGACTATTTCAAGGCCTTGGGCGACCGCGACAGCTGGTGGTTCATGTTCTTCTACAGCGTGACCTTCGGCGGCTTCATCGGCCTGGCCAGCGCCCTGCCCGGCTATTTCAACGATCAATACGGTTTGAGCCCGGTGACCGCCGGTTACTACACCGCCGCCTGCGTCTTCGGCGGCAGCATGATGCGGCCACTGGGCGGCGCCCTCGCCGACCGCTTTGGCGGGATTCGCACGCTGTCAGGCATGTACGCCGTCGCCGCGATCTGCATCGCCGCCGTGGGTTTCAACCTGCCCAGCTCATGGGCCGCACTGGCGCTGTTCGTCGCGGCCATGCTCGGCCTGGGCGCTGGTAACGGCGCGGTCTTTCAACTGGTGCCGCAACGTTTTCGCAAAGAGATCGGCGTGATGACCGGCCTGATCGGCATGGCCGGCGGCATCGGTGGCTTCCTGCTGGCCGCCGGGCTCGGCGCGATCAAGCAGAACACCGGCGAGTACCAACTGGGCCTGTGGCTGTTCGCATTCCTTGGCGTGCTGGCCTGGTTCGGCCTGATGAACGTCAAGCGTCGCTGGAGAACCACCTGGGGCTCGGCCGCCGTTACCGCCGCCCGCGTCTAGGCCGTGAGTGTCGATCAGCCGATTCCGGCAGTTGCTGCCAGAGCGAACGGCTTGCAACTCCGCGTCGCCGAGTTCAGCGCCACCGGGCCCAGGGCGGAAAATCAGGATGCCATTCGCGTGGTCACTCCTGCTCCGGCGCTGGCCGCCAGCAAGGGTTATCTGTTCGCCCTCGCTGACGGCGTCAGCCAGTGCGCCGACGGCGGCCTGGCATCCCGCGCCACGCTGCAAGCGCTGGCAATGGACTACTACGCGACGCCGGAAACCTGGAGCGTCGTCCAGGCCCTCGACCGCCTGCTGCTGGCACAAAACCGCTGGCTGCTGGCCAATGGCTTGTTGACCACCCTCAGCGCCCTAATCCTGCGCGGGCGTCGCTTCACCCTCGCCCATGTCGGCGACTGCCGCGTGTACCGCTGGCATGCAGGGCTGCTCCAGCGCATCAGCCAGGACCATGTCTGGGAACAGCCGGACATGCAGCATGTGCTGAAACGGGCGCTGGGCCTGGATCAATACGTGGTCATGGATTATCGGGACGGTGAACTGCGCATCGGCGAGCGGCTGCTGCTGGTCAGCGACGGCGTGTGGGCAACGCTGGGCGATGACCGAATCGGTTCGATTCTCAACGAGCAGGCCGATCTGGACACGGCCGTCAGAACGCTGGTCAACGCCGCGCATCTGTCTGGCAGCGCCGATAACGCCAGCGCCTTGATGATTCAGGTCGATCAACTGGGCTCGGACAGCCTGGGCGAGACGCTGTTGCAACTGCAGCAGTGGCCAGCTCCACCCTTTCTCAAGGCAGGCCAGATGTTTGAAGGCTGGCAGGTCGAAACGCGTTTGAGCGACTCGCGACAATCGCTGCTCTACCGCGTACGCGACAGTCAACAGCGACCGTGGTTACTGAAGACGCTGCCGCCCTCACGGGTTGACGAGGCCGGCGCGGCGGAGGCCTTGCTGCTCGAAGAGTGGTTCGTGCGTCGCGTCGCCGGTCGCTTCTTTCCCGAGCTTCACCCCCTCGGCCAGCGCCAGCATCTGTACTACGTGATGCGCGAGTATGCCGGCCATACCCTGGCTGACAGCTTCGATCAGGAAGGGCCGATGGCGCTGTCGCCGTGGTTGAATCTGGCCCGGGAACTGATCGCTGCCGTCGGTCTGCTGCACCGGCGCAACATCATTCACCGTGACATCAAGCCGGAGAATGTGCTGCTTGAGGAGGCGGGAGGTGTGCGCATTCTGGATTTCGGGCTCGCCTACAGCCCAGGTCTGTCAGTGGATCAAGCCAGCGACGTGCCCGGCACGCCCAGCTTCATGGCGCCTGAAGCTTTCGAAGGCGCAGAACCCAGCCCTGGTTTCGACCTGTATGCCGCCAGCGTCACGCTGTATTTCCTGCTGACCGGTCACTATCCCTACGGCGAAGTCGAGCCCTTCCAGCGCCGGCGCTTTGGCAATCCGTTGCCCGCCAGTCGTTACCGTCCAGATGTGCCGGAATGGTTGGACCAGCATCTGCAACGCGCCCTGCAGGCTGATCCGCTGAAGCGCTTCGAAACCGCCGAGCACTGGCTCGTGCACTTTAAACAGGGCGAGCTGACGCCGCGGAACCAACGTACTACGCCGCTGCTGGAGCGTGAGCCGCTCAAGGTCTGGCGCGCAGTCGCACTGATCTCGCTGATGATCAATCTGGTTTTGTGGGTGTTGCTGTTCAAACGCTAGTACGGACTTAGTCGTTTAAGGGCACCGACTTAGATGGATCCACATTGATGCAACTCTCTTGGCTTAGACACCTAGACAGCGAATTCTCAGGCGAAAGGATCGCAGCCAGGGTTAAATCGCAGGCAAAGAAAAACCCGGCCGAGGCCGGGTTTTTCGTGAAGCGAGGCTAATTACTTAGCTTGGGCTTCTACTTGTGCTTCTACGCGACGGTTTACAGCGCGGCCAGCGTCAGTTGCGTTGTCAGCAACTGGACGGGATTCGCCGTAGCCAACCGAGTTTACGCGGTTAGCGCCAACACCGTACTGGTTAACCAGAACTTGCTTAACGGCGTTTGCACGACGCTCGGACAGCTTCTGGTTGTAAGCGTCAGGACCGACGGAGTCAGTGTGACCTTCAACAGTGGTGGTGGTTTGTGGGTACTGCTTCATGAAGTCAGCCAGGTTCTTGATGTCGCCGTAGCTGTTTGGCTTCACAACCGACTTGTTGAAGTCGAATTTAACGTCCAGCTCAACGCGAACGACTTCAGCAACAGCTGGGCAGCCGTTAGCGTCTACAGTCACGTTTGCAGGGGTGTCAGGGCACTTGTCAACGTTGTCGCAAACGCCGTCGTTGTCGCTGTCGGAGCACACTTCAGCTACTGGAGCCGGTGCTGCTTCAACTTTCTTCGAACCGCCGCCGAAGTTCACACCGATACCGACGCTTGGCGCCCACTCGGTGTCGCCCTGGTCGATGTTGTACTGAGCTTCAACGCCAGCACGGGCATAGAAGTTGTCAGTGAAGTACAGCTTGGCACCGCCGCCGATGTTGGCGAAGGTGGAGCGGTTACGACCGTTGCTGCCGTTCTGATCGATGCTCTGATCGGAGAAACCAGCCGAAACGTACGGACGCAGCATGTCGCCTGGGTTGTTGAAGTGGTACAGAGCGTCCAGAGCGGTGTTCGCGCCCTTGATGTTCTGGCCATTGTCGCTACGGACGTTGTGCACTTCGTCATAGCCCAGACGCAATTCAACGTCGTCGGTCAGGAAGTAGCCAACAGAACCGCCGAACAGGTTGCCGTCGTTTTTGAAGTTACGAGCGCTGTCGAACTGTTCTTTCTTGGCGAAGCCTTCGATTTCGACTGCGCCTTGGCCTTGAGCCAGAGCGCCGAACGAAGTTGCGGCAACAATAGTACCAATGGCCAAGCCCAAGGTGTTTTTCAGTTTCATCCGTTAAATCCCCATCTGGTGATTGTAAAGCAGTCCCCCTTAGCGAGAGACAACTCGTCGGCAAGTCTATCAGAACTTGCCTGCTCGTTAGAGATATTTGCACCGAGTTAAGTTTCGGTAACGCCTGCAAATTTCTCACGTAATTTATCAAGTGCCCGCTTGTAACGCATTTTCGTGGCACTCAGGCCCATGTGCATGATGTCTGCGATCTCCTGAAATTCCAGCTCTGCGACAAATCGTAGCACCAGAATTTCCCTGTCAATCGGATTCACATGCACAAGCCAACGATCAAGCCCGCCCTTTTCTTCTGGTTTTGGCGTCTTTTCTTCCGACGCTTCCTCGAGGGGGTCAAGACTCAAAGCGTCCAGCAACCGACGCTTTCGCCGCTCCTTCCTGTACTGCGTGATGCATTCGTTGTACGTGATGCTGTAGAGCCAGGTTTTGAACTTCGATTTACCCTCGAAGTTCTTCAAGCCATACAACACCTTAAGCATCACTTCCTGACAGACATCATCAGCATCGCGATCGTTCCCCAGATACCGTGCGCAGACGTTAAAAAGTGTCCGCTGGTAACGACGCATCAGCTCCTCATAGGCACGCGTCACATGAAACAGCTCGGCGTGCGAACGCGCAACCAGCTCCTCATCGGAGAGCTCGCGTGGGTCGTAGCGCAGAGAGGGCGATTGAGCGTTATTCAAAACAAGTCGTGCCGACAGTCGGATAGATGTCCGCCGCACCCGGGAATCGCCCGGGTTTTGCGGCGGCATACATTAGCAGATTCGCCGGCTCAACGGCTGCTCACTCGCTGGTCGAGGAGGATCCGGTTGGACAAAGACACCAGCTCCCCTTCCTCGGTCAGCAGGGTGGTCTTCACCGTGCCAATTTCTTCGATCTGCCCTTCGACCTCACCCACACGCACTTGTTGCCCTACCTGGTACAACTCACGTACATAAATTCCTGCGAGGATCTGGCTCGCGATTTCGCGGCTGCCGAGCCCCATGGCCAGCGCAACGGCCAGACCAACGGTAATCAACGCAATAACAATCACATGGTTCAGCAGGTCGGTTTTGACCTCGAGCTGACTGATCGCTACCGAAATACTGATGATGATCACCAGCCACTGGGCGATTCGCCCCAGGCCGGCCGAGTAATCCAGCCCCACCCCTTCGGCGGCGCCCCGCACAATACCGTTGACCAGTTGCGCCAGCAATACACCCACTAGGAGCACCAGCGCGGCGCCGAAAACTTTCGGCAGGTACAGCGCCAGCATGTCCAGCGTTGCCGACACCCGCTCCAACCCGAGCGATTCTGCCGCCGACACCAGAAAAATCAAGAGCACGAACCAATACACAATCTTGCCGATCAGCGTCGAAATCGGGACTTGAACCCCCGCGCGGCTGATCAGCTTGGTCAACCCGGTGCCACCCATCAGGCGATCCAGACCGAGTTTGGCCAACAACTTGGACAGCAGGGTGTCGAGCAGCTTTGCCACCACGAAACCCAAAAGCACTACCACCAGCGCGCCGAACAGATTCGGGATGAAGTTCGCGACTTTGGTCCACAACGCAGTCATTGCAGTAACCAGGCTCTGCGTCCAGAGATCCAATTCCATATTCAATCAGCCTTGTCTTGTGCACCGGTACCGGTAAACGTAGTACCGGCACGGGTCGCCTTGCGGCGGGAAACAGGTGAAACGTGAGCGGAGCCATTGTTCAGGGCGATCATCAAAGCCTGCGTGCAACGACCCAGAAGACTGAACAGATCACCGGCGCCCACCTGACGGTTGGCAGTCTTCAACACTCGGCCCAGAACGGCATCATCGTCCCGGCTGCTGGACGAAGCATTGAGCATGTCTCGCAGTGATTCTTCAAACGGGTCGTGCATAGGCACCTCACGCAATGTCACTGAAAGACGCATCCCATTCTGCCGGAGTCACACGACACACACGAACGCCTCCCGATTTTTTACGCTCACACCCACCGCAACCGCTTGAACAACCACGTCTGGCCGACGGCCACGATGAGCATCAAGCCGCAGGCGTACAGAAATCCATAGGGATTTTCCGACCCGGGGATACCCCCCACGTTGATGCCCAGCAAACCTGTCAGGAAGGTCATCGGCAGGAAGATGCCGGTGATGACCCCAAACCGATACATGGTCCTGTTCATCCGCTCGTTGAGGCGCCTGTCTTCAGCCTCAAGCACCAGCCCCACTCGCTCTCGGGTCAATTCCAGCTCTTCAAGGTAACGCGTCAGGCTGTTGTTCAATTCGTTCCAGTAATCCGCATCGTCCTCCACGAACCACGGCATCTTGCTGCGCGTCAGCTGGGCGTAGAGTTCGCGCTGAGGCGCCAGAAACCGACGCAGTCCCGCCGCTCGTCTGCGGATATGCACCATATTGCCGTGCTCGGGCAGATACCGCTCGTCGGCATCTATGCGTTCCTCCATGTCATCGACCAGTTCGGTCAGCTCGCTGACCACGGCCTGAACCTTGTCAGTCAGAAACTGGGCCAGATACAGCAGCAGCTCCGACGCCGTTTTCGGTCCCTTTCCTTCATTCAATGACGAGATCAGCTCATCGGTTGCCCGCAGCGAGCGCAGGCGCAATGAGATAACGCGCTGGGCGGCGGCAAAAATGCGCACCGAAACCATGTCTTCCGGCTCGGCACCCGGGTTCAGGTTGATCCCGCGCAGGAACAGCAGCAATTCGTTGTCCGGCAAAGCCAGCAGCCGCGGCCGGGTGTTCTCTTCCAGCATCAGGTCGCAGACGAACTCGCTCAGACCGCTGGTCTTGCGCAACCACGTCTGGGTCTGCGGATGGCTGCGGTCCCAGTGGAGCCACACGCTTTCGTGGGGCTCCAGCTGCAGGCCATCCAGTGCAGTTCGGGGGATTGAACGCGCCCCGCCCTTCCCGTCCAACACGAGGGCATGAACCAGCCCCCACTGCGCGTTTGTTTCGTCGAACATTCGTGTCCTTGCTGAGTGAATGGCTACCAGCGTGAAGAGGGATAAAACCGATCAGTCCGGCATCTTCAGTGCGCTGGGCGAAACGATGATTCCGTTGTTGTCGGCATAGATGAATTCGCCCGGCTTGAACGTCACACCGCCGAAGGTCACCACCTTGTTCAGGTCACCGAGGCCACGCTTTTCGGTCTTGAGCGGGTGACTGGCCAATGCCTGCACACCCAAGTCGGTCTGTGCCAATACATCGACGTCGCGGACGCAGCCGAAGATCACCATGCCCTCCCAACCGTTCTTCGCTGCTTTTTCGGCAATCATGTCGCCCAGCAATGCGCAACGCAGCGAGCCTCCGCCGTCCACGACCAATACTTTTCCGTGACCAGGCTGTTCGGCCTGCTCGCGCACCAGCGAATTGTCTTCGAAGCACTTGAGCGTGACGATCTCGCCGCCAAATGAATCACGGCCACCAAAGTTGCTGAACATCGGCTCCACCACCTGAACCCGCTCAGGGTAGGCGTCGCACAAGTCCGGGGTGATGTAATGCATGGGTAACTCCTGTCAGGAAAGCTCTGTGATGGGGGAAAACAACTACAAGGATAGACGGCCTGCGTCAACGGCCGACGCTTCAACGGGCTGCATCCTTATATAGCACCTCACACAGAACACACATCTGACCAACGAGTCGCCACCTGCCGTTCGGCCCCGGTGATGAGAATGTGTGCAGCTTAGCGACAAGTCGGCGCCCAAGGAATGGCTGAAACCGTGACTATGACGGAGTTGCCATCATGTTCAGCGTTGATTCAGCCTCTTCTACAGCCACATGACGGTTCAGCCAGTCCGCTACGCGCGGCCACACCTGGGTTTGCGCGGCTTTGCTGACCAGCATCGGCACGTGGCCGAAGTCTTCGCTGAAGCCCTGTTCGCGGCCCAGGACGAGAAACGTCTTGTCTTCGCTGCCGAACCGCTCGAAGAGCTCGCGGCACGCCCATTCCGGATCCTGATGGTCGCCAGCGCCAGCCACGCACAGCAGCGGGACCGTCACCTGTTGCAGCCCGGCCCACCAGTCCTCCTTCTTGTGCCCGAAGCCGCCGAACAGGCCATGCCAGCGCATGCTTTCCAGCAGGACGCCCATGGGCTCGTCTTCCGGGCCGCGCTTGAAGCGGGGGCCTGACACGTGCTCGAAGCGTTTGAGCAGCAGCCGTGCAGCCCATTGCAGCGGCGGCACTTTCAGCGGCCAGTGGCTGCGGGTGACCTGACTGCCGAACAGCGCCACCGAGGCCGCATCGTCCGCCGTCAGGTACTGCCCGCCGAATGCTGCGGCCAGGGTCGTGCCGCCCAGGGAGTGGCCGATCCAGTGGGGCGCCTCGCCGGTCTGCTCGCGCACGAACGCCGCGATGGCCGGCAGATCAAAGCGTGCGTAATCGGCCACGCAATTGGTTTTGTACGCACTGTTGCGCGCCGACAGGCCGTGACCGCGCATTTCCGGGATCCACACATCGAACCCGGCGCGGGCCAGATACGCGCCCAGGCCGATGCCCTTGGGCGAGTACCAGAAGCGCCGATTGGAAAAGCTGCCGTGCAGCAGAACCACCGGCACGCCTCGGGCATCCGGCGCAGCCACAAGACCCAGCCGGGTGACGGCGATTTCGACAGTGAAATCCGGGCTGTTGCCGGGCTTCAAACGATAGACGTCCTCGGTCAGGTCGCCACGACGCTCGGCACTGATCAGGGCCACGGGAAAGAGATGACTGCTGCTTTGCATGGTGCTTTTGCTGGACGCTCTTGGTGGATGGGTAAATGGCGGTTGGGCGGGACAGCAGGTTGACGCTGCCAGCGCGCTGAAAATCACCCACAAAAAAGGGCGGATTCGTTAAAAACCGCCCTGTCGGGAAACCGGCCCATGGAAACGGGCCGGCATCTTACTCGATATGGATCAGGTCGGAGCGTCCTCTTCGGACAGGAAGAACCAGGTTTCCAGTACCGAATCAGGATTGAGGGACACGCTCTCGATGCCCTGCTCCATCAACCAGCGCGCCAGATCCGGGTGATCGGACGGGCCCTGGCCACAGATGCCGATGTACTTGCCGGCCTTGTTACAGGCCTGAATGGCGTAGGACAGCAGCTTCTTCACCGCAGGATTTCGCTCGTCGAACAGGTGAGCGATGATCCCGGAGTCGCGGTCCAGCCCCAGGGTCAGCTGGGTCAGGTCGTTGGAACCAATGGAGAAGCCGTCGAAGAATTCGAGGAATTCATCGGCCATCAGCGCGTTGGACGGTAGCTCGCACATCATGATCACGCGCAGACCGTTCTCGCCACGGGCCAGACCGTTTTCAGCGAGCAAATCGATGACCTGACTTGCTTCGCCCAGGGTGCGGACGAACGGCACCATGATCTCGACGTTGGTCAGGCCCATCTCGTTGCGCACGCGCTTGAGGGCGCGGCATTCCAGCTCGAAGCAGTCGCGGAAATTTTCGCTGATGTACCGCGACGCGCCACGGAAGCCCAGCATCGGGTTTTCTTCTTCCGGCTCGTAGAGCTTGCCGCCGATGAGGTTGGCGTATTCGTTGGACTTGAAGTCCGACAGACGCACGATGACCTTCTTCGGCGAGAACGCCGCCGCCAGGGTGCTGATGCCTTCCACCAGTTTCTCGACGTAGAAACCAACCGGATCGTCGTAACCGGCGATGCGCTTGTCGACGCTTTCCTTGATGTCCTGGGGCAGATTGGCGTAGTTCAGCAGCGCCTTGGGGTGCACGCCGATCATGCGGTTGATGATGAATTCCAGGCGCGCCAGGCCGATACCGGCGTTGGGCAACTGGGCGAAATCAAAGGCGCGATCCGGGTTGCCGACGTTCATCATGATTTTGAACGGCAGATCAGGCATGGCGTCGACAGAATTCTGCTTGATGTCGAATCCCAGTTCGCCCTCGAAGATGTAACCGGTGTCGCCCTCGGCGCAGGACACGGTGACGCCCTGACCTTCCTGCAACAGCTCGGTGGCGTTGCCGCAACCCACTACCGCCGGGATACCCAACTCGCGAGCGATGATCGCCGCGTGGCAAGTGCGTCCGCCACGGTTGGTGACGATGGCGCTGGCGCGTTTCATGACCGGTTCCCAGTCCGGGTCGGTCATGTCGGAGACCAGCACGTCACCCGGCTGAACCTTGTCCATCTCGGACACGTCCTTGATGATCCGCACCTTGCCGGCGCCGATGCGCTGGCCGATGGCGCGGCCTTCCACCAGAACGGTGCCCTTCTCTTTCAGCAGGTAGCGTTCCATGACATTGGACGAGGTGCGGCTTTTTACGGTTTCCGGCCGCGCCTGCACGATGTAGAGCTTGCCGTCATCGCCGTCTTTGGCCCACTCGATATCCATCGGGCACTGATAGTGCTTTTCGATGATCATCGCCTGGCGGGCCAGGTTGCTGACTTCCTCGTCGCTGAGGCAGAAACGCGCGCGGTCCGCCAGGTCGACGTCGATGGTCTTGACCGATTTACCGGCCTTGGCTTCTTCGCCGTAGATCATCTTGATCGCCTTGCTGCCCAGGTTGCGGCGCAGGATCGCCGGGCGACCGGCTTCAAGGGTGTTTTTGTGAACGTAGAATTCGTCCGGGTTGACCGCGCCCTGGACGACGGTCTCGCCCAGGCCATAGGCACCAGTGATGAAGACGACATCGCGGAAACCGGATTCGGTGTCCAGGGTGAACATGACGCCTGCGGTGCCGGTTTCAGAACGCACCATGCGCTGCACGCCAGCGGACAGCGCCACCAGCTTGTGGTCGAACCCTTGGTGCACGCGGTAGGAAATGGCGCGGTCGTTGAACAGCGACGCAAACACCTCTTTCGCCGCGCGGATGACGTTTTCGACGCCACGAATGTTCAGGAAGGTTTCCTGCTGGCCGGCGAAGGAAGCGTCCGGCAAATCTTCTGCGGTGGCGGAAGAGCGCACGGCCACGGCGATGTCCGGGTTGCCCGCCGAGAGCTCGGCGAAGGCGGTGCGGATCTCGGCGTTGAGCTTTTCGGGGAATTCAGCCTCCATGATCCACTGACGAATCTTGGCGCCGGTTCTGGCCAGCTCGTTGACGTCGTCGACATCCAGCGCGTCGAGGGCCTGATGGATCTGATCGTTCAGGCCACTCTGCTCGAGGAAATCACGGTAGGCCTGAGCGGTAGTGGCAAAGCCACCGGGGACGGACACGCCTGCACCCGCCAGGTTGCTGATCATCTCGCCGAGGGATGCGTTCTTGCCCCCCACGTGCTCAACATCATGTTTGCCGAGCTTATCGAGGGAAACTACGTACTCTACCAAGGTGATCTCTCCACTAACCGGTTATTGTTGGAAACGCTTTTGGTGCGGGAATCGCGGCGATTGAAAACAGGTAGAATGCGGCCAGTCATGGCCCGCAAGCCGGCCTATCATATCCACAAATTGTCTTCAGCTTAAGGCCCCGGGGCGCAAATGAAACGATCCGCTTTTTTCATCTCCGATGGCACCGGCATCACCGCCGAAACCCTTGGCCAGAGTCTGCTAGCGCAATTTGAAAACATTACTTTCAACAAGTTCACGCGGCCCTATATCGACAGCGTCGAGAAGGCCCGGGCCATGGTTCAGCAAATCAACAAGGCCGCCGAGAAGGACGAAGCCCGTCCGATCATTTTCGACACCATCGTCAATCAGGACATCCGCGAGATTCTCGCGACCTCCGACGGCTTCATGATCGATATTTTCTCGACCTTCCTCGCCCCGTTGGAGCTGGAGCTTAGTTCACACTCTTCCTACTCGGTGGGAAAATCCCACTCCATCGGGCACAACTCCAATTACATGGAGCGGATCGAGGCGGTGAACTTCGCGCTGGACAACGACGACGGCGCCAGAACCCATTATTACGACAAGGCCGACATCATCCTGGTGGGCGTGTCGCGCTGCGGCAAGACCCCGACCTGCCTGTACATGGCCATGCAGTTCGGCATCCGCGCCGCCAATTACCCGCTGACCGAAGACGACATGGAGCGTCTGCAGCTGCCCGCCGCGCTGAAACTGCACCGGGACAAGCTGTTCGGCCTGACCATCGATCCCGACCGTCTGACTGCGATCCGCCACGAACGCAAACCCAACAGCCGCTACGCCAGTTACGCCCAGTGCGAGTTCGAAGTGCGCGAAGTCGAAGGCCTGTTCCGCCGCGAGAACATCCCGCACATCAACTCCACGCATTTCTCGGTCGAGGAAATCTCGGCGAAAGTGCTGGTGGAGAAAGGGGTCGAGCGGCGGTTTAAGTAGCTGCGCAGCGGCAAGTTTGAAACTGCAAGCTGCAAGTTGGCCGGAGCAGGCCATGCGCTCCGGTCAGAAGCTGTTGCCCGGCACGCGCACCCATCCTTCCATCAACACCCGCGCGCTGCGGCTCATGATGGCTTTTTTGACCTGCCATTCGCCGTCGACCAATACCGCTTCAGCGCCGACACGCAGAGTTCCGGAGGGGTGGCCGAAGCGCACGGCACTGCGCTCGCCGCCGCCCGCTGCCAGGTTGACCAGCGTGCCCGGTATCGCCGCCGCTGTGCCGATGGCCACTGCCGCCGTGCCCATCATCGCGTGATGCAGCTTGCCCATGGACATGGCGCGCACCAACAGATCGGTGTCTGCGGTGGTGACCCGTTTGCCGCTGGAAGACAGGTATTCAGCGGGCGCGGCCACGAACGCTACTTTGGGCGTGTGCTGACGCGTCGCTGCCTCCTCGACCGTGCCGATCAGCCCCATGCGCACCGCGCCATAGGCCCGGATTGTTTCAAACATGCTCAAGGCCTTCGGGTCACTGTTGATTGCGTCCTGCAATTCGCTGCCGGTATAGCCGATGTCCCGGGCGTTGACGAAGATCGTCGGGATGCCGGCATTGATCATCGTCGCCGTGAACGTGCCCACGCCCGGCACGTCGAGCTCGTCCACCAGATTGCCCGTGGGGAACATCGAGCCGCCAGCGCCCTCCTCGTCCGCCGCAGGGTCCATGAACTCCAGCTGCACTTCCGCCGCCGGGAAGGTCACGCCGTCGAGCTCGAAGTCGCCGGTTTCCTGCACTGCGCCGTCAGTCATCGGCACATGGGCGATGATGGTTTTGCCGATGTTGGCCTGCCAGATGCGCACCACTGCGACGCCGTTCCGGGGGATGCGCGCCGGGTCGACCAGACCGTTGCTGATGGCGAACGGGCCGACCGCCGCTGACAGGTTGCCGCAATTGCCGCTCCAGTCGACGAAGGGCTTGTCGATGGCGACCTGGCCGAACAGGTAATCGACGTCGTGATCGGCTTTCTCGCTCTTTGACAGGATCACCGTTTTGCTGGTGCTCGACGTCGCGCCGCCCATGCCATCGATCTGCTTGGCGTAGGGGTCGGGGCTGCCGATCACCCGCAGTAACAAGGTGTCACGGGCAGCGCCGGGGGTTTGCGCGGCTTCGGGCAGATCGTCCCGGAGGAAAAACACGCCCTTGCTGGTGCCACCGCGCATGTAGGTCGCGGGAATTTTGATCTGTGCTGTGGAAGCCATGGAGCTGTTCCTTCTGATTCTTTCGTATATAGAGAGCAGCGCAGGCGTCGGCTCAGGCGACGGCCGAGGATTCGAGGAAGTCCTGGGCGAAGCGTTGCAGCACGCCGCCGGCTTCGTAGATCAACACCTCTTCCCCCGTGTCGAGGCGGCAGGTCACCGGCACCTCCACGCGCTCGCCATTCTTGCGCTGGATGATCAGCGTCAGCGTGGCCCCCGGGGTGCGCGTGCCGATCACGTCATAGGTTTCACTGCCATCGATGCCCAGGGTCAGGCGATTGGTGCCCGGCTTGAATTCCAGCGGCAGCACGCCCATGCCCACCAAATTGGTGCGGTGGATGCGCTCGAAGCCTTCGGCGACGATGACTTCGACACCCGCCAGGCGCACGCCCTTGGCCGCCCAGTCCCGGGACGAACCCTGGCCGTAATCGGCGCCGGCAATGATGATCAGTGGCTGCTTGCGGGCCATGTAGGTTTCGATGGCTTCCCACATCCGCGTGACCTGACCTTCTGGCTCGATCCGCGCGTAGGAACCCTGCTTGACCTTGCCGTTCTCCACGACCATTTCATTGAACAGCTTGGGGTTGGCGAACGTGGCGCGCTGGGCCGTCAGGTGATCGCCGCGATGGGTGGCGTAAGAGTTGAAGTCCTCTTCCGGCAGGCCCATTTTGTCCAGGTATTCGCCGGCCGCACTGTCGAGCATGATCGCGTTGGACGGCGACAGGTGATCGGTGGTGATGTTGTCCGGCAGCACTGCCAGCGGCCGCATGCCCCGCAGGGTTCGTTCACCGGCAAGCGCGCCTTCCCAGTACGGCGGTCGACGAATGTAGGTGCTCATCGGGCGCCAGTCGTACAACGGCGCGACTTTCGGGCCGGTGTCTTCGTGGATGGCAAACATCGGGATGTACACCTGACGGAACTGCTCCGGCTTGACCGAGGCTTTTACCACCTGATCGATCTCGGCGTCGCTAGGCCAGAGATCCTTCAGGTGGATCTCTTCGCCATTCGGGCCAAGGCCCAGCACGTCTTTCTCGATATCGAAGCGGATCGTTCCGGCGATGGCGTAGGCCACCACCAGCGGTGGCGAAGCGAGAAATGCCTGCTTGGCGTAGGGGTGAATGCGCCCGTCGAAGTTGCGGTTGCCTGACAACACCGCCGTGGCGTACAGGTCGCGGTCGATGATTTCCTGCTGGATCAGCGGATCCAGCGCGCCGGACATGCCATTGCAGGTGGTGCAGGCAAACGCGACGATGCCGAAACCCAGTTGCTCCAGCTCGTCGGTCAGCCCTGCTTCGTCCAGGTACAGGGCGACGGTTTTCGAGCCCGGCGCCAGGGACGACTTGACCCAGGGTTTGCGCGTCAGGCCCAGGCGATTGGCATTGCGCGCCAGCAAACCTGCGGCGATGACGTTGCGCGGGTTGCTGGTGTTGGTGCAGCTGGTGATGGCGGCGATGATCACCGCGCCGTCCGGCATTTCGCCCGGGGTTTCCTCCCACGGCGCCGCGATGCCTTTGGCGGCCAGATCAGCGGTCGCCACACGTGCGTGGGGGTTGGACGGTCCGGCCATGTTGCGCACCACGCTGGACAGGTCGAAACGCAGCACCCGCTCGTATTCGGCGGTGACCAGGCTGTCGGCCCAGAGCCCGGTGTGGCGGGCGAACGTCTCGACCAGTTGCACTTGCTGGTCTTCGCGACCGGTCAGCCGGAGGTAATCGATGGTCTGTTGATCGATGCTGAACATGGCGGCGGTCGCGCCGTATTCTGGAGCCATGTTCGAGATGGTCGCGCGGTCGCCAAGGGTCAGCGCGCGGGCGCCCTCGCCGTAAAACTCCAGGTACGCGCCGACAACCTTCTGCTGACGCAGGTATTCGGTGAGCGCCAGCACCACGTCGGTGGCGGTAATGCCCGGCTGCGGACGGCCCGACAGTTCAACGCCGATGATGTCCGGCAGGCGCATCCACGAGGCACGACCGAGCATGACGTTCTCGGCTTCAAGACCGCCGACGCCAATGGCGACGACGCCCAGCGCATCCACGTGAGGCGTATGGCTGTCAGTGCCGACCAGGGTGTCCGGGAAGGCGACGCCGTTCAGCGTCTGGATCACCGGTGACATCCGCTCCAGATTGATCTGATGCATGATGCCGTTGCCCGGCGGGATCACTTCGACGTTCTTGAAGGCCTGCTTGGTCCAGTTGATGAAGTGGAAGCGGTCTTCGTTGCGGCGGTCTTCAATCGCCCGGTTCTTGCTGAACGCGTCCGGGTCGTAACCCCCGCATTCGACGGCCAGCGAGTGATCGACGATTAACTGCACCGGCACCACCGGGTTGACCTGCGCGGGGTCGCCGCCCATGTCGGCAATGGCATCGCGCAAGCCGGCCAGGTCCACCAGCGCGGTCTGGCCGAGAATGTCGTGGCAGACCACCCGCGCCGGAAACCACGGAAAATCCAGGTCGCGCTTGCGTTCGATCAGTTGCGTTAGCGAGGCGGTCAGCGTGGTCGGATGGCAACGGCGCACCAGGTTTTCGGCGAGCACGCGGGAAGTGTACGGCAGCGTGGCATAGGCGCCGGGCTTGATCGCATCGACCGCCGCGCGGGCATCGAAGTAATCCAGCGCAGTGCCGGGCAGGGCTTTGCGGTATTCAGTGTTCATCGTCAGGACTCGATCACGGAAAAGTTACGGGTGGAGAGCCCCGTGGAACTCCCCTTTCCCCATCAGCGCTGTTCGATGGGCACGAATTTGCGCTGTTCGACGCCGATGTATTCGGCGCTCGGTCGGATGATGCGGTTGTTGGCGCGCTGTTCAAACACGTGGGAAGCCCAACCGGTCAGGCGCGAGCAGACGAAGATCGGGGTGAACAGCTGGGTAGGGATGCCCATGAAGTGATACGCCGAGGCGTGGTAGAAATCGGCGTTGGGAAAGAGCTTCTTTTGCTCCCACATGGTCTTGTCGATGGCTTCGGACACCGGGAACAGCACGGTGTCGCCCACCTCCTCCGCGAGCTTTTTCGACCAGCCCTTGATCACCTCGTTACGCGGGTCGTTGTCCTTATAGATCGCGTGGCCGAAACCCATGATCTTGTCCTTGCGCTCCAGCATCGCCAACGTGCCCTTCGTCGCTTCTTCGGCGGAGGAAAACTTCTGGATCATCTCCATCGCCGCTTCATTGGCGCCGCCGTGCAACGGACCGCGCAAGGTGCCGATGGCGGCCGTGATGCAGGAAAACAGGTCGGACAGGGTCGATGCGCAAACCCTGGCGGTGAAGGTCGAGGCGTTGAATTCGTGCTCGGCGTAAAGAATCAGCGAGACGTCCATGACCTTGCGGTGCAGTTCGCTTGGCGCCTTGTCCAGCAGCAGTTTCAGGAAGTGCCCGGCGATGGACACTTCGTCGGTGACGCAGTCGATGCGCTTGCCTTCGTGGCTGAAGCGGTACCAATAGCACATGATCGCAGGGAACGCGGCGAGCAGCCGGTCGGTGGAATCGAGCTGCTGGGCGAAGCTGGCTTCGGGCTCGAGATTGCCGAGCATCGAGCAGCCGGTGCGCATCACGTCCATCGGGTGGGTGTCGGCGGGAATGCGTTCCAGCACTTCTTTTAGCGCTTGGGGCAGGTCACGCAGGCCCTGGAGTTTCTTCAGGTAGCCGTCGAGTTGCGCCTGGGTCGGCAGATCGCCGTACAGCAGCAGGTACGCGACTTCTTCAAAACGGGCGTCGGCGGCGAGTTCACGCACGTCATAGCCGCGGTAGGTCAATCCGGCGCCGGCCTGGCCGACGGTGGACAACGCGGTCTGCCCGGCCACCTGGCCTCGCAGGCCTGCGCCGCTCAATACTTTTGCTTCAGCCATTGCTGTCTCCAGTCTTGTAGTTGTGTGGGAATCGGCAATTCTTTTCTGTGTTTTACGCAGCCTTCACGCCAACAAATAGGCCCGTGGGAGCGAGCTTGCTCGCGAAGGCAATGGTGCAATTAATAGAAGTGGTTCGAATGTACCGCCCTCTTCATGAGCAAGCTCACTCCCACAGTGACTTCATTTCTAAGATTTCTTCTGCGCAAACAGCGCATCGAGCTTCTGCTCGAACGCGTGATAGTCAATGCGCTCGTACAACTCCATGCGCGTCTGCATGGTGTCGATGACATTCTTCTGGGTGCCGTCGCGACGAATCGCCGTGTAGACGTTTTCCGCGGCTTTGTTCATCGCCCGGAATGCCGACAGCGGGTAGAGCACCAGCGCCACTTCGGCGGACTTCAGCTCGTCGGTGGTGAACAGCGGCGTCGAGCCGAACTCGGTGATGTTGGCGAGGATCGGCGCCTTCACCCGCGAGGCAAACAGCTTGTACATCTCAAGCTCGGTGATCGCTTCCGGGAAGACCATGTCCGCGCCCGCTTCGATGCACGCAGCGGCTCGGTCCAGTGCTGATTCCAGCCCTTCCACCGCCAGCGCATCGGTGCGCGCCATGATCACGAAACTGTCGTCGGTTCGCGCGTCCACCGCCGCTTTGATGCGATCAACCATTTCCTGTTGCGAGACGATCTCCTTGCCGGGCCGGTGACCGCAGCGCTTGGCGCCGACCTGGTCTTCGATGTGCATTGCCGCCGCGCCGAACTTGATCATCGACTTCACCGTACGCGCCACATTGAACGCCGAGGCACCGAAGCCGGTGTCGACGTCCACCAGCAGCGGCAGGTCGCAGACGTCGGTGATGCGGCGCACGTCAGTGAGCACGTCATCCAGGCCGGTGATGCCGAGGTCCGGCACACCCAGCGAACCCGCCGCGACACCGCCGCCGGACAGATAAATGGCCTTGAAGCCGGCCCGTTGCGCCAGCAGCGCGTGGTTGGCGTTAATCGTGCCGACCACCTGCAGCGGATGCTCGCTGGCGACAGCGTCACGGAAGCGTTGGCCGGGAGTGGTTCTTGTGGTCATTGTTCACCTCGGGCAGTTGCAGCGTGAAAGTGCTGCTCAATGTTGCGTTTGGACGCGGCAATGTGGCGGCGCATCAACAGCTCGGCCAGCTCGCCGTCACGTTCGGCGATGGCATCGAGAATACGGTGGTGCTCGGCGAACGCCTGGCGCGGGCGGTTGGGCGTCGTCGAGAACTGGATGCGGTACATGCGCACCAGTTGGTACAGGTCATCGCAGAGCATCTGGGTCAGCGTGCTGTTACGCGCGCCCTGGATGATCCGGTAATGAAAGTCGAAGTCGCCTTCCTGCTGGTAATAGCCGACGCCGGCCTGAAAGGCGCTGTCGCATTCATGGGTTTCCAGCACGCGGCGCAGCTCGTTGACTTCTTCGACGGTCATGCGCTCGGCGGCCAGGCGACAGGCCATGCCTTCGAGGGATTCGCGAATTTCGTACAGCTCGACCAGTTCGGCATGGCTCAGGGAAACCACGCGAGCGCCGACGTGGGGCACGCGCACCAACAGGCGCTGACCTTCAAGCCGGTGGATGGCTTCGCGCAAAGGCCCCCGGCTGATGCCGTAAGTGCGCGCCAGCTCAGGCTCGGAGATCTTGCTGCCGGGGGCGATGTCGCCCTTGACGATGGCCGCCTGAATACGACGAAAGACGTTCTCGGACAACGTCTCGGCGTCCAACGACGTAGCAGGCAGAGTTTCTGCGGCATCCAACATTGTTGACACCTTATGATCGAATGCCAGCAAATCTAGCGAATGAAGGCCGTTCCGTCAAAGCTAAATGGCTGATTGTCGACAATCGTCTAATGGCGACACCCTTTGATGAAGCGTCTGACCGTACCTGTCCGCTACGCCCTTCGCTGGCGTCATAAAGGCTTCATGCTAAGATGCGGCCCGTTGAAGATCACCCATGCAGGCAACAGACGGCTTGCCCAGGCGCGGCACCTTGGTTCAAACCAAAACCGTATTTCGACGTCAAAGCAGCTCTTTCACCTTTTCATCGCACCTGGACTTATGAGCCGTCACCCCCCTCTCGTTCTCTTATCCCTGTACCTGCCAGGCTTCTTTCTGCCCGGACTTTTTCTTTCCGGGCTTTTTCTGCCCGGCCTGAGCCTGGCCGCTGAAAAGACGGTGTATGGCTTGAACGAGTACGCAGAACTGGCCGACATCGACCTGCAAGTCGCCGCCAAGCTGGACACCGGCGCGAAAACCGCCTCCCTGAGTGCCCGCGACATCAAGCGTTTCAAGCGCAATGGCGAATCCTGGGTGCGTTTTTACCTGGCCATCGACGATGCCCACGAACACCCCATCGAACGCCCCCTGGCCCGGGTCAGCAGGATCAAGCGGCGTGCGGGGGATATCGACGCCGATGACGACAGGAAATACACCGCCCGCCCAGTCATCAGCCTGGATGTGTGCATGGGCAGCGCGCTGCGCACCATAGAAGTGAACTTGACCGACCGCAGCGCATTCCAATACCCGCTTCTGATTGGCTCCGAAGCCCTCAAGCACTTCGATGCGCTGGTCGACCCAAGCCTGAAATACGCAGCAGGCAAGCCTGCCTGCGTCACCGATGCTCAAACCGCAGAGTAACAACATGCGCTCTCTTAACCTCCATCTGAAAATCCTGATCGCGACCCTCGTCACGCTGGGCATCGCGATCACGGCTTATCAGATATTGGCACTCGGCATTCCGGTGACCGAAGACGAAACCGACGACCTGTGGAACATCGACGCCAAGGTCGAGTTCATCGCCAACCCGAAGGACACGGTCAAGGTACAAATGTACGTGCCGCCCCTTTCGCGGGATTACATCAGCCTCAACGAAAGCTTCATCTCCAACAACTATGGCGTGAACGTCAATCGCGCCGATGGCAATCGCAAGGTGACCTGGTCCGCACGCCGGGCCAACGGCAACCAGACGCTCTACTACCGGCTGGTATTGACCAAGCGCTACAGCGGCGAGAAAGCCAAGATCAAAGGCCCGATCTTCCGCGACAGCATCGTTGTGGAAGGCCCGGAAAAAATCGCCGCCGACGCACTGCTCGCGCCGATCCGGCAGCACTCGGCCGACGTCGAAACTTTCGTCAGCGAGGCCATCAAGCGCGTCAACAACCTGAGCGATGACAACGTCAAGCTGCTGCTGGCCGGTGATACGTCGGTGCAGAACAAGGCGCGGATCACCGAAACGCTGCTGTCCATAGCGCACGTGCCGGTGGAGAAAGTCCACACGATCCGTCTGGTTGCCGATCAGCCGCAGTCACCCGAACTGTGGCTGCGCAGCTTCAATGGCAAGGACTGGCTGTATTTCAATCCGGAAACCGGCGAGGCGGGCCTGCCCCAGGACCGACTGCTGTGGTGGACCGGCAACGACAACCTGATCTCCGTGGAGGGCGGCAAGAAGGCCACTGTGAGCTTCAGCCTGAACAACAGCGAGATGAACGCCATTCGCCTGGCCAAACTGACCGACGAAAGCACCGACGCCGACTTCCTCGAATACTCGCTGTACAGCTTGCCGCTGCAAACCCAGCAGACCTTCATGATCATGGTGATGATCCCGATCGGCGTGCTGGTGATCCTGATCCTGCGCAACCTCGTAGGCCTGCAGACCCTCGGGACCTTCACCCCGGTCCTGATCGCGCTGGCGTTCCGCGAGACACAGCTGGGCTTCGGCATCGTGTTGTTCACCATCATCACCGCGCTGGGCCTGTCCCTGCGCTCGTACCTCGAACACCTCAAGCTGCAGATGCTGCCGAGGCTGTCGGTGGTGCTGACCTTCGTGGTGGTGCTGATTGCCGCCATCAGCCTGTTCAGCCACAAGCTGGGGCTTGAGCGCGGGCTGTCGGTGGCGCTGTTCCCGATGGTGATTCTGACCATGACCATCGAACGCCTGTCGATCACCTGGGAGGAGCGCGGCGGCGGCCATGCCATGAAAGTCGCCATCGGCACGCTGTTCGCGGCGTCCCTGGCGCACATCATCATGAGCATTCCGGAGTTCATCTACTTCGTGTTTACCTTCCCGGCCATCTTGCTGATTCTGGTGGGCTTCATGCTGGCGATGGGGCGTTATCGCGGGTATCGGCTGACCGAGCTGATTCGCTTCAAGGCCTTCCTCAAGGAAGACGCCGAGCGGGAAACCCCCAAATGATCGGCTGGTGGAAAACCTGGAAGGCGCTGGAAGCCAAAGGGATCATGGGCATCAACCGGCGTAACGCCGACTACGTGCTCAAGTACAACAAGCGCAGCCTCTACCCCATTGTGGATGACAAGATCATCACCAAGGAGCGGGCCATCGCCGCCGGCATTCATGTGCCCGAGCTGTACGGGATCATTTCCACCGAAAAGGAAATCGACAAGCTCGACACGATCATTGGCGGGCGCAGTGATTTCGTCGTCAAGCCGGCCAAGGGCGCAGGCGGCGACGGCATCCTGGTGGTTGCCGACCGGTTCGAAGAGCGCTTCCGCACGGTCTCCGGGCGCATCATCAGCCACGACGAAATCGAGCATCAGATTTCCAGCATCCTCACCGGGCTGTATTCCCTGGGCGGCCACCGCGACCGGGCGCTGATCGAATACCGGGTCACGCCGGATCAGATTTTCAAGAGCATCAGCTACGAGGGCGTCCCGGACATCCGCGTGATCGTGCTGATGGGTTATCCGGTGATGGCCATGCTGCGCCTGCCCACCCGGCAGTCTGGCGGAAAGGCCAACCTGCACCAGGGCGCCATCGGTGTCGGCGTCGATCTGGCCACTGGCCTGACGCTGCGCGGCACCTGGTTGAACAACATCATCAGCAAGCACCCCGACACCACCAATGCGGTGGATGGCGTGCAACTGCCGAACTGGGACGGTTTCATGAAGCTTGCGGCAGAGTGCTACGAGCTGTGTGGCCTGGGTTATATCGGCGTGGACATGGTGCTGGATCAGGATCGCGGGCCGCTGATTCTGGAGCTCAACGCCCGGCCGGGGCTCAACATCCAGATCGCCAACGACTGCGGGCTGACTCACCGCACGGTTGCCGTGGAGAAGCGGCTGGAAGAGCTGGCGGCGGAAGGTGTACACGAAAACCCGGAAGAGCGGGTCAAGTTTGCTCAGGGGTTGTTCGGGCACGTTTGAGTTTTTGTCTATTGATCTTGCGGATCGGTGATCCCCTAACAGATTGATGGCGAACATGCCGGCCTCTTCCCGGCTGAAGCCAGTCCTACAGGCACCGCGCGCATTTCGTAGGGCCGGCTGTAGCCGGGAAGGCATCATCCGTCACACCGCAAAATGGATGGCGCTCACACCGGCCCCTTCCCGGCTGAAGCCGGTCCCACTAGACCACCGCTCACATTCGTAGGACTGGCTTTAGCCGGGAAGACGTCAGTCGTCATTCCGCGAAACCCGAGCCGAACATCACCGCCGCTCCCCCCGATAAATGAAGATTCACCCCATGCGGCATTCCGTCCCTAGAGAAGCCTCGCCCATCGCTGTATAGTTTTTTACATACCGAAACAATGAGCAACAGATGTCCTCTCCCAGGCTGCACCCCACTCTGTTACTCAGCCTCCTGGCCTTGATCGCAACGGCCATCTGCGCGCTGTTGCTGGGTCGCTATCAAATCTCAATCCACGAATTCCTGATGTTCATCGCAACGATGCTGGGCATCAGCGACATGCCCGCCCACCGCTACGACCTGCTCCACAGCCTGATCATCGAGGCGCGCCTGCCTCGGGTCATTGCCGCGGTACTGGTGGGCGCCGGGCTATCGGTCTCGGGCGCGGCGTATCAGGGCGTGTTCCGCAATCCGCTGGTGTCGCCGGGCTAGCTGGGGGTGTTGAGCGGCTGCGCGTTCGGCGCTGCGCTGGGGATCATCTGGCACCTGCCGCCCCTGGCCATTGCGCTGGTGGCGTGCGTGACTGGGCTCATCGCCGTGGCGGTCGGTCTTGGCATCGCCCACATGTTCCAGACCCGCTCCATCCTGCTGCTGGTGCTCGGCGGTATCGTAGCGAACGCCCTCTTCACCTCGCTGCTGTCCATCGCCCAATACGTGGCCGATCCGGTCGATCAGTTGCCAAGCATCGTCTACTGGCTGCTCGGCAGCCTCAGCGCCGTCGACGTGCAGGCGTTGTGGATCATCGGGCCGATTCTGGCCGTGGCCATCGTGCTGTTGTGCCTGACCGGCCGCGCCATCGATGCGCTGTCCTTGAGTGATGACGAGGCGCTGAGCCTGGGCGTGCCGGTCGAGCAGATCCGTGGCGGCCTAATCGTGCTGACCACGCTGATCTGCGCACTCACTGTGAGTCTGGCGGGCATGGTCGGCTGGATCGGTCTGTTGATTCCGCACCTGGCGCGGCTGCTGGTCGGCCCCGGCAATTCACGCTTGCTGCCCCTCAGCGCCTGCCTGGGCGGGATCTTCCTGCTGGCGGCTGACGGCGTCGCTCGCAGCGTGTCGGCGGGCGAAATTCCCCTCGGCATCATCACCGAACTGTTCGGCGCGATCGCCTTTGTGCTGGTGCTGCATCGCGTGCGCAAGGGCTGGCTATGAAGCGCTTGCAGGCCCGCCAACTCAGCTATCGAGTCGGCGACCGCGTGATTCTCGACAACATCTGCCTGGACATAAAAGCCGGTGACAACATCGCGCTGCTGGGGGCCAACGGCGCCGGAAAAAGCACGTTGATGAAACTGCTGCTGGGGTTGCTGGCGCCCCACACCGGCGAGGTGCTGATCAACGGTCAACCGATGCGCGCGATGAAGCGCCGCGCCGTGGCCCGGCAGATTGCCTACGTGCCGCAGAGCCATGTCCCGAGCTTCCCGTTCCGCGTCGCCCACATCGTCGGCCAGGGCCGATTGCCCACGGTCGGACTGGGCCATGGGCCGAGCCGCGACGACAAGGCCTCTGTGCAGCAGGCCCTGACCGACTTGGGCATCCTGCAAATGAGTGAACGGCCGTACACCGAGCTGTCCGGTGGCGAGCGTCAGTTGGTGCTGATCGCCCGGGCCATGGTCCAGCGCGCCAATATCATCGTGCTCGACGAGCCGGTCACCGGGCTCGACTACGGCCACCAGTTGCGCCTGCTGGCCTTGCTCAAGCGCCTCGCCGCCCAAGGCATCAGCATTCTGTCCAGCACCCATCGCCCTGAACACGCCCTTGCCTCGGCCAATCGCGTGCTGGTCCTGCACGAAGGCCGACTCATCGCCGACGGCGCGCCCCACGACGTCATCGACAGCGCCCTCATGGCGCGCCTTTACCAGGTCGCCGTCGAGCAGATCGACACCGGCGGCCACCGCTTTTTTATTCCTTGCTGAGTGTTTACATGACCCGATTCTTCCCATCGCGCCTGGCCTTCGCGCCGCTGTTGTTTGGCGGCTTCGCCCAGGTCAGCCTGGCGCAAGAAATGACCCTCGCGCCGATGGACATCACCGCCGACCAGTCGATTGCTGATCGGGCGCGGGAGAAGTCGGCGACCCTCGGCCCCATGGGTGAGCGCAGGCTGCTGGACACGCCCTATTCCATCAGCGTGCTGTCATCGGAGCTGATCGACAGCCAGCAGCTGAAAAGCTTCAAGGACATCATCCGCTACATGCCCTCGGTGCAGGCCGACGGCGCCCGGCCGCAGACCCGGGGGTTGCAGGGCAGCGTGGTGCAGAACAGCCGGCTGGACGGCCTCAATGTGGTCTCGACCACCGACTACCCGGCCGAGCAACTGGGCGGCGTCGAAGTGCTGAGCGGGCTGTCGGGGTCGCTGTATGGCCCGGCGAATCCGGCCGGCACCTTCAACCTGCTGTCGAAACGACCGACGGCTTTCACCCGTAATCGGGTGACGGTCGGCGTAGGCACCGGGCTGACCTGGCTCAAGGCCGCCGACCTGAGCGGCCCGTTCGATCCGGACGGCAAGATCAAATACCGCCTCAACGTGGCCGACGAACAGGGCCACAGTTATGCCCCTGGCAGCACGTTGCGCCGGCAGCTGGTGAGCCTCGCCACGGACTTCCAGATCAGTGACGACAGCGTCATCGAAACCAACGTCAGCCACTACAACTACCTGTCCAAGGGCCTGCCGGGCAAGTTTGCCGTCGCCTCGGGCGTGACGCTGCCCCACGCGCCGGACCCGACCCGCAGCAACCTCGGGCAGAATTATTCCGGCGACAACAACACCACGGACACCGCCAGCGCGCACTTCAAGCACGACTTCGACGGCAACTGGAAACTCGACGTCGGCGCACTGCGGCAGATCGCCGACCGTGAATCCACTGCGGTGACCAACACGCTGATCAATAACGCCGGCACCTACCGCAGCTCGGTGGCAAGCGCGACCGCCAGCCGCTTCACCATCAACAGCTATCTCGCCAACCTCAACGGCAGCGTCTACACCGCCGGCATTCGCCATGATTTGACCGTCGGTGTCACCGGTTTCGACTGGGACAACTACAACCCCGTGGCCGGCGGCACGAAAACCCTGGGCACTGCGTCGTTGAGAAACCCGGCCGGTTTCGACGAGCCGGATTTCCCCGACTTCACCGACCGATACCACTCGGCCAACGCCCGCCAGCGTTCCTTCGTGCTGGGCGACACCCTGACGCTCACACCGAAATGGAGCCTGATGGTCAGCGGCAGCCAGAGCCGTCTGACCGCCGACAACTATTCTCAAGCGGGCGTCCACACGTCATCCCGGGACTCGGGCATCAGCACGGCAAGCAGCGTCATGTACAAGCCGATGGACGACCTGACGCTGTACCTGACCTACGCCGACAGCCTGCAACAGGGCGACAGCGCCGCGGCCGGCAGCAGCAACGCCGGGGAGATCCTGTCGCCTTATCGCAGCCGGATGTGGGAGCTGGGCGGCAAATGGGTCGCGCGCGGGGTCAACCTGTCGCTGGCGGCGTTTCAGATCAAACGCCCCTTCGCCTACACACAGCCGGATAACGTCTATGCCGTGGCGGGGGATCAGCGCAATCGCGGGGTGGAATTCCTCGCCGACGGTGACCTGACTCAAAATCTCAAGATGTTCGGCGGCATCACCTGGCTGGACCCGAAACTGCTGTCCACTGGCAACGAAAGCACGGAAGACACGCGCATTGTCGGGTTGTCGCGAGTTACCGCCAGCCTGTTGACCGAATACCGCATCGATCAGGTGCCGGGCCTCGCGGTCAACCTGAATGCCCGTTACGCCAGCGCCCGCCCCACCGACGACAGCAACGATCACTGGGTGGGCAGCTATAAGACCTTCGATGCCGGCGCCAGCTACAGCACCCGGTTGATGAAGCGCGACACGGTCTACCGGCTCGAAGTCACCAACCTGGCCAACGAACGCTACTGGACCAACATCGTCCCCGGCGGGCTGAACGGCTACACCGGTGCCGGGCAAGCCAGCGCGACACCGGCCGCGCCGCGTATGGTGCAGGCGTCGATTCAGGTGGACCTGTGAAGATACGGCAGCTCGGCATGCGCCGTTTGCTGAGCGGTGTGCTGCTTGTCAGCCTGAGTGCGAGCGTCGTGGCAGGCGATGGCGGCAACAACGCGCCGGCCAGCGCGCGTGAATCCAGACAGGTGCAGGACGACAGCGGTCAACCGGCGAACGTGTCGGCCGAACCCGCGCGCATCGCCGACGCCTGGTACGCCCATCATGTGCTGCTGATGACCCTGGGCGCCGGTTCGCGCATTGTCGCGACGGTCAACCATCCCGAAAGCCAGCCGTGGATGTTCAAGGTCCTTCCGGCGCTCAACCAGGCCACGGCCATCGAGGGCACCGCGTTCAATGCCGAGACCTTGCTGGCCGAGCACGTCGATCTGGTGTTCACCGCCCTCGGCGATCGGCAGGCCGTCGCCTACCGCCAGCTCGGCCTGCCGGTCATGCAGATGGGCTACACCGACCTGGCCGGGCTGAAACGCTCGATGCTCAACACGGCCGAGGCCCTTGGCGGTGCTGAACCACGCACGCGGGCCCTCGCCTACAACGGGTTTCTGGATCAGCAACTGGCATCGGTCAATGACGCAGTGGCCGGCATCCCGGCGGAGCAACGACCGAAAGTGCTGCACATCGCGTCGGTCAATCCGCTGAAAGTGGACGGCGCCAACACGCTGATCGACGACTGGATCAAGCTCGCCGGAGGCCGAAATGCCGCGACGGGGCTCAAGGGCAATCTGCAGATCGTGTCGGCTGAGCAGTTGCTGGCCTGGCAGCCGGATGTCGTCCTCCTCGCGGCCAGCGCAGGCCGGCTGGACCAGGCAGCGCAACCGCATCTGCTGAACCAGCTTGCGGCCGTGCGCAACGGGCGCGTGCTGCGCAACCCTGCCGGGGTTTTCCCGTGGGATCGGTACGGCACCGAAGTGGCGCTTCAGGTTGCCTGGGCCGCGCAGCAGTTACATCCCGCGTTGTTTCCGGACGTGGACATGGCGGCACAGACAATGGACTTTTACCGGCGCTTTTTCGATTTCCCCCTCACGCCTGACGATGCCCGCAGAATTCTGCAAGGCGAGCCGCCGGTGACTGCGCCTTCCCCCTAGGACTCGACCTTGGGGAAGACTACAATCGCCATCCTCGCGCACTGACTGATCCACGCCTCGCATGCCAACTTGCTCCGTACATCCACTGCCCTATCACGCCGACCCCAGCGGTTACTTCGCCCGCGTGCGCGTTGCCCCGGGCGCCGTGCTGCTGGACAGCGGTCGTCCAACTGCGGATCGTGGCCGCTTCGATCTGCTCAGCGCCTGGCCGCTGGACACCCTGCAGCCGGTGGCGGAAGAATCCGGTTCGGCCTTTCTTCAGCGCCTGCGTGAATCACTGGCGCGCCTCGGTGAAGCCGAGCTACCCGAGCACTGCGCGCTGCCGTTCGCCGGCGGATTGCTCGGTTATCTGGGGTATGACTTCGGCCGTCTGTTCGAACCTCTCCCCGATCAGGCCATCGACGACTTGCACCTGCCCTCGGCCCGGCTGGGGCTCTACGCCTGGGCACTGATCAGCGATCACCACGAGCACACCAGCCAGTTGGTGTTTCATCCTGCCCTTGATCAGGCCGAACGCCAGCGCCTGATCGCGCTGTTCGAGCAACCGGTGGCGCAACCGGACTCATCGTTCACGCTGACAACGCCCTTTGCACCGGACATCGATGCCGAGCAGTACCGGCAGGCCATCGAGCGGATTCACGCCTACATTCAGGCCGGCGACTGCTATCAGGTCAATTTCGCCCAGCGCTTTCGCGGTCAGTACATCGGTGATCCGTGGGCGGCGTATCAAGCGCTGCGAGTGGCTTGCCCCACGCCGTTCGCCGGGTTTTTAACGTTGCCAGGAGGCGACGCAGTGTTGAGCCTATCACCGGAGCGATTCGTCAAAGTCAGTCAGCGTCAGGTCGAGACCCGGCCGATCAAGGGTACACGGCCGCGCGGGCGGGATGCCGATGAGGACGCCGCATTTGCTCAGGAGTTGCTTTCGAGTTCGAAAGACCGCGCCGAGAACCTGATGATCGTCGACCTGCTGCGCAACGACCTGGGCCGGACCTGCCGCATCGGTTCGGTAAAAGTGCCGGAGCTGTTCAGCCTGGAGAGCTATCCCAACGTGCATCATCTGGTCAGCGCGGTGACGGGCGAACTGGCCGAGGGCAAGGACGCGCTGGACCTGATTGGCGGCAGTTTTCCCGGCGGCTCCATCACCGGTGCACCGAAGATACGCGCCATGCAGATCATCGACGAACTGGAGCGCAATCGTCGGGCGCTGTATTGCGGTTCGTTGATGTACCTCGACGTGCGCGGCAGCATGGACAGTTCCATCGCCATCCGCAGCCTGCTGGCCAAAGACGGCCAGATGGCCTGCTGGGGCGGCGGCGGCATTGTCGCTGATTCGCAGTGGGAGGCGGAATATCAGGAGACCTTCACCAAAGTGCGGGTGTTGATGGAGACGCTTGAGGGGTTGTGAGAGGCGTGGCGGGTGTGATGACCCGAGGTGATGGTAGGACTCCCGGTCGAGCAGACACTGCGGTGCTGGGTGGCAAACACCGTACATGTGAGAGTGACCGGGGTGGCGCTCCACCTTGCTCACGAAGACGCCAGGACAGCCAGCCACTTTCTCTGGGAAATGACAGTAAGCATTCGCGAGCAAGCTTGCTCCCACAGGATCGTGGGTCGCCTCAGAAACTCGGCCGGTTCGTTGGACTTGCGGTCGCCGCACCATGAGCGTTCTTTCCGCGCTTGCTCCTTGCTTCTCGCCCCGCCCAATCCCCGCTTTCAACCAAACGGCCCGACGTTTTTGTTACCATCTGCGCCATTACGAGCGCCTAAGCGCCAGCCCTGATCAGGAAGCCGCCCAGATGAACCACCCTTTCGACGTCGACGACATCGCCGCCACCTACGCGAACAAATCCCCTTCCGACATTCTCAAATTCGCCTTCCAGCACTTCGGCGACGACCTGTGGATTTCCTTCAGCGGCGCGGAAGACGTGGTGCTGGTGGACATGGCCTGGAAAATCAACAAGAACGTCAAGGTGTTCAGCCTGGATACCGGCCGGCTGCACCCGGAGACCTATCGCTTCATCGATCAGGTTCGCGAGCAGTACAAGATCGACATCGACATCGTCAGCCCGGACCGCGAGAAGCTGGAGCCTATGGTCAAGGAAAAGGGCTTGTTCAGCTTCTACCGCGACGGCCATGGCGAGTGCTGCGGGATCCGCAAGATCGAGCCGTTGCGCCGCAAGCTGTCCGGCGTGAGCGCCTGGGCGACCGGCCAGCGTCGTGATCAGAGCCCGAGCACGCGTAACAACGTCGCCGTGGTCGAAATCGACAGCGCGTTCTCAACCCCGGAGCGCACGCTGTACAAATTCAACCCGCTGGCCCAGATGAGCAGTGCCGACGTGTGGAACTACATCCGCATGCTCGAACTGCCCTTCAACACCCTCCACGAGCGCGGCTTCATCAGCATCGGCTGCGAACCCTGCACACGCCCTGTCCTGCCGAATCAGCACGAACGCGAAGGCCGCTGGTGGTGGGAAGAAGCGACGCAGAAGGAATGCGGGTTGCACGCCGGGAATATGATCGCGAAGTCCTGAGAGCAAATCGCAACGTTGTAGGAGTGAGCTTGCTCGCGATGACGGTCTAGCACGCGGCATTCAGCGTCTGAACCGACGCATCGCGAGCAAGCTCACTCCTACAGGTTTTGCGTGCGCAGCCTATCAATGCTCCGGCAGTTCAACCCCGGCAAACAGCTCTTCCAGTTCCTGTTTGTTGTGGCACTGAATGGCCTTGGCCATGACGTCGCGGGTCAGGTGCGGGGCGAATTTCTCGATAAAGTCGCACATGAAACCGCGCAGGAAGGTGCCGCGGCGGAAGCCGATCTTGGTCACGCTGGCTTCGAACAATTCGCTGGCGTCGAGCACCACCAGATCGCTGTCCAGCTTCGGGTCGACCGCCATTTTCGCGACGATGCCGACGCCTAATCCCAGTCTCACGTAGGTTTTGATCACGTCCGCATCGGCGGCGGTGAACACCACTTTCGGCGTCAGGCCGCGGTGGCTGAACGCTTCGTCGAGTTTGGAACGGCCGGTGAAGCCGAACACGTAGGTCACGATCGGGTATTCGGCGAGAATCTCGAGGGTCAGCTTCGGCACCTTGGTCAGCGGGTGGCCCTGGGGCACGACCACGCAGCGGTTCCAGGTGTAGCACGGCATCATCACCAGATCGCCGAACAGCTCCAGCGCTTCGGTGGCGATGGCGAAATCGACCGTGCCGTCGGCGGCCATTTCGGCGATCTGCATCGGTGAGCCCTGATGCATGTGCAGCGCGACGTCCGGGTACTGCTTGATGAAATTGCTGATCACCGGCGGCAGCGCATAACGCGCCTGGGTGTGGGTCGTGGCGATGGACAGCGTGCCCTTTTTCTCGTTGGAGAATTCCTGGGCGATCTGCTTGATGCTCTCGACTTTGCGCAGGATCTCGCCGGCGGTGGTGATAATGCGCTCGCCTGCCGGGGTGACGCGGGTCAGGTGCTTGCCGCTGCGGGCGAAGACTTCGACGCCCAACTCGTCTTCCAGCAGGCGGATCTGCTTGCTGATACCTGGCTGCGAGGTGTAGAGGCTTTGCGCGGTCGCTGAAACGTTGAGGTCGTGGTGCGCCACTTCCCAGATGTAGCGCAATTGTTGAAGCTTCATATGTATCCCTCAAAGCCGGAAGACGCCACAGGCATCAGCGACGGTATATAACTGGATTATTGGTCAGGAAGGCAAAGCTAGAACTTTTTATCACTTTTATCCGGTAATGGCACGCAGCTTTTAACGCCCTTGGCACATTCCCGGAACGCGATCACGTTTGTGTACGACTTTGCAGCATCGGCACCATGTACACCGGCACGTCGGACAGTTGCAGGACCCGCGCGGCCGTTCGGCCAATCGGCGTATCCCCCTCTCCGCCGTGGCTGCGACTGCCCACCACCAACAGGTCGACACCCAGCAGGCGCGCCTGATCGAGTATCACATTGGATGGATCGCCCTGGACCACGCGAACGCTGCAGATCAGCGACAGGTCCTCATGCCCCTCGCCCAGCTCCTCGCGAAAACTGGCCATCACCCGCGCCTCGATGCCGTCGATGACCGTGTTGATGCCTTCGCTGTGAAGCGCTTTGAGCACGTCTGCGGCGAGGTAACTCTGCAGCACGGACTCGGCGAACACGCCCATCGGCTCTACCACATGCACGACGTGCAGTTCGGCATCGAAGGTACGCGCCAGGATCAGCGCATGCTGCAGCGTGTAGGGCGCATAAGCACCAAGGTCCGTGGCGTAGAGCATCGAGCGGATCATGGGACCCCCGGTCTGCCATTGAAGTGAAGACTTCATCAGCGTAGCAGCGCGTCGCGCATTCCGACGGCCGACTGCTGCTTTTCGGTCTAACGCCTCAGGGTTTTAGCTCGTTGCTGATGCCATGGGGCACGTGCCCGGTCGCCACGACGTCGCGCGCGCGCTCACAGTGGCCCGGTTGATCGTCAAAGAACACGTCCGCCGCGAAGGCTTCCAGAAACGCCGATTTGTCCAGGCCACCGAGAAACAGCGACTCATCCAGACGAATGTCCCACTCGCGCAACGTACGGATCACTCGCTCGTGAGCCGGAGCCGAGCGCGCGGTCACAAGTGCCGTACGGATCGGGCAGGACTCTTCGGGGAATTCACGCTGCAGGGCGTTCAGTGCCGCGAGGAAGGGTTTGAAAGGACCGCCGGGCAATGGCCGTCGCGCCGCCTCGCGCTCGTTGGCCTGAAACGCCTCGAGCCCACCGGACTGATACACACGCTCGGACTCATCGGAAAACAGCACGGCGTCGCCGTCGAAAGCGATGCGCAGCTCGGCACTGGCCGCGCGACGGGCGCCACCGGAGAGGATGGTTGCCGCGGCGAACCCCGCGTCCAGCGCACTGCGCACGTCGTCGGCGTGGGTCGAAAGGAACAGATGACTGCCGAAAGCGGCCAGATACGGAAACGGACTACGGCCGCCGACGAACGCCGCGCGGGAAATGTCGAGGCCGTAGTGCTGAATCGAATTGAACACGCGCAAGCCGGTGTCGGCGCTGTTGCGGGAGACCAGCACCACTTCCACCCGGGACTGGTTCAGGCTGGCATTCAGGCTCAGTAGTTTTTCCACCAGGCGGAACGCTTCGCCGGGCTCGAGGATTTCATCCTCGTGGTCGATCTGATACTGACGATAGGCCGCGACGCCGCTGGCCATGTAAACGTCATGGCTTTCGCGCAAATCAAACAGCGCCCGCGAGGAAATCGCCAGCACCAGCTTGCTCCCCGGGGTTTTAACGTTCAGCTCAGTGCTCATCAGTCTTCCTTAAAGCGGGAGGTGGGCAAGCGCACGGCAATCGCCGTCAGCGATTGCCGCGATCAATAAACGCCAGCGCGTGATACAGGGCGCGCACCTTGGGCATGTCGCAGCCGGCGGCGAGCGCAGCCGCGAGGGGCCGGGCGTAGATGGCATCGAGTTCCAGCGGGCGTTTTTCAGTCAAGTCGTGGTACATGCTCGGCCGGTAATCCGGCATATGGCCGGTGACCTTGAGCAGTTGCTCGGCATAGCCCTCCGGCAGCACGTGGCCGCATGCTTCGGCGCCCTGCACCACCTCCGCCATCAGGCCCTGGACCAGCGCGCGGCTGTCGGCATCGGCCATCAACGGCGTGGTACTGGCGTTGAGCAGCACGGAAAGCCCGTTGTAGGGTACGTTCCACACCAGTTTCTGCCAGCGCGCCTTGTCGAGATTGTCCATCGCCACAGAGTCGATGCCGGCCTGATGAAACAGTGACGCCCCCTCCTCGACCCATTTCCCGCGTGTAGCCGTATCGGCCGGCCCACTGTGGTAGCCGATATTCACGGCGCCAAAGGCCTGGTGGGTGATCCGGCCTGGCCCTGTTCGATGCACGCAAACAAAACACAGGCCGCCCATTAGATGAAGGGAATCCGGTAGCTCGGCCCGCAGCTCTTCCTCGACACCCAACCCGTTTTGCAGCAGCAGAACCCTGGCGTCCGGCGCCGCAGCCTGAACGATGACAGACGCGACGCCGCCGTTGCCGGTGGTCTTGGCCCCGATCAGCAGCCAGTCGCAGCGCGGCATGTCGGCGGCGGAGGCGTAGGCCTGGACATTTTCCAGCACTAACGGGCCGTGCACCTGACTGTCCACGCGCAGGCCGTTGCGGGCGACGGCGTCGAACTCGCTGCGCAACAGAAAATGCACATCAAAGCCGGCCCGGGCCAGCATCACGCCGTAGAAGCCGCCGATCGCGCCGGTGCCGATGATGCCGATCCGAGGTATGGTTGCGCTGTCGCTCGCTGCGCTTTCGCTCATGGAAACTCCGCTTCAGGGTAATTCGTCTGGCGGCGTCGCCAGCGCGTGTCCAAGACCCGTGACAATGGCGTCGGCGGACATCTGCGTGCGCAGGGGCCCAAAGAAGGCGCCGTCGCGCACCACAAACATCGCCGGCAGGTGAAACACGCCATAACGCTGCACCGCGCCGCCGTTTTCCTCGGCATCGATCCAGCACAACCGGTCGAGCGGCAGGGATTGCTCGGGCAAATGCTGTCGGGCCCAGCGGCAACTGGAGCAGCCAAGGCTGGTGAAAATCAGCAGTGAGACGCCGGGGAGGTCAAGAAGTTGCTGATCGAGGTCGAAGTCCGTCAGTTGCAATTGATCCACGCGCTTCTCCTCTGAATGATGTTCGGGTGATGCCTGTCGCAACCCCAGACAGGTCAGACAATGCCGCAACCGTTGGACGAAAGCCACGTTTACCCATTGTCGAACCACCGGCTAACGCGCTAAGGTTCGGCTCCCCCGTTGCGCTCAATCATGCTCGGCTCCGCCGCACGGGGACGCTGGCGGCCAGCATCCGTGACCTGATGAGTAACACGATGGCTGATTTACCGATTGACGACCTCAACGTTGCGTCCAACGAGACACTGATCACCCCGGATCAGCTGAAACGCGAAATCCCGCTGACCGCCGCCGCCCAGGCCACTGTCAGCCAGGGCCGCGAAGTCATCCGCAACATCCTCGATGGCAAGGATCACCGCCTGTTCATCGTGATCGGACCCTGCTCGATCCACGACCTCAAGGCCGCCCACGAATACGCCGATCGCCTGAAAGCGCTGGCGGCCGAGGTGTCCGACACCTTGTATCTGGTCATGCGCGTCTATTTCGAGAAGCCACGCACCACTGTCGGCTGGAAAGGCCTGATCAACGATCCGTACCTGGACGACTCCTTCAAGATTCAGGATGGCCTGCACATCGGCCGTCAACTGCTGCGCGACCTGGCCGAAAAAGGCCTGCCGACCGCGACCGAAGCGCTCGACCCGATTTCACCTCAGTACCTGCAAGACCTGATCAGCTGGTCGGCCATCGGCGCGCGCACCACTGAGTCCCAGACTCACCGGGAGATGGCCTCCGGCCTGTCCTCGGCAGTCGGTTTCAAGAATGGCACGGACGGCGGCCTGACCGTCGCGATCAACGCCCTGCAATCGGTGTCCAGCCCTCATCGCTTTCTGGGTATCAATCAGGAAGGCGGCGTGTCCATCGTCACCACCAAAGGCAACGCCTACGGTCACGTGGTCTTGCGCGGCGGCAACGGCAAGCCCAACTATGACTCGGTCAGCGTTGCCCTGTGTGAACAGGCGCTGAACAAGGCAAAGATCAAGCCGAACATTATGGTTGATTGCAGCCACGCCAACTCCAACAAGGACCCGGCGCTGCAGCCGCTGGTGATGGAGAACGTTGCCAACCAGATTCTCGAAGGCAACCAGTCGATCATCGGTCTGATGGTCGAGAGTCACCTGAACTGGGGCTGCCAGGCCATTCCCAAAGACCTCGCCGACTTGCAGTACGGCGTGTCCATCACCGATGCCTGCATCGACTGGGAAAGCACTGAAAAAACCCTGCGTAGCATGCACGCCAAGCTCAAGGACGTACTGCCCAAGCGCACACGCAATTGACCTGACCGCAGAAACGACAACGCCGAGCCCATGCTCGGCGTTTTACTGTATGGACCGCGGTGGGTTCAGATCTTCGCCGCCTGCCGCTGGTTGCGCTCCATATAGCGCTCCACATAGGAGCACGAAGGAATCACGGTGTAGCCGATCCGGTCGGCATAATCCAGGGCCACTTTGGTCAATGCTGCCGCTATGCCCTTTCCGCGTAACTCGTTGGGTACAAACGTACGGTAGATATCCAGGGTCTGTTTACCCAGGTCCATGTACGTCAGATAGGCACGGTAGCCGTCGATGCTGACTTCGAACTGGTGACCGGTCTCGTCATGGTGAATGGACAACGCCTCGCTCATCACTACTCCTCGCGGGTCTTGGAATTGGACCCTTACCTTATCGACATTTTCCCGGCGAAGGAACCTTTACAGGCAGGAAGAGAACTATTGCTGCTGCAATAGAGCCGACTGCGCCACCCTGTGCCGTTTGGACACTGCGAAGAGCATCGCTGTTCTCAAACAATTTGAGCACAGGCAAATAGTAGGCGCCCTGGGCGAGTGCGCTCAAGTGAATCAACTGTTAATTGCGCTGCCGCACATCTGCTGCGTAACCCATGGAACCTGTTGTCGCCGATGAATGTCCACTGAGACGCAACGCCCGGACACCCGTCACTTGAAGGTCATTTAAACGGCCCTCAAAGATGCGCCTGTCACGATAATCGGCTATACAAAAAAGGTCGCCCGTACCGCGGAGTCGCCTTGACCGGAGTCACCTGACAGACGCCTCTGCCGGGGGCTTTTTCTGGACGAAGAAAAAGCGTGAGGAGTTGCACGGAACTCGTTCAAACCCAAGAATTTTCTGCAGATCTTGCGCGCGCTCCGTTTACTTACTACAAACAATGAGTAAGATGTACGCCGGTCATTTTCTCACTTTCGAGAGATGACTAATTTGATAGAAGTCCTTTAAGGGGAACACGATGAACAACGTTCTGAAATTCTCTGCTCTGGCCCTGGCCGCAGTTCTGGCTACCGGTTGCAGCAGCGCATCCAAAGAAACAGAAGCTCGTCTGACCGCAACTGAAGACGCAGCCGCTCGTTCGCAAGCCCGTGCCGATGAAGCCTATCGCAAGGCTGACGAAGCGCTGGCTGCAGCTCAAAAAGCTCAGCAAACTGCTGACGAAGCCAACGAACGCGCTCTGCGTATGTTGGACAAGGCTAGCCGCAAGTAATAATCCCTCGGGATTATTGATAAGCCGATCCGTTAACGGGTCGGCTTTTTTATTGCCTGACCTTTTTTGCCAAGCGCCGCAGCGTCGTCTTATTGCAGTGTCATCGGCGCGCCGCCCACCACAGGCGCCGGCGTGGTCGGCACGGCGATCTCGACCGGCATGCCGTCTTCGGCAGCCACCACGTCTCGCACCTCATCCCAGTTGATGCGCAAGCTGTTGGCCAAGTCTTCACGTTTGAGCAGAGCGTTGATCACGGCGGTGTGCTTGTCGACCACCGAGGGCTTGCCGCTTTCGTCCAGCGGCGTATGCGCCTCGAGGTAGACCTTGCCGCCGCTGACGCCGAACTTGTAGGGCTCGCTCATGATGCGCACGGTGGTGCCCACCGGGACCATGTCCGCCATTTCCAGCACGTTGTTGTTGTACATGCGGAAGCAGCCGTGGCTGGTGCGCATGCCGATGCCGAACTTTTTGTTCGAGCCATGGATCAGGTAGCCCGGCAGGCCGAGGCCGAATTTGAACGGGCCCAGCGGGTTGTCCGGCCCGGCCGGCACCACGTTGGGCAGGATGTCGCCGTCGGCGGCGTGCTCGGCCTTGACTGAAGCCGGCGGCGTCCAGGTCGGGTTGGGCGTTTTGGCAGTCACCTTGGTGGTGGAAACCGGCGAACCCCAGCCCTCGCGACCAATGCCCAGCGGAAAGGTGTACACCACGTTCCGGCCTTTCGGGTAGTAATACAAGCGGTACTCGGCGAGGTTGATGACGATGCCTTCGCGCGGACCCGGCGGCAGGATGAAACGCGTCGGCAACACTATTTGAGTGCCTGCGCCCGGCAGCCAGGCATCGACACCGGGGTTGGCGGCAATCATTTCCAGATAGCCCAGGTCGTAGCGGGTGGCCAGGTCGGCGAAGGTGTCTTCGTACCTGGCAGTGACAGTCTGCACCTGGCCGATGATGTCCTCGCCCGGCGGCGGCAACGGAAACTCCAGGGCGGAGACGGGGCCGGCCGCGCACAGCGCAGCGAGCGACAGACAGCGGGCGAAAGCTGGAATGCGCGACAACATCCGGAGAATCCTTGGTAAACGGAAGGCTTGATTGTGCGCGATTGTACACGCACCCCTGCGCGTCCGGGAGTGTTCGCGCGGCCTTAAACACCGGCCTCCAGTTCAGGCCAGATCGGGTGCCAGCCGCGCCGTTGCGCGTCGATGATCGCCCGGCACAGCGGGCACAGCCGCTCATCCTGATAAACCGTCTGCTGGACTTCCGACCAGCGTGGTTGGGCGGGCAGCAAGGTGCCGCACAAGGTGCGATCAGCGGAGCCTGCCAGTTCGAGCTGACGAGCGACCAGATGCACAAGGATTTCCTGGCACGCGAACAGGTCGAGCTGTTCGTCAGGCTCGATCAGTTGATAGGCATAAAGGGACCAGGCAGGACGGCGCGGCATCGGGGGCTCCAGAGCGGGGGCGCCACATTAGCCGAAAGCCCCCGTCCGGAAAAGGCCTGCAGGCCTTTAAATCAGCGGTTTTCGTCTGAGGGTCTGGAAATCGCGCAACGGTCGTCGCGGCATCGACGACTGCCGTCCGGATGAGGCAACCATGCCAGATGGGGACGCCAGCGGCAGAACAAGCGGTAACCGAGGTTCAGCAAGGGCCTCAGTGGCCGCCATGACAGCGGCGCAGCCCACGCGCCGAGGCCGGCTGCCCGCCAGCTCCAGAGCGTTGCATCCAGGCCCGTCACCCAGGTGCCATCGCCGAACCGGGCGTGCAACACAGACTGCATCTGCTCGTAAGTGAATCCGAGCGCCGGGGCATCAAACCCCTCTTCGCTCATGTCGACGAGCTGAAGCCGCGCCTGTGTGGCGTCAGTCGTCGAGTGGGCCGACGCGTGGGAACGCAGGAGTTTGATCTCCCGCGCACACAGCGGACAGTCACCGTCGAAGTACAGCGTGAGTGGCCACTGCTCTTTCTTGTACATCTTTTTGGTCCTGTATAGGTTTGGTCCACCATAGGCGCAAACCCGGCCGCTGACAACGGATGCTCGCACCAGAGCGTCAAACCGTTTGAAGCTTTCCTGCGCGCAACTGCCCGGCAATCAATGCCACGCGTGCGCCGTATAGTTGCGCCGTCTGCAGATCCCCCGCCGACATTTCATCCGGCGTCGCATCGGCCGGCGTCTGGGCCATCGGCGCGATGTAGGATCCCATGCGGTTCAGGTCATCGCGCTTTGATGCCTTGACGTTCGCGGGTTTGATATCAAGGCCGACCCAGATGCCAGCGTGCTGCCCGCAGAGCAGGACGAAATACTCGAGCGTATTGAGCTTGTCGCCGTTGACGCTGGCACTGTTGGTGAAGCCGCCGAAGACCTTGTTCTGCCACTGACCCTCGAACCAGGGCCTGGAAGACGCGTCGGCGAACTTCTTGAACTGCCAGCTGGGGCCGCCCATGTAAGTGGGCGAGCCCAGCACGATGGCGTCTGCGTCTTCAAGGCTCTGCCATGCGGCGTCCGGAATGTTTCCCTCGGCGTCGATGGCGATCAGTTCGGCACCCATACCCGCCCCTTCAGCAACCGCGCTGGCCATCCGCGCGGTATGACCATAGCCAGAGTGATAAATGATGACGGTTTTGACGGGTGTGGCGTGGAAGTCCATGGGGGGCGCCCTGTGTGAAATGTGCGGATGGATGACAGGGGAACCACTCTACTGATTGAGAAATGCGCTATAAATCACGGCAAACCGAACGCACTGTTACACCCTGAGAGAACAATGCCCGACCTCTTCGTCCTGTTTATTTTTGTGCGTGTCGCCGAATTAATGAGCTTCACCCGCGCGGCGGAAACCCTCGGCATCCAGAAAGGCCGCGTGTCCACGGCAATTCGTCAGCTGGAACGAGAGGTGGGCGCCACCCTCCTGCATCGCACCACCCGAACCGTGCGACTGACCGAGGACGGCCGCGCGTTTTATGCCCGCACGCTGGACCTGCTCGCCGAAGTCCAGGACCTGCAGTCGATGTTCGCAAGCAACGGCGCGCCGCTCCGTGGGAAGTTGCGCGTGGACATGCCCACCGAGCTGGCGCAAACGGTCATCATCCCCGCCCTGCCGCAACTGCTCGCGGTCCACCCGCAGCTGGAAATCGAACTGTCCAGCACAGACCGCCGCGTCGATCTGGTTCAGGAGGGTTTCGATTGCGTAATCCGGCTGGGGGCTGTGTTGGACGAAACGCTGATCGCACGCCCGCTGGGCAAACTGCGCATGATCAACGCCGCGAGCCCTGATTACCTGGCGCGTCACGGCACGCCGCACTCGTTGGCGGATTTGCGCATTCAGGGTCACCGAATGGTGCATTACGCGCCGACGCTCGGCGCTCGCCTGGCGGGTTGGGAATACCCGGAAGGAGACGGTTACGGGACGCTTGACCTGCCCGGCGCGATGCAGGTCAATAATGTGCAAACCTATCACGCGGCGGGGCTTGCCGGGATTGGCTTGATTCAGGGTGGCCACTCGGCCCTCGCGCCGCACATCGCCAATGGCGCGCTGGTGGAAGTCATGCCGCACCTGAGGCCGGAACCCTTGAACGCATACCTCGTGGTGGCCCATCGGCGCAACTTGTCGCCGCGCGTCCGGGCGTTCATGACGTGGCTCGAAGGGGTTCTAGAGCCGTACCTTGATCACCCGATTCCGTGAGAGCGGCTAGAGCAATGGCTTGAGCACCGGCCAGACATTATCCAGCAGGTAAGGCTGAGCCTGGACGTTGGGGTGAATGCCATCCTGCTGCGTCATGTCAGGCCTGCCGCCCACACCCTCCAGCATGAACGGCACCAGCGCGGCATCGGTGGCTTCGGCGACTTTCGGGTACACCGCCGCAAAGGCCGTGGTGTAACGCTCACCATAGTTGGGCGGAATTTTCATGCCCAGCAACAGCACCTTGGCGCCGGCCGCTTTGGACTGCTCAACCATGTCAGTAAGGTTTTGTTGCAATTGCGCCGGCGGCTGCCCGCGCAGGCCGTCATTACCGCCCAGTTCGAGGATCACCAGATCCGGTTTGTGCTCGGCAAGCAGCGACGGCAGCCGCGCCTGGCCCCCGGCACTGGTGTCGCCGCTGACCGACGCATTGACCACTTTATCCTTGAAGCCTTCCTTCGCCAGGCGCTGTTCCAGCAGACTGACCCAACCGACGCGGGTATCCAGGCCGAAAGCCGCGCTGATACTATCGCCAACGATCAATACCGTGCCTGCCATCGCGCCTTGTGACAACAGCAGCAAACCCAGGCCAGCACTTAAAAACCACGCACGCATCGGATTCTCCATGAGCGAAAGTATTCTCAGTGCTCGGAACCTCAGCAAAGTGGTCCCAAGCACCGAAGGTGACTTGACCATCCTGCACGAACTCTCCCTGGAACTAAACAAGGGCGACACGCTGGCCATCGTCGGCGCGTCGGGCTCAGGCAAATCCACCCTTCTCGGTCTGCTGGCCGGCCTCGACCTGCCCAGCGCCGGCTCCGTCGTCCTGTCCGGGCGCAACCTCAGCGAGCTGGATGAAGATCAACGCGCCCGGGTTCGCGCCGAACATGTGGGCTTTGTGTTTCAGTCCTTCCAGTTGCTCGACAGCCTGAACGCGCTGGAAAACGTCATGCTGCCGATGGAGCTGGAAGGCCGCAAAGACGCCCGCGATCAGGCCCGGCATCTGCTGGAGCGCGTCGGCCTGGGTCAGCGCCTGACCCACACGCCACGCCAGTTGTCGGGCGGCGAGCAGCAACGGGTGGCCATCGCCCGGGCGTTTGCTGCCGACCCGGACGTGCTGTTTGCCGATGAGCCCACCGGCAACCTGGACAGCCACACCGGCGAGCGCATCAGTGACCTGCTGTTCGAGCTGAACCAGGAACGCAACACCACCCTGGTGCTGGTCACCCACGATGAGCGTCTGGCCCACCGTTGCCGGCGCCTGATCCGTCTCGAGGGTGGCCGACTGGTCGCCCCCATGGAGCCTTGATGGCACGCCTGCCTTTTTCCCGTCTGCTTAGCCTTGCGGCGCGTCAGCTCATGCGCGATGCCCGCGCCGGCGAGCTGCGCGTGCTGTTCTTCGCCTTGGTGGTGGCAGTTGCCGCCAGCACGGCCATCGGCTATTTCGGCGCGCGCCTCAACAGCGCCATGCTGCTGCGAGCCACCGAGTTTCTCGGCGCCGACCTGATCCTCGGCGGTTCCACGCCAGCCACCCCTGCGCAGATCGACGCCGGCAAGGCGCTGAAGCTGGATCATTCGCAGATCGTGATTTTCTCCAGCGTTGTGGCCACCGACAACGGCATTCAGCTGGCTAGCGTCAAGGCCGTCGATGGGGCGTATCCATTGCGCGGCGAGCTGAAAAGCGCCCCTGCCCCCTATGAAGCCGAAACCGTTGGCGGTGAGCCCCAAGCCGGCGAGGCCTGGGCGGAAGCGCGAATTCTGGTGGCGCTGAACCTGAAAGTCGGCGACAGCATTGACGTCGGTTCCAAGACATTGAAGCTGACCCGCGTGCTGACCTACGAGCCCGACCGCGCCGGCAACTTCTACAGCCTGACGCCCCGGGTGATGATCAATATGGCCGACCTTGAAGCCACCAAGGTCGTGCAGCCCGGTAGCCGTGTCAGTTATCGGGACCTATGGCGCGGCACGCCGCAGGACCTCGCCGCTTATCGCAAAGCGATCGAACCCGGGCTGGCGCCTAACCAGAAAATCGACGACGCCCGGGATGGCAATCAACAGATCGGCGGCGCACTGGGCAAGGCCGAGCGTTATCTGAACATGGCCAGTCTGGTCGCCGTGCTGCTGGCAGGCGTGGCCGTGGCCTTGTCGGCGGCGCGATTCGCGGTGCGCCGCTTTGACGCCAGCGCGCTATTGCGTTGCCTGGGCCTGTCGCGCAACGAAGCGCTGGTGCTGTTCGGTTTGCAGCTGGCCATGTTGGGCGTAGTCGCCAGCGCGGCCGGCGCGTTGCTCGGCTGGTTCGCCCAACTCGGGCTGTTTCATTTGCTGGAAAACCTGCTGCCTGCTGCGGTGCCGCCCGGGGGCTGGCTGCCGGCAGTCGCCGGTATCGGCACCGGGCTGGTCGCCCTCGCCGGCTTCGCACTGCCGCCGCTGGCTGCGCTGGGTCGCGTGCCGCCGCTGCGGGTATTGCGTCGGGACATGCTGCCCATCCCGGCCAGCACCTGGTTGGTCTACGGCGCGGCGCTGCTCGCACTGGGCCTGATCATGTGGCGCCTGAGTCTGGACCTGGTGCTGACCTTCGCCCTGCTCGGTGGCGGTCTGATCGCGGCGCTAATACTCGGCGGCGTGTTGCTGCTGGCCCTGAAAAGCCTGCGCCGTTTGCTCGCCGGGGCCTCGCTGCCGTGGCGTCTGGGCCTGGGTCAACTGCTGCGCCACCCCATGGCCGCCGCCGGCCAGTCCTTGGCGTTCGGTCTGATTCTGCTGTCCATGGGGCTGATTGCGCTGCTGCGCGGCGAGTTGCTCGACACTTGGCAGAACCAGCTGCCCAAGGATGCGCCGAACTACTTCGCGCTGAACATCCTGCCCAACGACAAGGATCATTTCGCCGAACGGATGGGCCGCCTGTCGACCCACAGCGCGCCGCTGTACCCGATGATTCCAGGGCGTTTGATGACGATCAACGGCGAGCCGGTGAGCAAGTTTGTCACCAAAGACTCCCGTGGCGAAAACGCCACTCAGCGTGACCTCAACCTGACGTGGGCAGCAACGTTGCCGGAAGGCAACAGCATCACCGCCGGTCAGTGGTGGACCAGCAATCAGCCGCCCGCCGACGGCGTGGTACCCGGCGTGTCGGTGGAAACCAAGCTGGCCAACAGCCTGAACATGAAGCTGGGCGACACCCTGGGTTTCGTAATCGGAGGTCTGACCCGGGAGGTCAAGGTCACCAGCCTTCGCGACATCAACTGGGACACCTTTCAGCCCAACTTCTTCATGATCTTCCAGCCGGGCACCCTGAAGGACGTGCCGGCCACATACCTGACGAGCTTCTATCTGGCGCCGGGCAATGATCAGCAGATCGTCGAACTGTCCCGGGCCTACCCGGCCGTGACGATCCTGCAGGTGGAGGCCTTGCTGGCGCAGCTGCGCAGCATCCTCGATCAGGTGACGATGGCGGTGCAGTACGTGCTGCTGTTCGTCCTGGCCGCCGGGATGGCAGTGTTGTTCTCCGGCTTGCAGGCAACCCTGGACGAGCGAATTCGACAGGGTGCGCTGCTGCGGGCGCTGGGCGCCAACCGCGCGTTGTTAATCAAGGCTCGACGCATCGAGTTCGGTTTGCTCGGGGCGGTCAGCGGTGTGCTGGCGGCGATTGGCTGCGAACTGGTGAGCTTTGCGCTCTACCGCTACGCCTTCAACCTTGAGTGGCACCCCCATGCCTGGCTGCTGGTGCTGCCCCTGATCGGCGCCTTGCTGGTGGGCGGCGCGGGTGTGTTCGGCACACGCCGGGCGTTGAACGCTAGTCCGCTGCAAGTGCTGCGAGAGGGTTAGCGGTGGGGCATGACGGTGGGCGGCACTGCGCCGCTCACCGTCAACCAGCGCAAAACTCCAGCTATTTCAGGTACTCGATTTTCGTGATCCACCATTGCTTGCTGCCGGAGGGAACCGGCACCGAGACTTCGTCGCCAACCTCTTTCTTGAGCAGCGCCCGTGCCATGGGTGAATCGATGGAGATGTAGTCCATGCGTCCGTATATCTCGTCGTAGCCGACGACGCGGAAACGCTTGCTTTCGCCCTCCTCGTCCTCGACTTCGACCCATGCGCCAAAGAACACCCGACCTTCCTGCTCCGGCGAATAGGCGACCACGCGCATGTCTTCGAGACGCTTGCGCAGGTAGCGCACACGCCGGTCGATCTCGCGCAGCAGTTTCTTGTTGTACTGATAGTCGGCGTTCTCGCTGCGATCCCCCAGGGAAGCCGCCCATGCCACTTTTTGCGTGATGTCCGGGCGGTGCTCGCGCCAAAGGTAATCGAGCTCCTTCTTCAGGGCGGCATGGCCCTCGACGGTGATTATTTTGGTGCTGATCTCACTCATTCACGCTGTCTCTGCCCCGGGCTGGGTACGTTGGTCTGGTATGGGCGAAGCCTACAGGGTTGGGCTGGCCGAGGGACAAATCAAGGCCGCGCTCATTTGACCAGACGCTTTTCTTTCGAGGGCCGATAGCCGAAGTACGCGCTGTAGCATTTGCTGAAATGGCTCGGCGAGACGAACCCGCAGGCCACCAGCACTTCCACCTGGGTCAGCTCAGTGTGCTGCAGCAGGCGGCGGGCCTCGGTGATGCGCAGTTCCAGGTAGTAGCGCTGCGGGGTGGTGCCCAGTTGTTCCTGGAACAGCCGCTCGATCTGTCGCCGTGAACGTCCGGCGTACACCGCCAGTTGCTCCAGTTCCAGTGGTTCCTCAAGGTTGGCGTCCATCAGCTTGACCACTTCCTTGAGCGGCGCGCTGACCGTCATGTGCCGGCTCGGCTTGATCCGCCGATAGCGCGACTCCTCGAAAGACAGAATGTCCTCGATGCCTTCGATCAGCGCCTTGTCGTGCAGCGTCTTGATCCATTCCAGCGCCATGTGGAAGGCCCCGGCGGGACTTGCGGCAGTGAGACGATCGCGGTCGATGACAAACGCTTCGCTGGTGACTTCGCTGACTTTGCAGATCTCCGCCAGGGCGGCGCGGTGCTCAGGGTGAATGGCGCACCGGTAGCGGTCGAGCAAACCCGCTGCGCCGAGGAACCAGGCGCCATTCCACAGCCCCGCGAGGGTGATGCCCTGTTCGGCGGCGGTGGTCAGCAGGTGCACCAGCTGCTCGTCGGCCTTGAGTTCGGTGCGATAACCGCCACAAATCACCAGCAGATCCAGCGCCTTCAGCGCCGACGCGTCAAGCCGCGCGTCAGGCCGGATCACCAGCCCCAGATCGCTGGTCACTTCGCCCTCGTGCATGCCGAACGTCTGCGACGTGAACAAATCGGGGCGCAGCAGGTTGGCGGTGACGAATGTGTCCAGCGTCTGGGTGAAGGCCGGCAACGAGAAGTGCTCGAGCAGCACGAAGCCGGTACGGGTGCGGGCCGAGGGGCTTCGCCTGTTTTCATCCACGTAGCGAAGGTTCTTGCCCTTCATGCCTCCGCTGAATGCTCGCCGCTCGATCACTGCCGCCTCGCTTTTGCGTCCCGCCCGGGATGCTGATGGGTTGCTGCGGTTCGCCGCCGTTTGCTGACTCGGAAGATGTTGATCAAACGGGGGCTGGACCGGGTCCGCGCCATTCTAGCGGAACGGCGCCGGGGTTAAAGTTTTGTCGGAGTGGCCGATACAAAACCGCCCGCGAAAAAAAGCCTGCACGCGCTGACACTCGCCCGACCCACCGCCCCTTACCCATCAGGCTGCTTATGGCGCTCGACCCGATCACCCTGCTGACGATGACCATCGCCCTCGCTGCAGCCGCCGCGCTGTATCTGGCCGTGGAGTGGCGGACGGTGAGAGGGCCTTCGCTGCTGTTCTGGAGCACGGGCTTCGCCATCATTTCGGTGGGCTCGACCCTGGCGTTGCTGCGCAGCAGCGGCATTCTGCTGATTGGTATCTGGTTCGCGAACGGGTTGTTGGTGACCGCCCACTGGCTGTTCCTGTTGGGGGTTGCGCGGTTTACCGAAACTCGGCTGTCGCGCGCCTGGTACCTGGTCTTCGTCCTGTGGATCGGGCTGTTGTTGCTGCCGGACCAGCCGTGGTGGTCGAAAGTGATGCTGGCAGCCAACTCGCTGTTGATCTCTCTGCTGATGGTCAAGGCCAGCGGGTTGCTGCGCCCCCATGGCAAGTCCCTGAGCGTCGGCGCGGTGCAGTTGCGCTATGTGCTGCTGGCCCACGGCGTATTCTATTTTTCCAAGGCGGTCACGGCAGTGATGCCTGGTACGTTGATTGATCTGGCGGCCTTTCGTGGCGCAATCATTCAAATCTCACTGGTCGAAGGGACGATGGCGGTGATGCTGATCGCCCTGTCGATGACCGGCTCGGAGCGTCATCGCCGGGAAAAGCGCATTGCCCGGCTGGCGGCGCGTGATCCACTGACGGCGCTGTACAACCGTCGTGCGCTGGAAATGCGCGGTCAGCGTCTGCTGGACAGTGTCTCGGCCGCTCGGCCGGGGGCGCTGCTCCTGATGGACGTCGACAATTTCAAGCTGGTCAACGACCTCTACGGCCACAGCGCTGGCGACCGGCTGCTGGTCGCGCTCAGTGAAATTATCCGTTCGGCCTTGCCCAAGGGCGCTCTGGTCGCGCGCCTGGGCGGGGATGAATTCGTGATGCTGCTCAGCGACACGTCCAGCGAGCAGATTCTGGCGCTGGGCCGCACGCTGCGTGAGGCCTTCCACTCGATCGCCTCGGAAAGCTTTTCCACGCCCCAGCCAGTGACGCTGAGCATTGGTGCCAATCTGTTCAGCCAACCGCCGCCCAGCCTGGCGGCGTTACTCGAGCGCAGCGATGCAGCCCTGTATGAATCCAAACGGGGTGGACGCAACCGCATTCAACTGGTAGATCAGAGCCTCGAAGGCGTCAATGCGCTGCACCTGCCGTGAAGGCTCACCGAAGGATCCCTCGCCATGCCCATGAGCAGCGCTCACCTGATCTACCGTGCCCCGGCAGTTGAAGACCTCGACCGCCTGTTCGCCATCTACAGCGACCCGCAGACCCAGTTGTTCAACCCTTCCGGGCCGATGACCGACAAGGCCCAGGCCGCAGCCCTGCTTGAGGGCTGGATCGAGCACTGGCAGACCCATGGCTATGGATGGTGGGCCATCGCGCGCAAGGAGTTGCCCGAACATATCATCGGATTCGGCGGCATCGGGTTGCATGACTTTTTGGGCGTGCAAAGGGTCAATCTGGGCTATCGGTTCGCCGTTGAGGCGTGGGGACAGGGGTTTGCCACGGAGATGGGCAAAGCGGCGCTGGACTTCGGGTTTTCAAGCTTGAAGCTGGAAGATGTCTACGGTTACGTCCGGCCGACCCACGCGGCGTCGATTCGGGTGCTGGAGAAAATCGGCATGCACCGTTGCGGCGAGCTCGATGACGTACCCGGTCAGGTCCCGAGCCTGATGTTCAGCGCCGTGGCCGAGCCATCGCAGTAAGCGATCGGCGACAGGGTCCGATTCAATGGGAGGTCTGCAGCATTCCGCAGCTCGCGTCGAGCTCATCCCAGGGATGGGCGGCCTCTCGGGCATAGCCGCAGGTGGGCAGATGCACGAAGGTCGCTTCTCGTTCGGCTTCGCTTTGCCTGGCTTTGCAGGTCCTGCACAACACTGTGTGGTCGGTTAACCGCCAGTGGCTGTTCCACCGGACTAGATCGTCGGTCACCATATACTTCCCCTAACCTCACCTATGTAACCAGTTGATTCAACTTGTTGCTCGAGGTTTCCCGAGCCTGACCGCCGGCTGATCGGCGGTCGTTGCCCTGTGTATCGATTGCAGCATTTGTGCCCCGAGATCTGCGCGTTTCAGTCGCCTGCGTCACCGATCAACGGCAAGGACACGGTGAAGGTGGTGCCGCGGTCGGCTGCGGAGTCGACCTTGATGCTGCCGTTATGGGCGTCGACGATCGCCGCTGCGATATACAGCCCCAGGCCAAGACCTGCGGCCGCGCCGTATTCCACTTTTCCGTCCTGAAAATTGCGCACCATCGGGTTGAAGAGTGTTGCTTTCACGCTGTCCTCGATGGGCGGGCCCTCGTTGTGCACCGAGAGGGACACCGTTTTGGCACCCGCCATCAGCGTGACGGTGACCGGAGTCAGGGGGTTGCCATGCTTGATCGCGTTGCCTATCAGGTTGGACATGACCTGTTCCATCCGTGACCGATCAAATTGCGCGACGACTCGGGTGTCGCCGCGCATGTCGATCTCACGATCCGGATGGTAGGCCCTGGCCTCTTCCACCATGGCTTCGCAGGCCTGGAAAAAATCATCCCGCGCCACTCGGACCGGAATTCCCGAGCCCAGTTGAGTCCGGGTAAAGTCCAGCAGATCACCAACTATTTTGGTCGAACGCTTGACGCTGGTGTAGATGCGCGACACGTTTTTGGTTGCCTTGGGCGGCAGGTCGCCTGCACGCAGAAGCACTTCGGCGCTGAGGGAAATCGCCCCCAGCGGGCTGCGCAAATCGTGACCGAGGATGCCGAGGAAGACGTTGCGCGCAGCATCGACATTATCGGTGTAGGTCATGACGGACTCGGCCAAGGCCTGATCGATGGCTTCGTTGAAGCGCAGAATGTCGGCAATCTCGTCTGCCCGGTTCACTTCCTTGGGCGGCATCCACAGCATCAGCACACTGGTGCGCAAGGCCCGGTACTCGGCGATCATCTGACCGATGGTGAAGCCGGACGAATGACGGACCTCAGCATGGGTCTCGGCCGACGTGACGTTATCGGAATCGGGCGCTTCGCCTTTCGACTTGGATACCCGCGCCTCATCGGTCTGTGAGGTCTGGAGGTCAGCGGCGATCGTGCGGAGCATCTGTTCGGCGTGGTCGCGAAGTTCGGCGGAGTCCATGCCATTGGCGGCGGGCGTCATGGTCCTGGCGAAGGCTTCCCACTTTTGCAGGATGGGTTCGATGTTCTGCAGGATGAAGTCGGCCAGGCGCATGGGCTGTTTTCCAGTGGCAACGATGTCAAAAAGAGGTGCCTGAGGTGGCAGGGGAAAGCGTGACACGAGGAGGACAAGGCCGTCGCAATCCATTGGACTGCACAAGTGACCTCTCGGATGGCCGAACATCACATCGTCGCAGGCGGTTAACCGATCGCCGGTCGTGCACTGCTGCGCCGATTGAGCACATCCGGGTTTACCCAACCTTTACCGATCCTAGACGTGGGTTTACACGGATCCGGTGTTTCATACGTCCATGGCGAACCCACTCTTTCGCCAAAGGAGACACCATGATTTCCAAGATGACCCAAGCCCTGATCCTGTCCGGTCTGCTCGTTGGCGCCGGCACGGCGTCCGCCAGCGAACGCAACGTGATTGTGCCTGTCATCGCCGGAGCCGCCGTCGGTGCCGTACTGGCCGCGGTGATCAGTCAGTCGAACAACGACCGTCACGATCGCTATCAGGATTACCGCCCGCAACCACGCTACGCGCCGCGTTATCAGCCGCGGTACCAGCAGGTTGTCTATGTGCCGGTGCGTGAGCGGGTCGAGTATCGCCGCTTCGCACCACCGCCGCCCCATGGCTATTACGACGGTGGCTACCGCCGAGGTTTCGACCACGGTCGGGGCAATGACCGCTGGTAAGTGCTTGAGCGACCTTTAATGCAGGACCGGCTTTAGCCGGGAAGGCGTCGGGTGTCACACCGCAAATCTCGCGGTGTTCATGCAGGCCTCTTCCCGGCTGAAGCCGGTCCCACCCATGCAACGCATACATTCAACTCACGCGCTTTCCCTGGCAAAACTGCTAACGTGTCCGGCCATCACTCGCCCATCGACCACTGAAAGCACGCAGGAACGGACATGTTCGAATTCATCTACCTGGCAATTCTCATCGGCATCGGCGGCACCGCGCTGCTGGATCTCTGGGCGCTGTTGCTCAAGGCGCTGCTGGGTTTGCCGACCCCGCCCTGGCACCTCGTCGGTCGCTGGTTCGCCGGGATGCCCAAGGGGCAGTTCGTGCACCGCAAGGGCATTGGCAGTTCCCCTCCCGTACCCAATGAGCTGGCGATTGGCTGGTTCATGCATTACACCGTCGGCGTGCTGTTCGCCGCGGCGCTGTTGTTCATCTGGGGCGTGCAATGGGCGCACGCGCCGACCTTTCTGCCGGCACTGATCGTCGGACTGGTGACCATCGGTGCCGGCTGGTTCATCCTGCAGCCCGGCATGGGTGTCGGCATGGCGTGCAACAAGGCGCCGAAACCGAACGTGGCGCGGTTGCAGAATGTGGTCGGCCATGTGGTCTTCGCCACTGGCATGTATGGCGCGGCGCTACTGGTCGGGTAAGTCAACGGGCGGCTGCCGGCGTGGTCTGTGGTCGCACCCGGCCAATCGAGCTGAACCTATGAGCATCGGTGCCGTTCTGAAACCTGAGAGCTGCATTTTTATGAAGCCCATTCATCTCGATCAAACAGGAGACCCCCATGACCCAAACGGCCTTGGTCGTCGGCGCCAGCGGCATCGTCGGCAGCGCAACCACTCAACTGTTGCTCGATAACGGTTGGCAGGTGGCCGCCCTCTCCCGCCGTCCCTCCCAGACGCCCGGTGTGATCCCCGTCGCGGCAGACCTGCAAGACCCGGCCTCGGTCAGGCAGGCCCTGGCGGATCTCAAACCGACCCATGTCTTCCTCACCACCTGGTCGCGTCAAGCGACGGAAGCTGAAAACATCCGCGTCAACGCCGCCATGGTGCGTAACGTGCTGGACGCGTTGAGCCCGGCGAAGAGCGTCAAGCACGTCGCGCTGGTCACCGGCCTGAAGCATTACCTCGGCCCGTTCGAAGCCTACGGCAAAGGCACCCTGCCGCAGACGCCGTTCCGCGAGTCCCAGGGTCGGCTGGACATCGAGAATTTCTATTACGCCCAGGAAGATGAAGTGTTTGCCGCCGCCAAGCGTGACGGCTTCACCTGGAGCGTGCACCGTCCGCACACCGTTACCGGCGTCGCAGTGGGCAACGCGATGAACATGGCGACTACCCTCGCGGTGTATGCGTCGATCTGCAAAGCCACCGGACGCCCGTTCGTGTTCCCCGGCTCCCGCGTGCAGTGGGACAGCCTCACCGACATGACCGATGCGCGGCAATTGGCCAAACAGCAACTGTGGGCAGCGACGACGCCTGCGGCGGCGGATCAGGCGTTCAACATCACCAACGGCGACGTGTTTCGCTGGAAGTGGATGTGGGGCCAGATCGCCGAGTACTTCGGTGTGCACCCTGCTGCATTCCCGGAGAAGGTGTCCCCGCTGGAAGAGCAGATGGCCAACGATCAAGGGGCATGGGACGAGCTCGTGCGCGCCCACGGTTTGAAAGAAGCCGACATCAGCCGCCTGATTTCGCCGTGGCACACCGATGCTGACCTCGGTCGCCCCATCGAAGTGGTGACCGACATGTCAAAAAGCCGGACCCTGGGCTTCAAGGAATTTCAGGCCAGCGACCAGGCCTTTTTCGACGTATTCGACACGTTGCGGGCCCAGCGCCTGATTCCTTGATCGGCTGAACCGGCCACAAAAAAACGCAGCGATGATTTCGGTCATCGCTGCGTTTTCGTATCCGGGCCATCTGGTATCAAAGACGCACGACTCAAGCCTTTTCCAAGGCGTCCTCTTTATGCATCGCGAGGTGACCGGTTTTGTCGCTCTTGACCTCGTACTGTGGCGCGTCCGGCGAGGCGTGACGATGCCGGCCCATGAACTCGACTTCCTTGGTGTGCACCTTCGTCACTTTGCCGACGATGTGCCCGGCCTCGGAGTTCCAGCGTACGTGATCACCGACCTTGAATGCATGAGCCATCTTTTTCTCCTTGAATCAGGGCTGCCAGAGGGTCTGGCTGCCTTCGAGCTTGCGATCCAGAAAACTCGCCGCACTGATCAGCGCCAGGTGGCTGAGGGCTTGCGGCGTGTTGCCCAAATGGTGGCCGTGGGCGTCGAATTCCTCGGCGTACAAGCCCAGCGGGTTCGCGTAGCGCAGTAACTGTTCAAACTCCAGATGCGCCTGCTCCACTCGCCCGGCGCGGGCAAGGCATTCGACGTACCAGAACGAACAGGCAACAAACGCCCCCTCTTCACCGCCGAGACCATCGTGATAGTCATCATCGTTGCGATAACGGAACACCATACCGTCGCGCACCAGCGCGCGCTCAATGGCATCCAGCGTCTTCAGCCATTTGGGATCGCTGGCGCCAACGAAGCGCACCAGCGGCATGAGCAACATGGACGCGTCGAGGTTCTTGCTGCCTTTGTGCTGGACGAAGTGGCCCAGATCGGCGTCCCAGAAGTTTTCCCAGATGTCATCGTGGATGGCCTGACGCGCCTGGTCCCAGCGCTCGAATGGCGCCGGCAGCGAGCGTTTCAGCGACAGCCGCAGCGCCCGGTCCAGCGCGACCCAGCACATCAGCCGCGAATGGAGAAAATGCTGATCGTCGCCGCGCATTTCCCAGATCCCGACGTCCTTGCTGTTCCAGGTCTCGCACAGATCGTTGACCAGGCGGGTGACGTGCTTCCAGCCCTCATGGGAAATAGCCTCGCCGTACTTGTTGGCCAAGTACACCGCATCGAGCAGCTCGCCGTAAATGTCCAGCTGCGTCTGCTTGTAGGCTTCGTTGCCGATACGGACCGGGGATGCACCGCCGTAGCCGCTCAGGTGGTCCAGTTCTTCTTCGGGCAATTCTTCGCGGCCGTCCAGCGCATAGAGAATCCCAAGCTTGTTGGCGTCCTCGCAGCAATCGCCCATGCGCTCGCGGACCCAGTGCATGAAGGCGTTGGCTTCCTCGGTGTAGCCCAGGCGCATGAACGCATAGACGGTGAACGACGCGTCGCGGATCCACGTGTAGCGGTAGTCCCAGTTGCGCTCGCCGCCCTCTTCCTCCGGCAGGCCAAAGGTCGCCGCCGCGACGATGCCGCCATGCTTGCGTGAGGTCAGCAGCTTGAGCGCCAGGGCCGAGCGATTGACCACTTCGCGCCAACGGCCCCGGTAGTTGGAATGCCGACTCCAGTGCTGCCAGAAGTTGACGGTGTTTTTCAGATCGCAGTCGCAATTCGTGGCTTTGACCAGCGGATCATCAGCGCCGCCAAGCATGAACTCCACCACATCGCCCTGCTTCATTTCGAACTCGGCCGCCGCGGCATGGCCTTCGAGGGTCAATTGAGTCGTTGCGGCCAGACGCATGGCGGGCTGGCCTTCGGCGTCAAAGCGGATGTCTTCGCCGTCCATCTGCGCGGTGGTGTCGGCGCGGCTGTAATCGTGGCGTACCCGGCAGCGCATGCGCACGGCGGTTTGGCCGTGACGCACATGAATGCGGCGGATCAGGCGCGGCAGGTTATCCACTTCGGACGCGATGGGCATCAGGTCGGTGACTTCTACCACGGCGTCCTTGGCAATCCAGCGCGTCATCAGCACGTTGGTTTCCGGCAGATACAGCTGCTGGCGACGGGCATCAGGGAGGATCGGCGCCAGCTGGAAAATCCCGGCGTCCGGAGTGTCCAGCAGCGCGGTAAAAATACTGGGGCTGTCGAAATCGGGCCAGCAGCAGAAGTCGATGCTCCCGGTGTCGGCCACTAGCGCGGCGCTGCGCATGTCGCCAATGATCCCGTGGTTTTCGATAGCGTTCTGCGGTTCTTGCTCGGTCGGGTCATCCGGGTGCGGGGTGTGTTCAGCCATTGTTGCGGAACTCCGGGTAGAGGCTCATGCCGCCGTCGATGAACAGCGTCGTGCCATGCACATAATCGGACGCATCCGAGGCCAGCCAGACGATGGCGTTGGCCACATCGTCGGCCTCGCCGACCCGACCGTACGGGATCAGCTCCAGCAGTTTCTTTTCGGCGTCGCCACTGGTGGCCTTGGTGTTAATGGCCGTGCGAATAGCGCCTGGCGCGATGCTGTTGACTCGGATGCGCTGTTCGCCAACCTCTTGGGCAATGCTGCGCATCAGCAAATCGACGCCGCCCTTCGAGGCGGCGTAATTGACGTGACCGGCCCAAGGGATCACCTGATGCACCGAGCTCATGTGGATGATCTTGCCCCGGGCGCGGGACACCTCAGAGCGGATGTCCTGTTTGGCGAACTGCCGCACGGCGGCGCGCGCGCAGAGGAACTGACCGGTGAGGTTGACGTTAATGACGGTGTTCCAGTCTTCGAGTGACATGTCGGCGAAGGCGGCATCCTTCTGCAGTCCGGAATTGGCGACCAGGATGTCCAGACGGCCGAATGCGTCGAGGGTCTCGGCGAACAGCTTTTCCACGTCCTGCTCGTTGGAGACGTCGGCGCCAATGGCGATGGCCTGGCCGCCGGCGTCGATGATTTCTTGCGCGAGCTTCTGCGCGGGTTCGGGTTGCGAGTGGTAGTTGATCACCACCGCCGCGCCTGACGCCGCCAGCCCTTTCGCTGCGCCGGCACCCAGTCCGGAGCTGGCGCCGGTGACGATGGCGACTTGGCCTTTCAACGAAATCTGCATGGAATGTAGAGCCTCATGGTGAGCGTTTTAATGCTGACTCACGGGGTTCTGCCGAAGTTCAGCGAGATGAGTACGCCCGTGGCGAAAAGCCCCCCCGGCTGGCATTGGCAGGCAGGGCCTTGGCGGTCCGCTGCAGAACTGAGGGTGCACAGGCTGGCCTCTTCCCGGCTGAAGCCGGTCCCACTAACAGCATGCGCATACCCAGTGGGACTGGCTTTAGCCGGGAAGGCGTCGGTGGTCACGCCGCAAAATCGAGGGCGCACAGGCTGGCCCTTCCAGGCTGAAGCCGGTCCCACTAACTGCATGCGCATACCCGGTGGGACCGGCTTTAGCCGGGAAGACGTCAGCAGCCATGGCGCAAAATCGAGGGTGCACAGGCTGGCCCTTCCCGGCTAAAGCCGGTCCCACTAACTGCATGCGCATACCCGGTGGGACCGGCTTTAGCCGGGAAGACGTCAGTAGCCATGACGCAAAATCGAGGGTGCACAGGCTGGCCCTTCCCGGCTGAAGCCGGTCCCACTAACTGCATGCGCATACCCAGTGGGACTGGCTTTAGCCGGGAAGGCGTCAGTAGCCATGGCGCAAAATCGAGGATGCCCGGACTGGCCTATTCCCGGCTGAAGCCGGTCCCACTAACAGCATGCGCATACCCAGTGGGACTGGCTTTAGCCGGGAAGGCGTCGGTGGTCACGCCGCAAAATCGAGGGTGCACAGGCTGGCCCTTCCAGGCTGAAGCCGGTCCCACTAACAGCATGCGCATACCCGGTGGGACTGGCTTTAGCCGGGAGACGTCAGTAGCCATGGCGCAAAATCGACGGTGCACAGGCTGGCCTCTTCCCGGCTGAAGCCGGTCCTACAATTCGCGGCCCAGCCGGTCCTGCCAACAGCATGCGTATATCCAGTAGGACTGGCTTTAGCCGGGAACGCTGGACGCCGAACAACCGCGCTCCATAAACTGGCGCCCATCATGTCGCAGGCCATCCACAGCAGGGTGACGAATGTCGGGTAACGGGGACGATCTATGAATCGCAATGAGCTGCGCAAGGCCGACATCAACCTGATGGTGGTGTTCGAGACCTTGATGCAAGAGCGTAACGTGACCCGCGCCGCCGAGAAGCTGTTCCTCGGCCAACCCACTATCAGCGCTGCCCTCAATCGCCTGCGTGCGCTGTTCAACGACCCGCTGTTCATTCGCGTCGGTCACCGCATGGAGCCTACAGCACGGGCCAACGAGATCATCAGTCACCTGTCGCCGGCGCTGGACGCCATGTCCGTGGCCCTGAGCCTTACGCGGGAATTCGACCCGGCCAGCAGCGACATGACCTTCCGCATCGGGCTGTCCGACGACGTCGAATACAGCCTGTTGCCGCCGATGCTGCGCGCGATTCGTGAAGAAGCACCGGGCATCGTGCTGGTGATCAAGCAGGTCAATTTCTGGAATGTTTCGGAGCTGCTCATGTCTGGCGACATCACCGTCGGCGTCTGCCTGACCCGTGAACTGCCGGCAAACGCCAAGCGGAAAATGCTCCGCACCGTGCAGCCAATGGTGGTGCGCGCCGATTCTTCGCCGGAGCCGATCACCCTGGATGAATACTGCACACGGCCCCACGTCGTGGTTTCCCACGTGGCGAACATTTCGAGCTTTGCGGATGAGTGGCTGGCCGCGATCGGCCGCAAGCGCACTGCCGTATTGTCGGTGCCGCAATACAGCACGTTGCCGGCGTTGATGGAGGGGACGGACCTGCTGTGCAACTTGCCGGATCACCTGACCCGTGCCATGGCTCGAACCGGTCTGCGCGGTGAACCGCTGCCGTTCGTGACGCCGAACCTGGACCTGTCGATGGTCTGGCTCAGCGTCATGGACACTGACCCCGCCGAACGCTGGCTGCGCAAGCGGCTGGAGGCGTTCATGGGGGATTCGACGGCGACCAGCGCCCCGCAGTAGCGCCCGACGCATTCCCGGCTAAAGCCGGTCCTACGAGGCGCGCGGTCCCACTACAACCTCCCGCAGCGCCGCGATAACCCCGATCAGCCAAAACGACCGGTGATGTAATCCTCGGTCTGGGTCTTGGACGGCTTGGTGAAGATGGTGTCGGTGTCGCCGTGTTCGATCAGTTCGCCCATGAACATGAACGCGGTGTAGTCCGAGCAGCGCGCGGCCTGTTGCATGTTGTGGGTCACGATGATCACCGTGAACTGCTCTTTGAGCTCGGTGATCAGCTGTTCGATGCGACCGGTGGAGATCGGGTCGAGGGCTGAAGTCGGTTCGTCCAGCAGCAGCACTTGCGGGCGCAGCGCGATGGTGCGGGCGATGCACAGACGCTGTTGCTGACCACCGGAAAGACTCTGGGCGCTCTGCTTGAGCTTGTCTTTCACTTCATCCCACAACGCCGCGCCACGCAGGGCCTGCTCGACGCGCTCTTCCATCTCGCGACGGGAGAGTTTTTCGTGGTGACGCACCGCGTAGGCGATGTTGTCGTAGATCGACATCGGGAACGGCACCGGCTTCTGGAACACCATGCCGACGTTGCTGCGCAGGCGGTTCATCGAGTAACCCGGGGCGAGAATATTCTCCCCGTTGAGCATCACTTCGCCTTTGGCTTCCTGCTTCGGGTACATCGAGTAAATGCGGTTGAACACGCGCAGCAGCGTGGACTTGCCGCAGCCGGACGGGCCGATGATCGCGGTGATGCGCTTCTCGGGGATGATCATGTCGACCGACTTCAGCGAGCGCTGAGTGCCGTAGTAGAAATCGAGACCGCGTACCTGGATTTTGGTTTTTTCGTCGGCGAGGGAAAGGTTGTTCATCAGGACGCCCTATTGCGCAAAAGGAGAAGACGGGAACTGAGGCTCAGTACCAGTACAAACATGGTCATAATCAAAGCGCCGGCCCAGGCCAGGGAATGCCAGTCATCGAACGGACTCATCGCGTACTGGAAAATCACCACAGGCACGCTTGCGATCGGTTTGAGCAGGTCACTGCTCCAGAACTGGTTACCGAAGGCGGTGAACAGCAGCGGCGCGGTTTCGCCGGTGATGCGCGCCAGCGCCAGCAGGATGCCGGTCACCACGCCGGCCTTGGCCGCACGCAGGACGATCTGCAATGTCAGCTTCCATTGCGGCACACCCAGGGCCAATGCGGCTTCGCGCATGGTCGACGGTTGCAGCTGGAGCATTTCATCGGTGGTTCGCACCACCACCGGGATCACCAGCAGGGCCAGGGCCAGGGCGCCGGCGATGGCGGAGAAACCGACCTGGTGGTTGGTCACGGCGCTGAGGGGCAGAATCACCGCGGTGTACACGAACAGACCGAGCACGATCGACGGCGCCGACAGCAGAATGTCGTTGATGAAGCGCACCGCATTGCCCAGCTTGGTGTTGCGGGCAAACTCTGCCAGCCATATACCGGCCATCAATCCGATCGGCGTGCCGATCAGCAGGCCGATGCCGGACATCAGGATGCTGCCGTAAAAGGCGTTGGCCAGTCCGCCCGATGAGCCCGGTGGCGGGGTCATTTCGGTGAACAGCCGCAGGTTCAGTGCTTCGAACCCGTTGACGATCGTGGTCAGCAGAATCCACACCAGCCACAACAGGCCGAAGGCCGTCGCGGCGCAGCTCAGTACCATCGCGATTCTGTTCTTGATGGCGCGCGAGCGGTACAGGTTTTCGTTATCGGCCTTACTCATAGACCCTCCTTGCGCGACAGACGAGAGAGCATCAGACGGGCGATCGCCAGCACGATGAAGGTAACCACGAACAGCAGGAAGCCCAGGGCGATCAGCGCAGAACGGTGCAGGTCGGTGTAGGCCTCGCTGAACTCGTTGGCAATCACCGAAGCAATCGAGCTGCTTGGCATCATCAGCGATGCGGAGAACTGGTGGGCGTTGCCCAACACGAAGGTCACCGCCATGGTTTCGCCGAGCGCACGGCCCAGTCCCAGGAACACCCCGCCGACCACCGCAGAGCGGGTATAAGGCAGGACGATGTCCCAGACCACTTCCCAGGTTGTGCCGCCCAGTGCATACGCCGACTCTTTAAGGGCGATGGGCACGCTGCGGAACACTTCGGTCATGACCGAGGTGATGAACGGGATAATCATGATCGCCAGCACGATGCCGGCGGTGAGCATGCCGATGCCCAGGGGTGGGCCCTGGAACACAGGGCCGATCAGCGGCAGCGCGCCAAGGTTGTCGTTGATCCACGGGGCCATGTATTGCGCCATGAACGGGCCGAACACGAACAGGCCCCACATGCCGTAGATGATCGAAGGAATGCCGGCCAGCAACTCCACCGCCGAAGCGATGGGCATGCGCAACCAGGGCGGTGCGACTTCAGTCAGAAAAACCGCGATGCCGAAGCTCACCGGAACGGCGATCAGCAGCGCGAGAAAGGAGGTGACCAGCGTGCCGTAGATCGGCACCAACGCGCCGAACTTGCCGTTGACCACATCCCATTCGGTACTGGTAAGAAATTCGAAGCCAAAGGTCTTGAACGCCAGGGCACCGCCCCAGAGTGTCGAGCCGGCGATACTCGCCAGCAACAGCAGCACCAACAGAGCCGCTCCCAGCATCGTGCGCCGAAACCAGGCGTCGTGTCGGTGATCGCGGGCCGCGCGTTTTTCGCTCTCGGATATTGCATCCGGAATCACAGCGGACATGTATTGGGTGTTATCAGTCATGGTAGGTCCACTCGCAAGGAAACCCTGTCACCGAGCGCTCGGTGACAGGGGTTAGCCGGATGACGTCGAGTTACTTGGTGAACTCGGTTTTCCAGTAGTCTTCGATCTTGCTGACCAGCGAGGCAGGCAGAGGTACGTATTCCAGTTTTTCAGCGGCGCTCTGACCTTTTTCCAGGGACCATTTGAAGAAGTCGAAAGCAGCAGCGCTTTTCTCGGCGTTCTTCGGCTGCTTATACATGATGATCCAGGTGGTCGCGGTGATCGGCCATGCTTTCTCGCCCGGGGCGTTGGTCATGATCAGGTTGAAGTCTTTGGCGTTGGCCCAGTCAGCGGTGTCAGCAGCAGCGGCGAAGGCTTTGGAGTCAGGCTTGATATCCTTGCCGGCGGCATTCTTCAGCTGGGTGAAAGCGATATCGCTTTTGGTGGCGTAGGAGTATTCAACGTAACCGATCGAGCCCTTGATCTGTTTTACGTAAGCCGCCACACCTTCGTTACCCTTGCCGCCCACGCCCACTGGCCATTGAACGGCGGAGCCGGTACCTGGACCGGATTTCCATGCGTCGCTGACTTTGGTCAGGTAGCTGGTGAAGTTGAACGAAGTGCCCGAGCCGTCCGAACGGTGAACGACGGTGATGTTGGTTTCAGGCAGCTTTACGCCCGAGTTCATTGCGACGATTGCAGGGTCGTTCCACTTGGTGATTTTGCCCTGGAAAATGTCAGCGAGGACCTGGCCACTCAGTTTCAGGTCGTTGGCTTTTACACCTTCGATGTTGACGACCGGAACGATGCCGCCGATCACGCTTGGGAACTGACCCAGGCCGCCGGCCTTGAGGTCTTCAGCGGACATCGGGGCGTCGGACGCGCCGAAGTCTACGGTGGCAGCCTTGATCTGGGCGATACCGCCACCCGAACCGATCGACTGGTAATTGACGCGATTGTCAGCAGTTTTGCTGTAGTCCTGCGACCACTGGGAGATAACCGGGAATACGAAACTCGAACCAGCGCCCGTCACATCAACGGCGTGTGCCATACCCGACAGGCACATCGAAGCCATCAGAAGCGACAGGCGTTTTTTAGTCAGCAGAATCACGGCAATACCTCAACAAGAGAATTTTGTGTGTGTGGTCACAGTTGAAGACCCGAGGCAGATTTAAAACTGGAAACATTTCTGTTTGATGACAGTCTTGAGACCGCGCGCAAAAACGGAGGCGTCTGTCAGCTTTTTCCTACAGCTTGTAAAACTGGAATGCCCGGTTTTGCTGGCTGCGGCTGAAGTTGTCTAGCGGAAGGGAATTTAATATCAATGCGCCACATGCCCGCGCAAAGGCGAGCATTTTGTCGCAATTGCCCAAGGCATGGGGCACCGCAGGAGCGGCGCAGCGCCGTCATGGGGCGTAGGCAGAGGCCCGCCGTCTGTGGCGAATGGCAGATTCATGGCGGCAATGTGTATCGAGATCTTACGACTCGCCGCGATACACCTCGACGCTCGCCCTTTACACCGCAGCAGCCAGACGCCCGATGTCGGCCATCAGCACATTGATCTGATCACCGCTGGCCTTGGAGCCAGTGCAATAAGCCGTGACAAGGATGGGCGACCGGTCGCCGGGCCAGATCACGGCGACGTCGTTACTGGCATTGTTGGCGCCGGAGCCGGTCTTATCGCCCACACGCCAGTGGGCAGGGACCCCGGCGCGCAACTTCTTGTCACCCGTCTGGTTGTTCACCAGCCACGCTGTCAGTTGATCGCGGGACGGCAGCGTTAGCTCACTGCCCAGAACGAGGGTGTTCAGGGTGTGCAGCATGGCGACGGGCGTAGTGGTGTCGCGCGGGTCACCCGGCCGGTTTTCATTCAGCTCTGGCTCACGTCGGTCGAGGCGGGTTTGTGTGTCACCGATCGATCGCAGCCAGGCGGTCAACGCATCAGGGCCGCCCAGGCTGTCGAGCAGCAAGTTGGCCGCCGTGTTGTCGCTCAGCGTCATCGCTGCCTCGCACAGTGAACCGACGCTCAGCCCCTGCCCGCCGACGTGCAGCTCGGTGGTGGGTGAATACGGCACCAGTTGCTCGGCGGAATAAGCGATGCGCCGCGCGAGGTCCTCCCGCTTTTGATCGACCCGCGACAGCACGCAGGCGGCGGCGAGGCATTTAAAGGTGCTGCACAGGGCAAAGCGTTCATCGCCGCCATGGCTGATCAGCCGCTGGCTGGCCGTATTCAAAATAGCGACACCCAGCCGGCCGCCATGACGATGTTCGAGGTCGGCCAGCTGTTGCTGGATGATCCGGTCCGAGGACGGCTCGGGCCGTCGTTCGGCAGCGAACGAGGGAAGGCTCAGCAGCGAGGGCACGGCCAACAACGATGCGCCGATGAGGGTTCTGCGGGTGATCAAGATGAACGTCCTTGTGAAGGGCAACGAGCGCCGCACGGCTGATGGCAGCCATCCCATGATAAGAGGAGCTGCCGGTGAGCGGCTGCGAACGGTAAGCAAACCGGCGCACATCATCCTTCCAGACGTTGGGACATTACAACCATAAGCCGCAAAACCGGCACAGTCACGGGACCGTGCCCATCGCCCATCGCACGCGGCCTCAGGGTGATCGTTTGAAGGCCGACACCGAACGCACCCACATGAACAGCCGCAACGTCGCTGGCGTGTCGATGGGCTCGTGGCTCGCCGCAAGCTCGCCGGCCAGAGACGCCAGCGACTGCGGCAACAACCAGGAGATCTCCTGCTCGGTGGCCTGGTAAGGCATCGGGGTTTCATCTTTCTCGAACGCTGGCCATGGGTTCATCGCCGTCTCTCCCGCACACGCATGGATGGTTACAGATCGAGCACCAACGGCCCTGAAGCCGGGACTGCGCAGCAGATCAGCACGTGGTCCGGCGCCGGCCTTTCAGCGGGCAGGACCGGGTAATGCACCTGGCCACTGACGAGCCGGGTCTTGCAGGTGCCACAGGATCCGCCGCGACAGCTGAACTCCGGGCTCAACCCGCGGCTTTCGGCCAGTTCGAGCAACGTGCCGCCGCCGGGTTGCCAGCGCGCCTCCTTGGCGGAGCGTTCGAAGACCACCGGCACCGCTTCGGTGGCGGCGGGTGGTTGCTCAAAGGCGATCGCCTGGGAATCGCCGCTGCGCTTCAGGCTGGAAGGGCCGAACGTCTCGGCATGGATGCGCTCGTCGCGAATGTGCAGGCCGCGCAGGCCGTCGTAGATCGCTTGGGTAAACGCGGCCGGCCCGCACACATAGAAATCAAAATCGTCGAACGGCAGCAGCGCCTTAAGCAGGTCGAGGTCGATACGGCCGGTCAGCTGGAAATCTTCACCCACTCGCGCCGACGTTTCCGGCTGGCTCAGCACACGGATCGCTGTTAGCTGATCGCCAGCCTTTGCAATAAGTGTGTCCACTTCTTCCCGAAACGCCAGGTCGGTCAGACGACGTGCACTCTGAATGAACCAGGTCGGCCGCCCTCCTCGCACCCGTTTGCCCTCGTAGATGACTTCTCGCAGCATCGACAGCATGGGCGTGACGCCAATCCCCGCACCCAGCAGCACCAATGGCCGGCGTTCTTGCGGGTCCACCACGAAACTGCCCTGGGGTGCCCGCGCCTGGAGCAGATCGCCGACGCTGACGTGGTCATGCAGGTACGCCGAAGCCAGGCCGTCGCGCTTGACGCTGATGCGGAAAAATCCGTCGGACGGCGCGCTGGACAGGCTGTAGGTGCGAATCACCGGCGGCGTACGGCCTTCAGGCGCCAGGCGCAGCGGCAGGTGCTGCCCGGCCTTGAACGCGGGCAACCCGGCGCCGTCGGCAGGCTCGAGATAGAACGAACGAATGCCGTCGCTTTCGTCCTCGATCCGCGTCACCCCCATGGGCCGCCATTGATCGCGCAGGGCATCGGCCTGCAAACGGGCGGCGGTCTGCTGCCAGTCGCCGGTCATCAGGCTGTTCGGCGACCACCCCTCGAAGTGCCAGCGCGAGCGCAACGCCGCCGGCCGACGCACCACCTGCTCCACCCGCACTTGCCAGAGCCGTTCGGCGCCTTGAAACGCCGCGATTTCCGGCCCGTCGAGGATTAACGTGACAGTGCCTGCCACGTGCAACAGCTCGCCGGTCTGGAAATCAACAAACAGCAGACCCGCTCTGGGGTTGACCTGGAAATTGCCCAGGGTATTGAAAAAGAGGTTGCCGGCGAAATCCGGGATGGTCAGCACGTCGCCCTCCACACGCACGAACCCCGCCTGGCCGCCACGGTGGGAGACGTCCACCGAACGATGGGGCTTCGCGCCCTCAAGGTCGACATAACTGGCGACAAAGAAGGTGTCAGCGCCACGAATGGTCGCGATCGCGGCGTCATCCAGTGCGGTCAATCGCTGCACCGGGGGACGCTCCGCCACAGCTTTGAGCGGCACCTGCTTCAGCGCCCGCAGCTGAATGTACTGCGGGCAATTGCCGTACGAGTGCTCGACGCTCACCGAGAAACCGTTTTCCCAGACGTCGCTGATGTGGCCGTTGAGGCGGTTGCGGCGGCGGGTGTGCAAGTCGATGCCGAGCATGCCCAACGCGGCGCCCGGCGCAAATCCGCCGCCGGCCGGGTCCTCGGCATCGGGACGTCGGGTGATGTCCAGCCGCCTGGCATCGGGTGAACGAATAAAACCTGACTGGGCGTCCAGCACGCTCGCCCACGGCCAGCCTTGAGCGTCCACGGCACCGATGATCAGGTACGGCAGGTGCTCGTAGAACTCCCGGTGCTGATCGGGCATGTAGTCGCGAATGACGCGCTTGCCCAAGTTTTCCATGCGCTCTGCAACGCCGACTTTGGCCTGCAGAGCGCGCTCGCCGGAATGCCATGGCGATGCCGTTTCAGTGCGAATCTCGTTCATGGCGCGAACTCCCTGGAATCCCGGATGATTACTTGACAAGCCCTGCCGCCGTGCGCGGCATGGGCGTGAAGCCCGGCAGGTTCTCGATGCGCGCCAGCCATGCCTGCACATTGGCGTATTCGTCCAGCGACACATTGCCTTCCGGCGCGTGGGCGATGTAGCTGTAGGCGGCGACGTCGGCGATGGTGGCGTGATCGGTGGCGAGGAATTCGCGGCCGCTCAGGTGCTGATCGATCACGAGCAGGGCGTCATGGGCACGCTGGATCGTGTCTTTCGGATCGAAGCCCGCGCCGAACACCGTGATCAGACGCGCCCGCGCCGGGCCCAGATAAATCGCGCCAGACGCGGCAGACAACCAGCGCTGCACCTGCGCCGCGCCCTCGGGATCATTCGGTAACCAGCGGCCCGACGGGTCGTACTTCTTGGCCAGATACACAAGAATCGCGGTTGAATCGGCGACGATGACGCCGTTGTCATCAATCACTGGTACTTGGCCGAAGGCGTTGATGGCCAGGAATTCCGGCCTTTTCTGTTCGCCCTTGGCCAGATCAACAAACTGGATCTTCGGATCAAGGCCCAGCAGCGACAACATCAGCTCGGCGCGGTGGGAGTGGCCAGACAACGGGAAGTGATAGAGCGTGATGGCGGTCATGGAGTGGGCTCCTGGGCAAGTGAATCAACTCAGCGTGGGGCGGCGGTGCCGCAATGGTGAGCCGCGCTGGTGGAATGAATAGTGGGCCTGACCGCTGGATTGGAGAATCACCAGAAAAGGCAATCCACCGTTTCACCGGGTGAAATGCTGACCGTGAAAACGTGCTCCCTGAGCCACTTGAAAGGCTGAACGCCCAGGTATCTGCAACATTCAGAAATATCCCCTTGACGGAAGCACGATGGCTGAGCGTTCATATTGAAGTACACCCATCATCCAACTACTCCGTTCTCTGGTGAATTTCCATGGTTTCGTCCGTTCTGGCGGCTTCGCTGTCGCGCCGCCGCGTCCATTACAGCTGGGTGATTCTGGCCGTCACTTTCCTGACCATGCTGGTGATGGCCGGTGCAGTGGGCGCGCCGGGGGTGTTCATCCGGCCGCTGCAAGCGGAATTCGGCTGGGACACCGCCGAGATTTCTTCGGCGCTGGCGATACGCTTTGCCCTGTTCGGTTTGGTTGGCCCTTTTGCCGCCGCATTCATGAACCACTTCGGCGTGCGCAAGGTGGTGCTGACGGCCCTGACACTGGTGGCCAGCGGCATGGTGTTATCGCTGTTCATGACGCAGTTCTGGCAATTGGTCGTGCTCTGGGGCGTGGTGGTCGGCTTCGGCACGGGGCTGACGGCGATGGTGCTCGGCGCCACCGTCGCGACGCGCTGGTTCTCCGCGCGTCGCGGGCTGGCGATGGGTTTACTGTCGGCGAGTTCTGCCACGGGCCAGTTGGTGTTCATGCCATTGCTGGCGAACATGACCGAGCATTTCGGCTGGCGCGCGGCGCTGACATGCATCTGCGCAGCCATCGTCATTGCCGGTGTCGCGGTGCTGGCACTGATGCGCAATCGCCCTGCCGATCTGCAACTGCCGCTCTATGGTGATAAGGACATTCAACCCGTTGCCGAGAGCAGCCATACGTTCATTCAGCTGTTGATCACGCCGCTGCGAGTGCTGCGCGACGTGTCGAAAACCTGGACGTTCTGGGTGCTGTTCATGACGTTCTTCATCTGCGGCGCCAGCACCAACGGCCTGATTCAGACCCATTTCATCAGCCTGTGCGGCGATTACGGCCTGGCCGCGACGACGGCAGCCGGAATGCTGGCAGTGATGGGGATTTTTGATTTCTTCGGCACCATCGGCTCCGGCTGGCTGTCGGACCGCTTCGATAACCGCTGGCTGCTGTTCTGGTACTACGGCTTTCGCGGCGTGTCGCTGGTGCTGCTGCCCTTTCTGGATTTCACCGTGTTCGGGCTGTCCGTGTTTGCCCTGTTGTACGGGCTCGACTGGATTGCCACGGTGCCGCCAACCGTAAAGCTGACCGCCCAGCGATTTGGCGCAGAACGCGCCAATATCGTGTTTGGCTGGGTGTTCGCCGGGCATCAGCTGGGTGCAGCGTTTGCCGCCTTCGGCGCCGGCTGGACGCGCACGCATTTCGCCACCTACCTGCCGACGTTTTTCATTTCCGGCCTGTTGTGCGCGATTGCCGCGTTGATCGCGCTGTCCATCGTGCCCGCGGTGAAGACGGCCAACGCTGCAGCTGCCTCATAAAGAGCCTAAAGCCACTGCCGCGCCGTCAGCCACATCCCAAAACCCAAGGCCATCAGCGCCCAGGCCAGCAGCGGGTGAAACACCACCCGCCAGGCCATCGCCCGCGGCTCGAAACCGACGCCGTGGACGAAGCCCCCGGCCACGCCCCACATGATCAGCATCAGCAGGCTGTGGGAATAATGGCCGTTGGCGTCGAGCATCGACGCCGGATGAATCAGCAACACCAGGCTGAGCGGCACGGCCATCAGCAGGGACAATGCCCGGCCGATGGCTTGCCTGAGGGGCGCGTTCAGCGCTTCAGCGGTCACGGCCGCTCTCCAGCGCTGCGGCGTCGGACGACTCCAGCCACAGCGCGTTGATGATGCCGAAGCTGCAGGCCAGCAACACGCCGAGAATCCAGGCGAAATACCACATGTTTGTCTCTCCTTTAAAGCGCGGCTCAGTACAGGCCGTGGGGGTTGTGGTCGATGTGCGCGGTGGTGACCTTGCCCCACATCTTCGCGTAGCACCAAAGCGTGTAGCAGAGGATCAGCGGCACGAAGATCGACGCCGCGATCAGCATGATCATCAGGGTTTTATGGCTGGAAACAGCGTCCCACACGGTCAGGCTTGACGCCGGGTCCAGGCTCGACGGCATGACGAACGGGAACAGCGCGAAACCTGCGGTGCACAACGCGCCGACGATGCCCAGGCTGCTGCCGAGGAATGCCGTCCTGCCCTGCCCCGCACTGGCGCCGAGCAAGGCCAGCAAGCCACCGAAAATCCCCAACAACGGTGCGACGACCGTCAGCGGGTGCTGCTGATAATTCCCCAGCCAGCCGTGGTTGCTGGCCGTCACGGTTTTCGCCAGCGGGTTGAGCGCCGCGCCGGCATCGAACGCCGAGGTGATCGCCAGGCCCTGAATGCCGCCGAGCAGCAGCCACACGCCGGCCCCGATGAACGACAGCAAGAACAGCAGCGACAGCCACTGGGCCGCACGGCGTGAGCGTTGGGCGATGGCGCCCTCGGTGCGCATCAGCAGCCAGCTGCCGCCGTGCAGGCCGAGCATGCTCAGGCTGACCACGCCAGCCAGCAGGCCAAACGGGCTCAACAGCTGCCAGAAGTTACCCTGATAACTGGAACGCAGGGTGTCGTCGAACTGGAACGGCACGCCCAGCAACAGGTTGCCGAACGCCACGCCGAAGACCAGCGACGGCACCACGCCACCGATGAACAAGCCCCAGTCCCAGCTCTGCCGCCAGCGGGTGTTTTCCAGCTTGCTGCGGTAATCGAACCCCACCGGGCGCACGAACAGCGCAAACAGCACCAGCAGCAGCGCCCAGTACAAACCCGAGAACGCCGCGGCGTAGACCAGTGGCCATGCGGCAAAAAGCGCACCGCCGGCGGTGATCAGCCAGACCTGATTGCCGTCCCAGTGCGGGGCGATGGTGTTGATGACCACACGCCGCTCGGTGTCGCTGCGCCCGACGTAAGGCATCAGCATCGCTGCGCCCAGGTCGAAGCCATCGGTGAGGGCGAAGCCGATCAGCAATACGCCGACCAGCACCCACCAGATCATTTTCAGTGTCTCGTAATCGAACATCGGTGATTCCTCAGGCCAGGGCCGGTTGTTTGGCGTGAGCAGCGTTGCCCTGCGCGGCTTGCTCGAAGTGATAGCGACCGGTGTGCAGGCTGCTCGGACCGAGCCGTGCGAACTTGATCATCAGGTACATCTCGATGATCAGCAGGACGGTGTAAAAGCCGACCAGCGCCACAATCGAACCGAGCACATCCCCCGCTGACAGAGTCGAGGCCGACAGGTGCACGGGCAGCACTTCACCGATGGACCAGGGCTGACGGCCATGTTCGGCGACCCACCAGCCGGTCTGGGTGGCAATCCACGGCAGCGGCAGGCTGAACAGCGCCCACTTGAGCAGCCAGCGCTTGCGGGTCTCGTTCTTGCGCGCCGACGCCCAGAAGGCACAGGCGAACAACAGCAGCATGAGCATCCCGCTGAGCACCATCACGCGGAAGGTCCAGAAGATCGACGCCACCTGCGGGATCGAGTCCAGCGCGGCCTGCTTGATCTGTTGCTCGCTCGCGTCGACGACCTTGTCGGTGTACTTCTTCAGCAACAGGCCGTAGCCGAGGTCCTTTTTCACCGCATTGAAAGCGTCGAGGGTTTGCTCGCTCTTGTCGCCGCCGCGCAGTTGGCCAAGCAAGTCGTAGGCGGTCATGCCGTTGCGGATGCGGCCTTCGTGTTCGCGGACCAGGTCCTTGATGCCGGTGACCTGCTTGTCCACCGAGCGGGTGGCAATGATGCCCATCACGTAGGGAATCTTGACCGCGTAGTCGGTGCGCTGCTCGGCCTGGTTGGGCAAGCCGAACAGGGTGAACGCCGCAGGGGCCGGCTCGGTTTCCCATTCGGCTTCGATGGCGGCCAGTTTGGTTTTCTGCACGTCGCCGATTTCGTAGCCGGATTCATCACCCAGCACGATCACCGACAGGATCGAGGCCATGCCGAATGCCGAGGCGATGGCGAACGAGCGCCGGGCGAAGGCGATGTCGCGGCCCTTGAGCAAGTACCAACTGGAAATCGCCAGAACGAAGATCGCGCCGGTGACGTAGCCGGACGCCACGGTGTGGACGAACTTGACCTGGGCGACGGGGTTGAACAGCAGGTCGCTGAAGCTGGTGAGTTCCATGCGCATGGTGGTGAAGTTGAACTCGGCGCCGACCGGGTTCTGCATCCAGCCGTTGGCGATGAGGATCCACAGCGCCGACATGTTCGAGCCGATCGCCACCAGCCAAGTGACTGTCAGGTGCTGGACGCGGGTCAGGCGGTCCCAACCAAAGAAGAACAGGCCGATGAAGGTCGATTCGAGGAAGAACGCCATCATCCCTTCGATGGCAAGCGGCGCGCCGAAGATGTCACCGACGTAGTGGCTGTAGTAGGCCCAGTTGGTGCCGAACTGGAATTCCATGGTCAGGCCGGTGGTGACGCCGAGGGCGAAGTTGATGCCGAACAGTTTTCCCCAGAACTTCGTCATGTCTTTGTAGACCTGCTTGCCGGTCATGACGTAGACCGATTCCATGATGGCGAGCAGGAAGGTCATGCCGAGGGTCAACGGGACGAACAGGAAGTGGTACAGCGCGGTCATCGCGAACTGCAGCCGGGAGAGGTCGACGACTGATTCCGATATCATTTTGGGTTTTTCTCAGAGGGTGCGGATGGGGTGCTCAGTAGGTGCAGGCCGGCTTGCACGCCGTCGTCCTTGACTTCGACCGGGGCGTCGAACCAGACGCTGCGGATGCCCATGAGCAGGACGAGTTTGATCAGGAGGATCAGACTGATGTCTTTGGCCAGGGGGTGTTTGAGGAAGTCGAAGGGACCGGGCATGTTGAGGACTCGTCGGGGTGCGGGGTATTTTTCCTACAGCTCCTTCGTGCACCTTTGATCCAGGTCAAGGAATCGCGTTTACTCTGATGTGGCAGAACGCCACAGCTCTGCCTAACGGCAGAGGGTTTCGCCTTCGGCGAGTTACTTGGAAAAGCACCCCAAGTAACCAAGGGTGCCAGCTCCTGGTTTGGCCCTCCTCCGTCGGGTTCCTTCACTCCGGTCTTGCTCCGTGGGCCCGCGCCGAACGGACATCCATGTCCTGACGGCGCTCTCGCCGCATCCATGCGGCTCGGCCCACTCCGCAAAACCTGCGTTCAGCCTGCACCCAAGTCGCGTTTGGCGGTGACTGGACCTTCTGCGTACAAAGATCAAAAGCAGATCAAAAGCTTCCCGGCTAAAGCCGGTCCCACTACGCCTAGATGATCGTACCCACGCTCTGCGTGGGTATGCATCCCGGGACGCTCCGCGTCCATTCCCGGCTGAAGCCGGTCCCACTGACTGCACACGGCTTTTTAGTGGGACCGGCTTCAGCCGGGAAGAGGCCCGTCCGGTCACTGGAGTTCAGGGGTTGCCGCGCGATGTGCTTTGTCTGGGGGTCGGGGAGGTTGTGTGAGGTTGCGCGCGGCAGTGGGGGAACCCGGATTTGTCTGTTCAAGCTGTTAGGATGACCGGCAGGAAGCCGTCTCAAGTGACGGATTATTCAGCCGATATCCCAATGTGCAAGGCAGTCGGTGACGGTTGCGCCGGGTTATTCACGGCCCGGAATCGGTCGCTTTTGCACCCATGAGGTAGTTATCGATGACACTCCATTCGCTCATTCACTCACTGGGCAGCGCACTGTGTATGGCGCTGTTGCTGTGCATGGGGACAGGCGCGTCGGGAGCTGAATCGATTAACTCAGACGCGCTTCATGCCGAGATTCACGTAGTCACCGAAGAACTGCCGCCCTACAACATGACCCGCGACGGGGTGCTCACCGGTATGAGCACCGAGGTGGTTCAGGCGGTGTTGAAGGAGGTCAATGTGCAGGCCTCCATTCAGTCCATGCCCTGGGCACGGGCATATGATCTGGCGCTGCACACGCCCAATGTGTTGATTTACTCCATCACCCGCACCGCCGAACGCGAGCATCTGTTCAAGTGGGTCGGCACCATCGCCGCGTCGCGCTGGTTTCTCTATTCGTCCGCCAGCCATCCCGTTACGTTGCTGAGCCTGGACGATGCCCGGGACTGGCAGACCGCGACGGTCAATGAAGATGTTGGCGAGCAGTACCTGATGGCGCGCGCGTTCGAGATCGGCCATCAGCTGCAATCGAGCAACCGCTACGAATTTAATTACCAGAAATTGCAGACCGGCCACGTCGACCTGTGGATTTCCGACGAGCTCAACGCTTACTACCTCGCCCGGCAAGTTGGTGATGACCCTGCCCGAACCCTGGTGCAATCCCTGCGCGTAAAAGAGCTGGAGGAAGCCGGCGGCTTCAACATGGCGTTAAGCACGGGAACGCCCGATGCCACGGTGCAGCTGTTTCAGAAAGCCCTGGAGACGATTCGCGCCAATGGCACCTACGACGCCATCGCGCGCAAGTGGCAATGAGCATGCAGAGCGAAACGCCTTCCGGGCCGCCCGGCGACACCCGCCCGGGCCCTCGCAACGGGCAGCGCACCGGGTCGCTCGCGCGGCGTCTGGTGCTGGCGACGCTGGCGTTTTGCGTGCTATTCACTGTCGCGACGGTGCTGGTGCGTACCTGGTTCGCCTGGAACACCAACCTGGCGAACATGAATGCCGAGCTGACTCTGATCGATCAGGTGTTTCAGGGCACGCTGTCCAAGGCCGTGTGGGAAATGGATGACCAGGCGCTGCAGACCCAGATCGACAGCGTCGCCACGGCGGCGCCGGTGGGTCGGGTACAGCTGAAGGTCCTGCGGCCCGGTCGCGCCCCTGAAATCCTCGAACGCCAGCACCCCGGCCACACCGGCTCGATTCGCGCCCCGGCGCTGTATCGGCAGCTGACCGTCGCGCCCTATCCCGGCGCCAGCGAAGTGGTGGGCGAGCTGACCATTGAAGGCGACGAGAGCCTGCTGTGGAGACGCCTGTGGAAAGAAGTCGCGATTATCATGCTCACTCAAATCATCCAATCGTTGGCGCTGGCCGGGGTGATCATGGGCATGTTCAACCGCTCGGTGACCCTGCACGTGCGGCGCATTGCCCGGCACCTCGAGCACCTGACGCCGCTCAACCTCAAGACCCACCTGACCCTGGAACGGCGCGGCAAGGGAGGAGACGAACTTGACTTGCTGGAAGCGGGCGTCAATGACCTGCAGGACAAACTGGCTGCGCACCTGGAGCGTCAGGCACACGATGAAGTCGCCCTCGCCGCCAGCCGTGATCACCTCGCCGAACTGGTCGAGCAGCGCACTGCACAGCTCAAGGCCGCCAATACGCGACTTGAAGCCCTGACCCGCTTCGATCCCCTTACGGGGCTCGCCAACCGCCGCCATTTCGACGAGCTCAAGGAGCTGGAATTCAACCGCGCCTTGCGTCATCGCCAGCCGCTGTCGGTGCTGATGTGCGACATCGATTTCTTCAAGCTCTACAACGACACCTACGGCCATGCCCGGGGCGATCAATGCCTGCGCGATGTGGCGCTGGCCATGAGCGCGCTGTTTTCGCGTTCCGGCGAACTGGTGGCGCGGCTCGGCGGCGAAGAGTTCGCCGTGCTGCTGCCGGGCCAGGATGAGCAACAGGCGCTGGCCTCGGCCGATCGCCTGCGCGGCCTGCTGGCCCGGCAACAACTGGTCCACAGCGCTTCACCGGTCTCGCCCTTCGTGACCTTGAGTATCGGCGTGGCCGAGCTCGACCCGGCGAACATGGAGCACTTCGATCAACTGCTGCAGAGTGCCGACCGGGCACTGTACCGGGCGAAAAGCCAGGGCCGGGACCGCTGTGTGATCTGAACCGAGAGGGATGCCATGGGAAAAATTCATTGTCAGCACAGTGTTCTGGCCACTTTCCTGATGCTGTTCGTGTGCCTGAACGCCGACGCCACGCCGCTGCAAGTGGTGACCGAGGACTCTTCCTACAGCGCGCTTGACGGCGACAAGGTGGTCGGGGTCGCCAGTGAAGTCGTCGAGATGACCCTCGCCCACGCCGGCATCACCGACTACCACATGGCCCTCTACCCCTGGGCACGGGCCTACGACATCGCGCGCCTGGAAGCAAACGTGCTCATCTACCCGATGATTCGCAGCAGTGCGCGCGAAGGGCTGTTCAAGTGGGTCGGCGAGCTTGAACACGTCATGCCTTCGTTCTACAAACTCCGCAAGCGCCGCGATGTGCTGGTCACGGATTTGCAGGACGCCAGTCACTACACCGTCGGCGTGGTGCGCGACGATTCGCGCCAGCAGTACCTGGAGGGCAAGGGTTTCAGCAGGATGGTGGTGTCGGCCAATAACCTCGACAACCTGCGCAAACTGATCAGCGGCCAGGTCGAGCTGATTCCCATGCCCGAACGCGAGGCGCGGGAACAATGCGCCGATCTGCACATCGATTTCGAGGACCTGGAAAGCGTCTTCACCCTCGACGAACTGTCCAAAGGTCTGTACGTCGCCCTCAGCGCCAGCACCCCGGATGAGACGGTGCAGCGGATCACCGCCGCGTTCGCCCGACTCAAGCAGAACGGCACCGTGGACAGGGTCATCGCCGGGCAGTAATAGCGAGCAATCCCCAAGGAAATATGGGCTGCAAAATCTGTTATCACGCCCCGAAAACTCATGCCTCAGGCATTTCACAAAGCCTTCACAATCGTTTTGGAAAACTCCGCGCGGTCTGTCCCGCCTACCCTCCCGGCAGCCATTGACTGACTCAGTCAGACGTCACGGCCCCAAGGATGGAAACGCCTGCTGCACCCGCACGCCAGGCACTGCGCGACCCCTTATATGGAAATGAATCCGATGGTCAAACCGGTCACGTCTACTCGTCTGGTGATGCTGTTTTCCCTGTGTCTGGTGGTGTTCTACAACTTGGCGACCTGGCGCGCACTGGTTGATCTGGCGCAATTGCAGGGCGTCAAAGCCATCGCGTTTTATGTGTCGTTTGCCCTCCTGCTGTGGGCTGCGATCACCCTGCTGCTCACGCCTTTTTCGTTTCGCGCGACGCTCAAGCCGGTGCTGAGTCTGGTTGCGCTGTGCTCGGCGGCCGCGGCGTATTTCATGAACACCTACGGCATCAGCATCGACACGACGATGATGGAAAACGTGATCGAGACCAACCCCGGCGAGGCCCAGGCCCTGTTGAGCGGCAAGCTGTTTCTCTACCTGGGACTGCTGGGCGTGTTGCCGATTGCGCTGATCTGGTGGCTGCCGGTGAGCTATCGCCGCGTGCTGCCCGGGCTGGTCAACAAGGTGCTGGTGTGCGTCGGCTGTCTGCTGGTGATCGCCGCTGCCGTCGGACCCTTCTACTCGACCTATGCGCCGATCTTTCGCGACGAAGACAAGCTCACCCACTTCATCAACCCGACCAACTACCTCTACGCCATTGGCAAGCTGACCAAGCAGACCGTCGCCATCAAGGAGACGCTGAACATCCAGACCGTTGGCGCCGACGCAGCGCTCAGCCCGCAAGCGCAACAGCGGCCGAAAAAGAGCCTGATGATCTTCGTCGTCGGCGAAACGGCCCGCGCCGATCACTTCTCTCTCAACGGTTACGGGCGGGAGACCAACCCGGAGCTGAAGAAGCAGGACATTCTCAACTTCACCCACGTGGCCTCGTGCGGCACGTCAACCGCCGTGTCAGTGCCGTGCATGTTTTCGAAGTTTCCGCGCACTGATTACAGCGACAAAAAGGGCAAGACCTACGAGGGTCTGCTGGACATGCTCCAGCGCGCCAGCCTGAAGGTGCTGTGGCTGGACAACAACAGCGATTGCAAAGGCACCTGCCTGCGAGTGCCCCACCGCGACATTCCGAAAAATCAGCCGAGCCCGTTCTGCGATGGTCAGAATTGCCTCGACGAATCGCTGCTGGTGGGCTTGCAGGACTACATCGATTCGCTGCAGGACAACGCCATCATCGTCCTCCATTCCGATGGCAGCCACGGCCCGGAATACTATGATCGCTACCCTAAAAGCCTCGAACGATTCACGCCGGTTTGCCACACCAATCAGTTGGGCAGTTGCACGTCCGACGAGCTGAAAAATGTCTACGACAACACCATTCTCTACACCGACCATTTCCTGGCCCAGACCATCGAACTGCTCAAGCGCAATCAGGATAAGGTCGATGCGTCGATGATCTACGTCTCGGACCACGGCGAGTCCCTCGGCGAAAACGGCATCTATCTGCACGCCGCGCCGTACGCCATCGCTCCGACGGCCCAGACCCATGTGCCGATGGTGATGTGGTTCGGCCACTCGACACTGGAAGACGCCGGCGTCGATCGCACCTGCCTGGCCGCCAGGCAAGACCAGCCGGACCTGAGCCATGACTATATGTTTCATTCGGTGCTAGGCTTGCTCGGCGTTACCAGCACGGAATACCAGCCGGCGCTGGACCTCTTTCACAGCTGCAAACGCAACAAGGGATGAGTTGAAATGACCTGCCAGAACCCGGTGAAACGTCTTGATCAACCGGTGTTCTGGCGGGACGCGCAGCTGCCGTTCATTGAAGCGCGCTCTATCGACGACGGCCGCAAGGTCTGTTATTCCCGTCATTCCCACGACGTGTTCTCCATCGGCGCAATCACTGCCGGGCAAAGCACGTACCTGCACGAGAAAACCACCCAGACCATCGCCACCGGCACCGTTGTGGTGATGAACCCCGGCGAGGTCCACGCCTGCAATCCCATCGACGATCAGCCGTGGTCCTACCTGATGCTGTACGTCAACGCGCAATGGCTGGGCGCGCTTCAGCGCGATTGCGGGGTCAACAATGAGGGCGTGTTTCGGGGGTATCCGACCACCCACAGTCGTGACCCGCTGTTGTTCGACGGGCTGCTGGCGCTGCATCGGCAGCTGGTGGATTCGCAGCTCGACACGCTGGCAAAACAGGAGGCCGCTGTCGGGTTCTTCACGCGGGTCGAACAGCGTCTGGGCGGCTCGACGCTGACACCGAGACGGGCCAATCCCAAGGTGGAACGTGTGGCGCGGTACATCGATGCGCATTATCTGCAGCCGATTCGGCTGGAAGCACTTTGCGCGGTGGCGAATCTGTCCGAGGCCTACCTGATTCGCGCGTTCGAGCAGCATTACCACATGACGCCCCACGCCTGGCTGGTCAACCGGCGCATCCAGCACGGCCAGGCACAATTGCGCAGCGGCGAGCCCATCGCCGACATCGCCCAGCAGAGTGGCTTTGCCGATCAGGCGCACTTTCAGCGGGCGTTCAAAAAGCATCTGGCCCTGACGCCGGGCCAGTACAAACCGTGATCAGACTTTTGCTTGCCCGGACCTGAACGGGCTTAGACGTAAAACAGTGACACCGCGCAGCCTGCCAACAGCGCCGCCATGCTGCGGTTGAACACGCGGATACGCCGGGGGCTGCGTAAGTAAGGGCCCAGAAACGCACCGGCGTAGGCCCAGCAGCCCACCGACAGGTAGCACACGACAAAGTAGATCAGCGCGAATAGACCAATCAGTCGCGCCTCGCCATCCGCCACGAACGCGCCCATCCCCGCCACGGCCGCCAGCCACGCTTTCGGGTTCAGCCACTGCATCGCCGCGCCGTACAGAAACGACGGCTCGCGGGTCGGTTTGGCAACGTCGAGGCGGCCGTCGTCCATGGACAGTTTCCACGCGAGATAGAGCAGAAACGCTACCCCCGCCCAGCGAATGATCTCGGTGAGCATCGGGTAACGCTGCAGCACTTCATGTAGCCCGAACCCGGTGAACATCAGCAGCACGACAAAACCCACCGTCGCGCCGAGCACATGACGCAGGCTGGCGATCAGGCCGAACTGCGCACCCGAGCTGAGCGCCACGACGTTCACCGGCCCCGGCGATATGGACGCGGCCAGCGCGAACGCCGCCATGGAAATCATCAGGTTCATTGCACGTCTCACCCTTCATTGACTGTGAAGTGAGTGTACAAAGGGCGGCCGGGCGGCGATTGAACAAAACTGACCAATCGCCAAGGCCATGCCTGGTCAGTCGTGGGCTTGGGTCAGTCGTGGGCCTGGGACAAGGGCCGCGCCACTTCTTCGAGGGATTTGCCTTCCGATGCCACGCCCCAGATGGCCTGCACCACCGCGGCCAGCAACATCAACGCCGCGCCGATCAGGTACCCAAAGAACACCGGCCCGCGCTCGTGGGTGTCGATCAGCTCGCCGAACAGTGTTGGACCGACAATGCCACCCAGCGCCGTGCCAAAGGCGTAAAAGACAGCAATCGCCAGCGCGCGGATCTCCAGCGGGAAGGTTTCGGCGACGGTCAGGTACGCCGAACTGGCCGCTGCCGAGGCGAAGAAGAAGATGATCATCCAGGCGATGGCCTGTTGGGTGACGTCCAGAATGCCCTGCTGAAACAAATAGCCGCTGACGGTCAGCAAAACCCCGGAGACGGCGTAAGTCAGGCTGATCATGACCCGCCGCCCCACCACATCGAACAGCCGGCCGAGCAGCAAGGGCCCGCAGAAGTTGCCCAGCGCCAGGGGCAGCACGTACCAGCCGATGGAGGCCGACGGTACTTGATAGAACTCGGTGAGCACCAGCGCGTAGGTGAAGAAAATCGCGTTATAGAAGAACGCCTGGGCGGTCAGCAACGTCAGGCCAACCAGCGCGCGACGGCGGTAGGTGTTGAACAGCGTGTGGAAAATCTCTTTCAGCGGCGTGTGGTCCCGGGCGTGCAGACGCAAGGGTGGACCTGTTGGCGCGGAGAGGTCGTGGCCCTGACGGCGCAGGCGCTCTTCGATGCCTTCCACGATCACCCTCGCCTCCTCGCCCTGGCCGTGAATCAGCAACCAGCGCGGACTTTCCGGCAGCCACAGGCGCATCAGCAGAATGATCAGACCGAGCACCGCGCCGATGCCGAAACACAGGCGCCAACCCATGTCCGCGCCGACCCAGGAGGCGTCCAGCAGCACGATGGAGCCGACCGCGCCCAAGGCCGCGCCGATCCAGAAGGTGCCGTTGATGGTCAGGTCCACCCAGCCGCGAAACCGTGCGGGCGTGAATTCCTGAATGGTCGAGTTGATCGCCGTGTACTCGCCGCCGATCCCCATCCCGGTCAGGAACCGGAACAGCAGGAAACTCCAGACGCTGAAGGAAAACGCCGTGGCGGCGGTCGCAGTGATGTACAGCGCGAGGGTGATGAAGAACAGTTTGCGCCGGCCCAGCCGGTCGGTCAGCCAGCCAAAGAACAACGCCCCCAGCACCGCGCCGCAGATATAGGCGCCGCCGGCCAGACCAATATCGGCGTTGGTCAGGTGCAGGACCGGGCTGTCTTTCAGCGCCCCGGACACCGAGCCCGCGAGGGTCACTTCGAGCCCGTCGAGCAGCCAGGTGATGCCCAGCGCAAACACCAGCAACGTATGAAACCGCCCCCACGGCAGACGATCGAGCCGGGCCGGCAGGTCCGTTTCAAACACTGCGCCTTTGGGGTCTGCCGCTACTGCCTGCACGCTGCTGATCGCCATGAGTCGTCCCCGTGGATCGGAAGTGATCTGTGGGTTCAGAGTTCGCGGGGTGGGCGGGAGTTCAGCGGGGGTGATGTGGCGGCTAGATGAGGGGACTGATTTATTTACAACGCTTCACCGTAAATTACTCTGTCCCCGGCTCAACAACGAAGGTGCTGGTACTGGCGCCTTCCCGACTAAAGCCGGTCCCACTAAAAGCAGTCCCCAGCAGCACCCTCGACAACTTAAAAAAAACCCACCAAACGGTGGGCTTCTTTTTTCAATGCGGCTGCATGACGTTAAACGTTGAACACCGTCACCAGCTTGGTGTTCAGGTACGCCTCGATCGCTTCGGTACCGCCCTCGGACCCGTAGCCGGAATCCTTGATGCCACCGAACGGCACCTCAACCAGGCCGATGCCCTGGTGGTTGATCGACAGCATGCCGGCTTCGATGCGGGTGCTGAGGATGTGGGTGGTTTTCATCGACGAAGTAAACGCATACGACGCCAGACCAAACGGCACGCGGTTGGATTCCTTGACGGCATCCTCGACCGTGTCGAACGGCACCAGCAGCGCCACCGGGCCGAACGGTTCTTCGTTCATGATGCGCATTTCGGTGGTCAGGCCGCTGAGGACAGTGGGCTGGAAGAAGTAGCCCGGCCCTTCGATGGCCTCGCCGCCGACGTGGACCTTGGCGCCCTTGTCGCTGGCGTCCTTGATTAACGCCGACAACGCCGGAATGCGACGCTCATTGGCCACCGGGCCCATGGTCACGCCCTGCTCCAGGCCGTTGCCGACTTTCAGCTCGTGGGCATGGCCGACGAACTTCTCGACGAATTCATCGAACACGCCGCGCTGGACGAGAATGCGCGTGGGTGACACGCAGACCTGCCCGGCATTGCGGAATTTGGCACCGGCTAGCGTGCGGGCGGCGAGGTCGATATCGGCGTCGTCGAACACCAGCGCCGGGGCGTGGCCGCCGAGCTCCATGGTCGCGCGCTTCATGTGCTGACCGGCCAGCGCTGCCAGCTGCTTGCCGACCGGGGTCGAGCCGGTGAAGGTGACTTTCTTGATGGTCGGGTGGGCAATCAGGTAGCTGGAAATCTGTGCAGGGTCGCCGTATACCAGGCCGATGACGCCCGCCGGAACGCCGGCATCGACGAACGCGCGGACCAGTTCGGCAGGCGACGCCGGGGTTTCTTCCGGGGCCTTGACGATGATCGAGCAGCCGGCCGCCAGCGCCGAGGACAGTTTGCGTACTACCTGGTTGATCGGGAAGTTCCACGGCGTGAACGCCGCCACCGGGCCGACCGGCTCTTTGATGACTTTCTGCTCCACCGAGACATTGCGCGATGGCACCAGTCGACCATAAGCGCGACGGCCTTCTTCGGCCAGCCAGTCGATGATGTCGGCGGCGGACAGGGTTTCCATGCGCGCTTCGGCCAGGGGTTTGCCCTGTTCCCGGGTCATGATGTTGGCGATGTGATCGACGCGATCGCGCAGCAGGTTGGCGGCCTTTTGCATGATTTTGTAGCGGTCGTAGGCCGGTGTGCTGCGCCAGGTTTCAAAGCCGCGCTCGGCCGCTGCCAGCGCCTGGTCCAGATCGGCGATGTCGGCATGGGCCACGGTGCCGAGGGTTTCGCCGTCGGCGGGGTTGATGACGTCGAGGGTGCGGCCGTCTGCACTGGCACGCCATTGACCATCGATGAAGAGCTGAACGTCTGGGTACATGGGGAACTCCGGATGCGGGACTTTTCAAGACATAGGGGTTGTCAGGGCTATTTTCAATGGGGCTGAAGAAGATCAAGGGCGTCGGCCTAGGGGCCGAATATTTCGCCTTCGGCGAGTTACTTGGAAAAGCACCCCAAGTAACCAAGGGTGCTTGCTCTCGGTTGGGCCCCTCGTTCCTCGGGGTTCCTTCACTCCGGTCTCGCTCCGTGGGCCCGCCGCCATCCGCCATCCATGGCGGGGGGCGGCTCTCGCGGCATCCATGCCGCTCGGCCCACTCCGCAAGACCTGCGTTCAGCCTGCACCAAAGTCGCGATTGGCGGTGGCTGGACCTTCCGTGCATGAAGATCAAAAGCAGATCACAAGCAAAGCAAAAGCTTCCCGGCTGAAGCCGGTCCTACAGTCCGAGCCGATCCCACTGACTGCACACGGTGCCCTTGTAGGACTGGCTTTAGCCGGGAAGAGGCCGGTTTGTTCACCATAGATGCTGATTGTTCCCACGCTCCGCGTGGTCACACCGCCCCGGACGCTCCGCGTCTTGCAGATCGCACGGGGTGTATTAGATCTGCATCAACTGCCGAGCGTAGGCGTGGAGCACCTCGCGCTGGATCATGAAGCTGGCGTATTTGCCTTCGCGCAGGGTGGCGATGAGGCCGGCGCGCTCGAGCTCTTTGGTGTGGTGGGAGACGGTGGCGGCGCTGACGGGATGGACCTTCAGCACTTCGGCGCAGGGCAGCGCCTGTTCGCTGTCGCCGATCTGAATCAGGATCCGAAAGCGTCGGCTGTCCGCCAGCGCCCGGGCGATCAATGCGATTTGCGACTCACTCAACGGGAACTGCTGTGCCGTGCTCTTGATCATCGTGACGCCTCAGTAAAAACCTCCTTGTCCAGAGATACTGCGGAACAAACTCGACAGGCTGATGACGGTCACCACTGATGGCGGTCGACACTGGCGGTCAACATTATGGAGGCTTTCGGCAAAAGATGGTTCAGCGCCGTGAGCATTTGCCTGGAACCAGCCGACATCGATCGCTGACCTGGGTAATGTTTTCTGGCATCCTGCGCGCCCTTTTTACCTCGGCCGACTGCCATGCCCCGCCTTGCGCTTTGTACACAATCTCCTACCAAACTGTATTTATGCGTGTGGACATGTTGTACAGTCGGCAATCCTGACCGGCAAGACAAGATGTCCGCACCGGCCGGAGATGTGTCATCCGCAAAGCCCATGACCCCATAAAAACAAAATGGCAGGCTAACCATGACCGCACCCCGCAACAGCGCCCCGACCCGCTCGGCTTCTGCTTCAGTTTCATCCAGAACAGACCTCATCTACGGCCTGCATGACCGACCGCATTTCACCGCCGCGATCTTTGCCGCGTTGCAGCACGTGCTCGCCAGTTTCGTTGGCATCATCACCCCAACCCTCATCGTCGGCAGCGTGCTCGGGCTGGACAGTGAAGTGCCGTACCTGATCAGCATGGCGTTGTTCGTGTCCGGGCTGGGCACCTTCGTTCAGGCCAAACGCTTCGGCCCGATCGGTTCGGGCCTGCTGTGTCTGCAGGGCACCAGCTTCTCCTTCCTCAGCGTCATACTCAGCGCGGGGTTTCTGGTGAAGAGTCGCGGCGGCGGCACCGAGGAAATTCTTTCGACGATCTTCGGCGTGTGCTTCTGCGCGGCGTTCGTCGAAGTCGCCCTCAGCCAGTTCATCGGGAAATTGCGCAAGCTGATCACCCCGGTGGTCACGGGCACGATCATTACCCTGATGGGCCTGTCGCTGTTGAAAGTGGCGATGACCGACATGGCCGGCGGCTTTGGCGCAAGCGACCTGGGTTCGGCGGCGAACATGGGCCTGGCAGGTCTGGTGCTGATCACCATCGTGGTCCTCAACCGGTTCAACATCCCGTTACTGCGCCTGAGTGCGATCATCATCGCCCTGGCCCTGGGCTTCGCCGTCGCGTGGTTCATGGGTCGGGTGGATTTCGCGCAGATGCCCCATGTTCCGGTGATGAGCCTGCCGGTGCCGTTCAAATACGGCTTTTCCTTCGATCTGCTGGCGTTCATCCCGATCGCGGTGATCTTTCTCGTGTCGCCGCTGGAGGCCGCTGGGGACCTTACCGCCAACTCGATGATTTCCCGGCAACCGGTGAGTGGGCCGGTGTACATCCGCCGGATCAAGTCGGGGCTGCTGGCGGACGGGCTGAATTCGGCGCTGGCCGCGACGTTCAATAGCTTGCCCATGGTGACGTTCGCGCAGAACAACGGGGTCATTCAGCTGACCGGCGTGGCCAGCCGCTACGTGGCGTTTTACATCGCCGGGATTCTGGTGCTGCTGGGCCTGTTTCCGGTCATCGGCGCTGTGCTGCAGCTGATGCCGAAGCCGGTGCTGGGCGGCGCGACGCTGATCATGTTCGGCACTGTGGCCGTGGCGGGCATCAAGATCCTCTCGGAAGCCGGCCTGCATCGGCGCAATATGCTGATCGTGGCGATTTCCCTGGGCATGGGCCTGGGCGTCGCTGCCGTGCCGGAGGTCTTGCGCGAGCTGCCCAAGGCGCTGCACAACATTTTCGAATCGCCCATCACCGTCGGCGCGTTCTGCGCGATCATCCTCAATATCTTTCTGCCGGAGGAATACCAGGAGCCGGAGCTCACCGAATTCGACCCGGAAGCTGCCACGCTTAAGGTGCTGCAGGATCCGCCCCCTAGCCCTGCCGCGGGACCTGACGCAGAACCTCTACCGGCGCGCGGGGTCGCACACTTGAATCGTCAGGACGTTTGAAGGGGCGTGTTGCGCCCCAACGGCCTGCCACGGGAGTCACCGATGCCGCTACGCCCGATCCGCACCCTCCTCGCCGGCCTGACCCTGGTGCTCGCACTCAGCGCCTGCGCGCTGTTTCCCAACCGCGATCCGCTGAACATCAACGTAGTGGGCATCGATCCCCTGCCCGGCCAGGATCTGGAAATCCGCTTCGCCGTGAAGCTGCGCCTGCAAAACCCCAACGACACCGACATCCAGTACGACGGTGTGGCGCTGAACCTGGACGTCAACGGCCGCTTGCTGGCCTCTGGCGTCAGTGACCAGAAAGGCACGATCGGGCGGTTTTCCGAAGGCGTGTTGACGGTGCCGGTCACCGTGTCAGCCTTTGCCGCACTGCGCCAGGCGGTGGGCCTTGCCGATCAGCAACGGCTGGACAACCTGCCCTACGAGCTGCACGGCAAGCTGGCCGGCGGACTGTTCGGCACGATGCGCTTCGAGGACAGCGGCACGCTGAGCCTGCCGAAACCGGCTAGCGGAAGTTGGTGACACCGCGCCCCATGACCGATTTTGAGCTTCCAGTGGGACCGGCTTTAGCCGGGAAGGCATCAAAAGCGCTGTATTGAATCCCTCAACCCCGCGCCGCCGCCACCAGACGATTGACCTCGGCGCGCACCATGTTGGCGTACTCCGGTGGCGACATGGCGTCGAGTTCACCGCGCACCCACTCCGACCATTTGCCCTTGCGTTTGGCCCGCTCGCCCATCAACCGGGCAGCGTCACCCTTGGCCTTGCCCAGATTGCTCTGCCACAGATCGAACAGACGAGACTTTTCGTCCTCGATGGCGGCGCGTTCCGGAAGGGTTTTATTGGCCAGGTTGTAGCTCATGGTATGTACCTCGATGTGCAAAACGAAACGCATGAACGGAGCCGTATCGGCTCGAAAAACGTCAGCATCTTACACCCGGTGAAGACAATTCCCGACCCTGTTCATTGTACTTTTTTGGCCGCCGGGTACTTTTTGGCCGCCGGCGGATTTGGGCTGCAACTTTTTAGGCACTCAAAACTCCATTGCACACTGCCATAACCACTGAAAGGAAATTTGCCATGGCTCGTAAAACTGCTGCCCAAAACGCCGCTGTCGAACAGATCAAGGATCAAGCGTTCAGCGAACTGGCCGCCCTCATTGAAGAGTCCGACAAATTGCTGAAGGACAGCGCCTCACTGGTTGGCGAAGAAGCCGACACCGTGCGCGCTCAACTGAGCCAGAAGCTCAAGCAGGCCATGGAGTCCGTGAGCAGCGTGCGCGAACGCGCCAAGCCAGCCGTCGATGCCACCGAAAACTACATCGGCGGCCACCCATGGCAGACCGTGGCGGTCTCTGCGGGCTTCGGTCTGGTCGTGGGTCTGCTGCTGGGCCGTCGTTGATCATCGACGTCTGACTCTGCTTCAAGACGGGCTTTGGCCGGGGCATCCCTTGATGTCACCGGCCTCGGATCCTCAGGAGTGTGGCGGGATCACTTCCAGCTGCGACAGTCGATGGGCCTTGGCCATCGCGGCATCGATATCCATCTTAGCCTTCTCGGCGTCAGCCTGAGACTCGAACGGCCCGATCATGACCACTTCTCTGCCATCGACCTTCACCACGTAAGACGGGTAATGGTGCTCAACCAGCCAATAGGTCATGTCGCTCAGCGCTTCCTTCAAATGGACACGAATGGTCCATTGCTGCGAAGCCGGCGTCGGCGCTTCCGCCACCGAGTCAGTGCTCGGAACCTGGGCGGGTGTCGCCGGCTTGCCGCCATCACAACCCGCCAGCATCAACACCGCTACCATCATTGCCATCTTGCGCACGTCTGTTGCTCCTCGTTTGAAGTGGCGGGAGTCTATCACCGCAGGTGGATGCGAGTTGTAACTGGCCGCCGCTACAATGCTCGGCCACAACAGCGAACTCGCTTTCAACCCTGCCTGTGACAGCATTCTGAAAAGAGCGCGACCGCCTTTGCAAAATTACGCCGAACCCAATGATGGCACTGTGGTCAATCTTTCAAGTCTTCTCGCCGGCGCGTCTTTCATGACATTCACTTCAACTAATGCGAGCCTGCGCTTGGCCGACAGGGTATCGTTGCCCGCCCAACGCCCACACGCGCAATCGACGAAAGCCGATCTATCGTGAACACATCCATGACTTCCGCGACGCCCGCGCCGATGACTGACATTTCTCACCGCCAGGCCCATGCATCCGAGCAACCGCCCGCGCCAGCGCTGGGCGAGACGCACGCGCGCGCTGATCAGTGGATCATCTGCGAGCATTGCGACTCGGTCTACGAGGCCATGCCCCTGAACAGAGGCGAGGCTGCCTATTGCCTGCGCTGCGCCGCGATTCTGCGCCGCAGTCACCGGCTGACCATCGAGCAACTGCTCGCACTGAGCCTCGCCGCCTGCGTCCTGTTCATCTTCGCCAACGTGTTTCCGGTCATCAGCATCAGCATGCAAGGCCTGCACAACGAGGTAACCCTCTGGGGTTCGGTTCAAGCGCTGGCCCAGGGGCAGATCACGCTGATCGCCCTGGTCGCAGGGCTGGCCATCATTCTCGCGCCGGCGCTGCAGATCGCCCTGCTGTTCTGGGTACTGGCGCATGCCCATCGCGGCGAGATCGCCCCCGGCTTCAAGATGTGCATGCGCACCCTCGAACACTTGCGGCCCTGGAGCATGCTGGAGGTGTGCCTGCTGGGGATTCTGGTGGCGATCGTCAAGCTGGCAGGCATGCTGGACGTACACGCAGGCGCAGGCCTGTGGGCCATGGCAATGCTGATGGTGCTGATCCTGTTGATCGCCGGCAAAGACATCCGCCGCCTGTGGGACGAACTGGGAGTTGAACCGGAATGAACGGCATTCCCTACGCCCGCGACTACAAAGTCACCTTGTGTCACGTGTGCAGTTACGTCTGCCCGGAAGACGCCCATGAATGCCCGCGCTGCGATTCGCCGGTGCATCGGCGCAAGCCCAACAGCCTGACGCGCACCTGGGCATTCCTGATTGCAGGGCTGATCTTCTACATTCCGGCCAACCTGCTGCCGGTGATGTATACGACCATGCTCGGCAGCAGCAGTGAGAACACCATCATGAGCGGGGTCATCGAGTTCGCCGAAAGCGGCTCATGGGACATCGCCATCCTGATTTTCATCGCCAGCGTGGTCGTGCCCTGCATCAAGTTTCTGGTGCTGGGGCTGATGCTGGTGACTTGCCAGCGCCGCAGCACATGGGCGATGCGCGAGCGCTCGCGGCTGTTTCGTTTCATTGAACTGATCGGCTACTGGTCCATGCTCGACGTGCTGGTGGTCGCGCTAGTGGCAGCGCTGGTTCAGTTTCGCGGGCTCAGCACCATCGAGCCGCGCCTTGGCATTCTGTTTTTTGGTTTGGTGGTGGTGATGACCATGCTTGCCGCCATGACGTTCGATCCCCGGCTAATCTGGGACGCAGAGGTTGAAGATGTCCGATAACACCCTACCCCCCTCCCCGCCGACCCGACCGCAGGTCAAGGCACGCAAGGTCCGCGTGTCACTGGTCTGGCTGGTGCCGATCGTCGCCGCCCTGATCGGCTTGTCGATGGTGGTTCATGACTTCCTCAACGTCGGCCCCAAAGTGGTGGTGAGCTTCCTCACGGCCGAAGGTCTGGAAGCCAAGAAAACCCAGGTCAAGTACAAGAACGTGGTCATCGGCATGGTCACCGACATCGAACTCAGCGATGACCGCACTCACGTGCTGGCAAGCATCGACCTGAACCAGTCGGCCGTGCCGTTCACCCGCGCCGACACACAGTACTGGGTGGTGCGGCCGCGGATCGGCGCCCATGGCGTGACCGGCGTCGATACCCTGTTATCAGGGGCGTTCATCGGCGCCGATGCCGGCAACTCGGAAGAAACCAAGAAAGACTTCACTGGCCTGGAAACCCCGCCGGCCGTGACGTTTGGCGAGAAAGGCAAGCGCTTCATTCTGCACACCGACGACCTTGGCTCGCTGGACATCGGCTCGCCGGTGTACTTCCGCCGCATCCAGGTGGGCCAGGTCGTGGCCTACGAACTGGCGAAGGACGGCAAGGGTGTGGACGTCGAAATTTTCGTCGGCGCGCCCAACGATCAATTCGTCCTCGACGATTCACGCTTCTGGAACGCCAGCGGTGTGGACGTCACCCTCGGTGCTTCGGGCCTGAAAGTCTCCACCCAGTCCATGGCGTCGATCCTCTCCGGCGGTATCGCCTTCCGTGAACCCAAGTACAGTCCGGACGCCAAGCCGGCCAACGGCAACGCCGAATTCAAGCTGTTTGAGGACCAGGCCACTGCGCTGGCCCCGCCCGACGGCGAACCCAAATACATCCGCATGCGCTTCAACCAGTCGCTGCGCGGCCTTGTGGTCAATGCGCCGGTGGACTTCCTCGGCGTCAATGTGGGCCGCGTGGTGTCCGTTGACCTCGACTATGACGCGGCGACGGGCACCTTCCCCGGCATCGTCGGCGCCGTGATCTATCCACAGCGGCTGGGCGCAGCCAATGACAAGCTGAAACAGCAGGCCGGCGGCGGCGACGATGAAGAGCAGACCTCCAGAATTCTCGGTCAGTTTGTCGAGCGCGGGCTGCGGGCGCAGGTGCGCACCGGCAACCTGCTGACCGGCCAGCTTTATGTGGCCATGGATTTCGATCCCAAGGCGGCGAAGATTTCCTATAACGCCAAGGCGCGTCCGTTGGAGATTCCGACGGTGCCCGGCAGTTTCGATAAGCTGCAGGAGCAGTTGCAGCAGTTTGTCGACAAGCTTGGCAAGATCCCCCTCGACGACCTGGCAAAGAACCTCAACGGCAGCCTGATCGAACTCCAGAAAACCATGAAGCAGGTCAACAGCGACGTGTTGCCACAGATGCGTGGCGCGTTGCAGCAAGCGCAAAAAACCTTGGGCACGGCCAACGAAGCGCTGTCGGATGACTCGCCGGCACGTCAGCAACTGGGTCAGGCCATGGACGAAGTCCAGCGGACGGCGCGCTCAGTGCGGGTGTTGACCGACTTCCTCAGTCGCCATCCGGAATCGCTGATTCGCGGTCGCACTGGCGATGCGGCGCCCGGTTCGTATAAAGGATCATCCTCTTCCCGTGAAATCGCTCCGGAGCCGGCCCAATGACGCTGCGTAATTCTCTTCTCGCCCTGGGGTGTGTGCTCGGTGTGGCGGCCTGCGCCTCCACGCCGACCCACTATTACACGTTGATCGCGCCGGCCACTCCGGTGCCGGCGAATGTAAGCCCGGCGCCGTTTCAGTTCGAAATGCAGGCTGTGCTCATGGCGGTGCAGGTCGACCAGCCGCCGCTGGTCATCCGCCAGGGTAATGGCAGCCTGGCGATTCTGGAGAACGAACGCTGGGGCGCGCCGTTGGGCGATGAATTCCATGACGCGCTGACTGGACAGCTGGAGCGTCGCTTCGGGTCCCGAGACCTTGCCGGGCTGCCGAAACAGAGTAACCAGCCGGTGCTATCGGTGCGCACCGACGTACGTCGCTTTGAATCGGTGCTGGATCAATACGCCCTGATCGACGTGGTCTGGAACCTGAGCCTGCGCGGCAGCGGTGCCGGGCCCGGTACCCAGCGACAGACCCTTACCTGCAGCAGCGTGATTCGGCAACCAGCAGCACTCGGCATGGAAAACCTGGTGCTCGCTCATCAGCAAGCCGTGTCGGCTCTCGCTGAAGCCATCGCGCGGACCGCCTCGCAATGGGCGCGCCAACCCGATGCCCGCTGCCCTTCCTGACAGCGTCGACGCCCGGTCCCCAGACGCCCGGGCGTTCCCATCAGCGCACCTCCTTCACGCCACTATCCATAAAGCCCACCGGTCCTACCCAAGTCATTCGTTCGAATGGTTGTAATACAACTGTTTGAGAAAATTCCTACAACACGCTATTTTCGGATCCACATTCAAACCGAATGACGGTATTGTCTGGTCCTGTATGAATAGACAAATCTCTTAAGCCGCACCCGTTTGCGTTGATCTGCTCATCCTCCCGCCGAGTCGGTCCATGAATTCGCATTCAGCTGCTTGACCTCAGGGATCCTCAAACGGAGTTGAGCACATGAAAGGCATTGGCCTGCGACTCAGGCAGGAACGCAACAGACTGAAGCTGTCACAGAGCGCATTAGGCGCTATTGGCGGCGTCGAGACCAACGCACAGGGCAATTACGAGAACGGCACCCGGTCGCCGAAGGCCGATTATCTGCTGCGCATCGCCGAGGCCGGTGTCGACCTGAACTACGTCATGAGTGGCAACAGGGCATCGCCGAGCGCAGTGAACAGAGCATCGGTGATAGATCCTGAGGAACCGCCGGACGTATACCCCCATCTCACCAAAGTCACCCATCAGCTGCACCGTAATTTATACGGCCTCATTGAGGCTTCGCTGCAGTTGACGCAACTCATCGAAGTGCGCAACCACGATGCTCGGTTCAGCGAAGCAACGGTGCAGCTGGAAACGATCCGGGTTGAAGCGCAGTCGCTGGCCCAGGCCACGATGAAGTTGATCTTCGAGACCTCGAAGCTGGTGTAAAGCGGCATGGTAGGAGATGAGGCTGTGTGGGGAGAGGCCCTCCTCACACAGCGCAGTCCAGACGACCCCGAATCAGCGACGCTTCAACCGGTCGATGATCACCGCCAGCAACAGGATCGTGCCGCGGATTACGTACTGGTAAAACGTGTCGATGTTCTTCAGGTTCATGGCGTTCTCGATGATTGCCAGAATCAATACCCCTGCGATCACGTGGCGAATCATGCCGATGCCCCCGCTCAGGGACACCCCGCCCAGTACGCACGCGGAAATCACCGTCAGCTCAAAGCCCTGTCCGATCATCGGCTGACCGGAGGTCATGCGCGAGGCCAGCACCACGCCGGCCAGCGCGCCGATCAACCCGTGCACGGCAAAGATGATGATCTTGGTCCGGTCGACGTGTACGCCTGCCAGCAACGCCGCTTCCTGGTTGCCGCCGATGGCCAGGGTATTGCGTCCGTAGGTGGTGTAGTTCAACAGCCAGCCGAAGAAGATAAAGCAGACGATGGTGATCAGAATCGGCACCGGCACGCCGAACAGCTGACCGTTACCGAACACGAAGAAGGCCTCGTCGCCGACGCCCACGGCTTTACCGTTGGAGAAGATGTACGCCAGCCCCCGCACAATCTGCATGGTCGCCAGCGTGGTGATCAGCGCGTTGATGCGCAGCTTGGCGATGACGATGCCGTTGATCAGCCCGACCAGCAAGCCCATGGCCAGCGCCGCCGATACGCCCAGAAACACGCTGTCGGTGTCACGAATGACGATCCCGGCAATGACGCCTGAGCACGCCAGTACCGAACCGACCGACAGGTCGAAATGCCCTGACGCCAGGCAGTACAGCATGGTGCAGGCGGCGATGCCGACGGTGGAAATCGCGAGGCCCAGGCCACGCATATTCAGCGGTGACATGAAGTTGTCGATCAAAAGCGCACAGAGCACAAAGATGCCCAGGGCGGCCATGAGCATGGCCCAGTCGTCGACGAATCGACGCAGGTTCATGCCTTGGCGGGGAGCCGTCAGGCTGGATTCGGTAGACATACGCACCTCGTTCTTATTTTTCATAGCCAGTTTTCAAGGCCAGGTTCAACCGCGCGTACGCGGCAATGCCAGTTGCAGAAGACGCTGTTCATTAGCCTCTTCGCGGGACAATTCGCCGGTGATGGCGCCTTCACTCATCACCAGAATCCGATCGGAAATGCCCATGACCTCCATCAGGTCGCTGGACACCACAATGACCGCAATGCCATCGGCAGCGAGGTTGTGGATGATCTGGTAGATCTCGGATTTGGCGCCGATGTCGATGCCCCGGGTGGGCTCGTCCAGCAGCAGCACTTTCATCGGCATCGACAGCCAGCGGCCGAGAATGGCCTTCTGCTGATTGCCACCCGACAGAAACAGCATCTGCTGTTCGGGCGAAGGCGTCTTGACGTTCATCGACTTGATCTGGTGCCGGGCGTTGTCACGCTCCCAGCGGCCCTGAATCAGGCAGCCCAGGCTGACATGGCGAGGCCGCGCGCCGATGTTGATGTTCTCGGCGACACTGGACAGCGGCACGATGCCTTCTTTTTTGCGGTCTTCCGGGCACAGCAGAATGCCGGCGTCGATGGCGTCGCGCGGTGAACGCAGGTTCAGCGGCTTGCCCTCCAGTTGTAAGGCCCCGGCCTGACTGCGCGTCAGCCCCGACAGCATGCGAAACATCTCGGTCCGACCGGCGCCGACCAGCCCGAAGAAGCCAAGGATCTCCCCCTTCTCCACGGCAAAACTGACGGGCTCCTGCAAACCGGGGCCCATCAGGCCAGTCACTCGCAGGCTCGGCCCCTGATGCTGGCGCGGCCGATAGTTGTAGATGTCCTGGATGTCGCGCCCAACCATACAGGTCACGAGGCGGTCATGGTCCAGATCAGCCATGTCCTCGAAGGTGCGCACGAAGCGCCCATCCTTGAACACGGTGACGGCGTCACACACGCGGAAGATTTCTTCCATGCGGTGAGACACGTAGAGAATGACCCGGCCTTCATCCCGCAGCCGGGTGATGATCGCCATCAGACGATCGATCTCGCGCGCCGACAGGCTGCTGGTGGGTTCGTCGAACGCAATCACATGGGCGTTGCGCGACATGGCCTTGGCGATTTCCACCAATTGCCGCTGACCCAGGGAGAGATCACCCAGGCGCGTGTTCGGGTCGATCTCGTCAGCCAGACCTTTGAGCAGCTCCCTCGCGCGTCGGACCATGGCCCGACGGTTGATCATGCCCCAGCGATTGGGCATGTGACCGAGCAGCAGGTTCTCCGCCACCGACATTTCCGGGACCAGGTGCAGTTCCTGGTGAATCACCGCGACGCCGGCCGCGATGCTGTCAGCGGTTGATTTGAACGCCAGGTGCTGATCGCCGATCTGCAGATCGCCGCTGTTGGGCTGGTACGAGCCACCGAGAATCTTCAGCAGCGTCGATTTACCCGCGCCGTTCTCGCCCATCAGCGCGTGAACGCTGCCTGGCCGAGCTTCGAAATTGATGTCCGACAGCGCCCTCACACCGGGAAAGGTTTTACCGATCCCGTTGAAGCGCAGGCTGCCGCCAGGCTGAACCTGTTGTTGAACCGATGCCTGTTGCATGAACCACCTCCACCCCGCCCCACCCTTTGCGAGTGAAACGGGGCCTTGCAGATATCCGCCTGAGTTTCAGGCGTCCCGACTCGACTGCCGCGCTTACTTGTACAGACCGATCTTGGTCAGCACGTCCTTGAAGTTGGCGCGGGTGATCAGCGTCACGTCGTCCATGGCGGTGTATTTCGCGGGTTCTTTACCGGTGGTGACCCACTCGTACATCGCCAGAGCGGTGTTGTAACCCTCTTTGTCAGGGCTAGGCAGCATCGACCCAAAGAAGCCGCTGTCCTTCTTCTTCAGCTCGTCGATGGCGTCAGTGCCGTTGATGCCGATGCCGATGACGTTGGCGGCGGTGAAGCCGGCGCCAGCGGTTGCACGCACGCCACCGAGTACGGTGTTGTCGTTCATGCCACCGATGATCAGATTTTTCGCGGCCGACGGCAGCTTCGGCAGGGCAGCGCCGGTGGAATCCATGCTGCCTGGCACGTCGAGGGTTTTCTGCGGAGCAAAGAGGATGTGATCCTCAGGCAAACCGGCTTTCTTCAACGCATCCACCGAACCGTCGGTGCGCTTCTTGCCGGTGTCGAGCTCGTTGTAGGTGTTGATGATCGCGTAGGTTTCTTTCCAGTCCCACTTGCGATTTTTCGCTTCGTCGGCCATGGCCGCGCCCTGTTTCTGGCCGACTTCGAACGCGGCCATGCCCAGGTACGGCACGTCTTCCATGAACTTGCCTTTGGCGTCGACGAAACGGTCGTCGACGGCCATCACTTTCATGTCATTGGCTTTGGCTTTGGCGACGATGGACGGGCCGAGGGAAACATCAGGCGGGCAGATGACAAACCCTTTGGCGCCGTTGGCGGCGAGGCTGTCGATGGCGGAGAGGGTTTTCTCACCGTCGGGAACGGCAATTTTGATCACTTCAAAACCGTGTTCCTGACCGGCTTTTTCAGCGAAGGCCCATTCGGTCTGGAACCAGGGCTCTTCAGCCTGTTTGACCAGGAAGCCGATCTTGACCTTATCAGCGGCAGATACACCGCCGCTCATGCCGAGGATGGCGGTGGCAACAGCAGCACAGCACAGGGAACGAATCCCGTGGCGACTCAACATAGCTAACTCCTTATTTTTATTGACTAGCTACAGCGTTCAGCAGTGAGTGTCGGGACGGAATGCAGCTGGAACAACGCAGGCCGACCGACTGAAAACAGTCATATCATATTATCAATGAAGCCTATGTAACCGAGTGTCACACCTCTACCGCACAGGGTTTGGCTCACCCCGCAAAGCGATGCGAGGCCATGCCCTTGATGCCAATTTTCATCTGAATCACAGACCCATCCAGCTCCAGCGCGCCATCTGCAGGCCGCGCGCTGGTGACGAATAACGTGGTCATGTCCGGCCCGCCGAACACGCAACTGGTCGGGTGACTGACCGGCAACTCGACGACCCGATCAACGCTGCCATCGGGGGCAAAACGGATCAGGCAGCCACCACCCCAGCGGGCGTTCCAGACAAAACCATCTTCGTCCATCGCCGAGCCATCGGGGGCACCGCGCGAATGCTCATGGGCCCAGACCTCCCGCTCGCCGAGGGAATGATCCTGGTTGATCGGGTAGCGATAGATCACGCCATCCAGAGTGTCTGCGGTGAGTACCGCTGCATCGTTCTCCGGCCAGACCAGTGTGTTAACGATGCCCTGCCCGTTCAGCAACGGCGCGACCGAGGCATCGCCGTCGACGCGGTAAAGTCCGCCGGAGCGACGCTCGATCGGCAGGTCACCGCCCTCCTCGTCCAGGTTGTTCTGCATGGTCCCCAGCCACAGCCGGCCATGCCGGTCGCAACGGGCTTCGTTGGCACGATTGCCGGCCACAGGGTCGGCGGCGCATAGCAGAGAAATAACAGGCTGATGGGACGGGGAATCGAGGTCGAGACGGTGGACCCCGCTGGCGAGGGTGACCAGTGCATCGCCTGTCATGGTAGGAATGAAGGCGGAGACCGGCTCGGTGAACTGCCAGTGGGACAGCTTGCCGGCGTGAAGGCGCAGCGCGCGGAAGCCGGCGATATCGACCCAGTACAACGCCTGATGGGCATGGTCCCAGAACGGCCCTTCGGCCAATTTGAAACGCTGGTCACAGACCGGCAGCCATTTCATGGAAGATTTCCTGCTTATTATTGTAGGTCTGTGAGCCACTCAAAAAGCTCACCTCTGAAACGTCAAACGTGCCTGCTCAGGAATAGCGTGACGGCGGTTGTTCCCGTGAACGCGCGATCACTTCACCAGCGTTTTCTATCAGACTCATGCAGGCCCACACACCCCGCGCCGAATCCCGATTCGCAATGGCGTCCGCCAGATCCTTGTGCAACGGCAAGGTTCTGCCCAGCTCGCCGGGCACCGCCGATGACACTTCAAACGAAATCGCCAGCAGAGCGCCCAGTGCCGGCAGCATCTGCTCGATAAACTGGTTGTGACTCGCCGCCAGCACCGCTTCATGGAAGCGTTGATCCGCAGCGTTGTAATCGCCGAAGTCGGCGACGCTGGCCGCAAGCTGCGCATAGGCTGCCTGAATCCCGGCAATCTGCTCCGGTGTCGCCCTTTCACACGCCCATCGCACGGCCATCGGTTCAATGGCGCGTCGTAAATCCAGCAGGTCCAGCACAAAACTTGTCGGCAGACCTTTTGCCGCCAGCCAGCCCACAACCTGCGGGTCAAACAGATTCCAGGCGCGCACCGGCAATACCCGCGTGCCCACCTTAGGCCCGACTTCCAGCAACCCCTTGGCCACCAAGGTCTTGATGGCCTCACGAATCACCGTCCGGCTGACCCCGAACTCTTCACCCAATGCCGCTTCAACCTTCAGCGACTGCCCCGGCATCACGTTGCCTTGAGCAATCCAGGCCCCCAGGCCGTCTACCGTCGACGCGTGAAAACTGCTGCTCATTGATCCGCCCCTGTTTGCGGTGTGTTCCGCAAATCGAGGCTAATGATCATACGATTAGGCGTCAATCGCCTGTACAGGCGAGCGATTCTGGGCTAGACCTTCCCGCGTCAGGACAGACACTGCCTTTCGCCAAATAGTATTACAATTTATTTTTAAAGCGAGTGGTTTTGATCTATAAATCGAATTATCAGGACCAGCCAACTTAAATAGTATGACCAATTGTAGAATCCTGAGTGATTGACCTACTGCTTCGCCGCACCCGCTTCGAGCAACAAAGGTGCCGCCTTCGGGCGGTATGCCTCAAATACCCCATGACAACATGCCCATAAAAACAAAAGGACCGACGCAATGAGAAAGACGCTTATCCCTGCCCTGGGGCTGTCACTGATGGCCGCCGCCCTGCACGTGCAAGCCGCCGGGCTGTCCACTGAACACGGTGCTTTCGGTAAACTCGCCGATGGCACGCCGGTCGAGAAATACACCTTGCGCAACAGCAAGGGCATGCAGGCCACCGTCATTACTTACGGCGGCACGTTGCAATCGCTGTTGGTGCCGGACAAGCACGGCAAGGCTGAAGACGTGGTTCTAGGCTTCGACGACGTGGATGGCTACGTCAAAGGCACCGCGTTTTTCGGCGCCACCATTGGCCGCTTCGGCAATCGCCTCGCGGGCGGCAAGTTTTCCCTGGATGGCAAAAGCTATCAGGTGCCGCTGAACGACAAGACCAACTCCCTGCATGGCGGGCCGAAAGGCTTCGACAAGCAGATCTGGAAGGCTGAAGAGGTCAAGGGCAAAGGCTCGGTCGGGGTCAAGCTGACGTACGTCTCGATCGACGGCGAGATGGGTTTCCCCGGTACGCTGAAAACCGAAGTCACCTATAGCCTGAATGACAAGAACGAGTTGCGCATCCAGTACCACGCGACAACGGACAAACCGACCGTTCTCAACCTCACCAACCACAGCTACTTCAACCTGGCGGGCGCGGGTAACGGCGACATCCTGGATCAGGTGGCGGTGGTGCATGCTGCGCATTACACGCCGGTCAACGAGACGCTGATCCCGACCGGTGAGCTGCCGCCAGTGGCCGGCACACCGTTTGACTTCCTCAAACCTGTCGCCTTCGGCAAGCGCATCCGTGAAGACAACGAGCAGCTCAAGTTCGCTGAAGCGACCCAGGGAGGCTACGACCACAACTGGGTGCTCGATACCAAAGGCAAGCTGTCGAATCTGGCAGCGGACGTGGTCGATCCGAAGTCGGGTCGTCGTTTGCAGCTCTTTACCACCGAGCCCGGTGTTCAGCTGTACACGGGCAACTTCCTCGACGGCACTGTGAAAGGCAAGGGCGGCAAGATCTATCCGCACTGGGGCGCGTTCACGCTGGAAACCCAGCACTACCCCGACTCGCCGAACCAGCCGGCCTTCCCTTCGACTCGCCTGGAACCAGGTAAGGCCTACACCCAGACCACTGTGTTCAAATTCCTGAACAAGTAACCATTTGAGTGTGAAAAGGGGCGGCAGGACGATGTGAAGGGTCGTCACTGCCGCATCGCTCTGTGCTTCATGCCGCCATGGCGTCGCTGGAACCGCTCAAAACCGGGGCTTGCCACTCATTTGTGAGGGTGATCGACGGTTCGCTCATCGTTCTGTACTAAAGCTAACCATTTGGCTTAGAACGAGAATTTCGAGTGAATTTTCCCGGCGGTGACGACTCAGTTACAAAGAGAGTGACTGATAGGGAGGTTTGCAAGCGTGGCACAGTACAAGCATTTCAGAATCGATTATCTGCTGCACGGCAGCTACAAAAGCTTCTACATCAGCGCTGAAGCCATGGACAACGCATCTGCCTGGCATTGGGCGTCTGTGGATGCCGGGTTTGGTCAGATTCCAAAATACCGCTCGGATCGCGTTCCGAAGGTTACCAAGCCAAAAGCCGAGCAACTGGGCTTGACCGATGTCGAGTGGGCTGAATCCTGATCAGCCGATCAGGCTTCCTTGTCCTGATGTGATATTTGACTTTTCCCTACGGAAACTTGCTTTGGCAGCGCGTCATTCCTGATGCGCTGCCGGGCACCCGCCGCCTGATCTTCCCCCTCGCTTTACCTCCCACCGTTCCGGCCCGATTCGAAGAGAATTCTGACGATTAACCTGCTGCATCGGTGCCGTTGGCAAACCTGATCATTAAACGACCATTGCAGCTAAAGCCTTGCAACTACTGGCTTACAGAAACTTATCCACAGACATATTCACGCTTTCCGTGGACAACTTTTTCAACGAAATGGCGTTGACTTTGCTGCTCTCCCCGGCCTAGCCAGCGTTCTAGAAAGGCCCCGCCAGACCGACATTTTCCTGCATCAAGCGGCGCTGAGCACCCTTGCCAGTGTTGCCTTGACCTTGCCGATTCCGTCGTGCAAAGCCTGCTCGATTTCGGCCATGGTGATCACTGCCGCCGACTTGCCGGCAGCCGGATTGACCACCAGCGCCAGACAGGCATATTCCAGGTCAAGCTCACGGGCCAGGGCCGCTTCCGGCATGCCGGTCATGCCGACGATGTCGCAGCCGTCACGCTCCAGTCGCGCGATCTCCGCCACGGTTTCCAGACGCGGGCCCTGGGTGCAGGCGTACACGCCGAAATCGCTGTGGGCGCAGCCCTCGGCAGCCAGCGCCGCAATCAGCCGGGCCCGTAACGGCGCGCTGTAGGGGAAGCTGAAATCGATGTGGGTCACGTGCTCCAGGTCATCGGCAAAGAACGTGTGATCGCGACCGCTGGTGTAATCCACGAGATCATGGGGCACGCAGAAATGGCCGGTGCCCATGTCAGGGTGGATTCCGCCTACGGCGTTGACCGCCAGAATCGCTTCGGCCCCGGCCTGCTTCAGCGCCCAGATGTTGGCGCGGTAGTTGACCTTGTGTGGCGGAAAGCGATGCGGGTGACCGTGACGGGCCAGAAACATCACCTCGCGGCCGGCGTACTCGCCCAAATGGATATCGCCGGACGGCGCGCCGTAAGGCGTATTCACCGCCAGGGATTGACGGATCGTCAGCCCGTCGAGCTGGGTCAGGCCAGTGCCGCCGATAATCGCGTAAACAGTCATGGGAATCCTTATTCGAGCAGTTGAGCAGCGCGCAAGGCAGTCAGTGCCGCCAGCCAGCGCGGGTGCTGCCGGTATTCGGTGGACGCTATGCCCTGCCCGCGCATTCTGTGAAGTCGCGCCGCAGGAGGCGAGACCTTCAGGCGCTGCGCGGCACTCAACGCCAGCTCAGCCGCAGCGCGGTCGTTGCACACCAGGCCCATGTCACAACCGGCGGTAAGCGCCGCCTCGATGCGGCTCGCGGCATCACCCACCACATGGGCGCCAGCCATCGACAGGTCATCGCTGAAGATCACCCCATCGAATCCCAGCTCGCCGCGCAAGATGTCCTGCAGCCAGCGGCGGGAGAAACCCGCCGGCTGCGGATCGACCTGGGGATAGATCACGTGGGCAGGCATGACCGCTGCCAAGTGTTTGCTCAGGCGCTGAAAGGGCACCAGGTCGTTGGCGCGGATCGTTTCCAGACTGCGCTCGTCGTTGGGGATAGCCACATGGGAGTCCGCTTCGGCCCAACCATGCCCCGGGAAATGCTTGCCCGTAGCGGCCATGCCCGCCGCATTCATTCCGCGGATGAAGGCGCCGGCCAATAATGCCGCGCGCTCGGGCTCGCCTTCAAAGGATCGGGTGCCAACGACCGCACTGCGCTGATAATCCAGATCCAGCACCGGCGCAAAGCTAAGGTCCAGCCCTACTGCCAGGACTTCGGTAGCCATCAGCCAGCCACAATGTTCGGCGAGGCTTTCGGCATTGGGATGGCTGGCAATGGCGCGCATCGGCGGCAACCGGACAAAACCCTGGCGCAGGCGCTGCACGCGGCCGCCCTCCTGGTCGACAGCCAATAACAACTCGGGACGAATGGCGCGAATGGATGCACAGAGCTCACGCACTTGCCGTGGGCTCTCTATATTGCGCGCGAAAATGATCAGGCCGCCCACTTCGGGCTGACGCAGAAACTGACGGTCTTCGGAGGTCAGCCAGGTACCGGCGACGTCCACCATCAGGGAGCCTTGCAGGCCAGAACTCATAGGAAGATCCTTCAACAACCAATGCTCAAGCCGGCATGGTGAGGGATCGAAGGATGTGATGCAAATTACGCCACCGCCAGCCGGTGACGCGCTTCAGACCTTGGCAGGCAACGGTGTGGAGGTTTTGGTCCGGGGCCTGAGTTGCGCGGTGAGCATGGCGTTATCGGTGACACCCGTTTCGGCGCGCATGCCGGCCGCCAGGAATGGCACCATCAGGCGCATGACCTGCTCGATGGACGTGTTGACACCGAAATCGGTCTCGGCGATGGCGCGCAGGGCCTTGATACCGGACATGCTGAACGCGGCAGCGCCCAACATGAAATGGACCCGCCAGAACAACTCGATGGGAGGAATGCGCGGCGCCGCTTCGTTGACCAGCAGCATGTAACGACGGAACACCTTGCCGTACATGTCTTCGAGATAACGCCGCAAGTGGCCCTGGCTCTGGCTGAATGCAAGGCCAAGCAGGCGCATGAAGATGGACAGATCATTGCCGCTGCGCGGCTGAACGACTAACGCCTGCTCGACGAGAATCTCGAGCAGCTCTTCGAGGGTGGGTTTGTTTTCAGGCTTGGCCTGGCGGCGCTCCAGCTCGCGATCGAGACTGACGCAGAACGGCCCGAGGAAGCGCGAGAATACCGCCTGAATGAGGGCCTTCTTTGAGCCGAAGTGGTAATTCACCGCGGCCAGATTGACTGACGCCTTGCTGGTGATCAGCCGCAACGAGGTTTCGGCAAAACCCTTCTCGGCAAACAGCTGCTCCGCTGCATCGAGGATTCGTTCAACTGTTTCCGACTGAGCCATGGTTCAACGCCTGACAAACAAGTGTTTGAAACATACGTTTCATACACGGCACTGTCAACCCTGAGCACCTGCTTTGTGTCCCGGCAGTCACGGGCATTTAACCATATAAACCGGGGCCTGTAGCCATCCATGGATGAGGCGCAATGCAGGCGTGGCGAAAAGGCCCATTGCCAAGACCCAAGCACTGTATATAATCCCAGTCACTGTATAAAAAGCCAGAGCGATGCACATGATCAAACTGACGTCACGCCAAGCCGAGATTCTGGACTTCATCAAGCGCTGCCTCGAAGACAACGGCTACCCGCCCACCCGCGCTGAAATCGCTCAGGAGTTGGGGTTCAAGTCGCCCAACGCCGCCGAAGAACACTTGAAAGCACTTGCCCGCAAAGGCGCCATCGAAATGACCCCGGGTGCCTCCCGCGGCATTCGTATTCCGGGCTTCGAAGCCAAACCCGATGACAGCGGTCTGCCAATCATCGGCCGCGTTGCAGCCGGCGCGCCGATCCTGGCCCAGCAGCACATCGAAGAATCCCTCGCCATCAACCCGGCCTTCTTTCATCCGAGTGCAGATTACCTGCTGCGGGTACACGGAATGAGCATGAAGGACGTCGGGATTCTCGACGGCGACCTGCTGGCCGTTCACACCACCCGCGAAGCACGCAACGGCCAGATCGTTGTGGCGCGTATCGGTGACGAAGTGACGGTTAAACGCTTCAAGCGTGAGGGTAACAAGGTCTGGTTGCTGGCCGAGAACGCCGACTTCGCACCGATCGAAGTGAATCTCAAAGATCAGGATCTTGTCATTGAAGGCTTGAGCGTCGGCGTGATTCGTCGATAAGGAGAACGTAGATGCAGTTCCCACAGACACCGCAACAACATGCACAACTGCCACTGTTCGAAGCATTCATGGCGCCCGGCGTGCCCATGCTCGACGTTCCGCTGTTGCAGGTCCCGACGCTGGCAGAGATTGCAGAGTCGCCCTGGAGCAACGAACCAGAAGCCTTTAGTGAATTGTCATTGCGCGGCGCTGCCGGGAACTGCCTCAACCTGCTGGCGCCGATCCTGCGCGAGTTGAGCCAGGACACCAACGATCGTTGGCTGACGCTGATAGCTCCCCCCGCCAGCGTGACCCAGGCATGGCTGCGTGACGCGGGTCTGAATCGGGAAGGTATTATTCTGATGCACCCGCGCGGGACTCAGAGCGCCCTGGAACTCACCCGTGAGGTCTTGCGACTGGGCCGGAGCCACACGGTGGTCAGCTGGATCAATTCCCTGTCAGGCAGTGCGCGCCAGCAACTAGCAAGCGCAGCACGCATCGGCGATGCGCAGAGCCTCAACATTCGTCTGGGCTGAGCACGTCGGCAAAACTATTCAGGGTATGTAGAGCGTACAGGCGCTTCTTGCGAATCGAGAAGCGGGACGGCATGTGGGCGAGCTGCAGATCCCGAGAATCAATGCAGCACGCGCGGCCCTTCTTCATCCTTGGTCAATTCACCTTCGGCCAGACGGCCTGCCATCTGCACACCGACGCTGAGCATCGCCTTGGCGACTTCGACGTGCTGACCCTGCAGGAACGCCTTGGCGTCTTCGGAGAAGTTAAGCGTGACGAGTGAGCCTTCGTCTTCGGCGCGGCGCAATTCGATGCGGCCGTCAGGCAGTTCAACAATTTCCAGAAACGAAGTTGGCATCAGTGCAGTTCTCCACGAAAGGCCGGCATTGTAACAGCCAGAGGACTCAGTCCCTAGCCCATCGATCACTCTGCATCAGCACTCGCTCAGCCCTTCCCTGAACCGGATTGCCAGGCCTTTGAGCTGCTGGCGCCAGGCTTCCATCTCTTCGCGCGTCAATGCCTGCTCAGGCTCTTCGTCCGCCCCCACTGCGATGATCAATGGCTGGGTGACGTCACCCTTGGGTTTGCGCGGCGCGCTCGGAGGCAAATACAACTTATGGTACGAAGCCAGCAGCTGCGCCAGCCAGGTCTCGCGGTGTTGGGCCAGTTCCACCAGTTCCGCCATTTCCGGAATGGCGATGGCTTCCAATACTTTTGGCGACAGCAGATCCTCTGCACGGGGCGTGCTGGCCTGTGGCAGGCGGTAGAATCCGGCAATCTCGTGGCACAGCCCGAGCAATGCGCCGTAGAGATGAAAGATCGCCGACTCACGCTCCGCCTGCTCAAGCCCCTGGGCGTTCATCGCGCGGCTGTCCCTGGCCTTGGCCATCGCTTCCAGTGCCAGGCCTGCGAAGAAGAGCTTTTGGTTGGTGCGGGTATAGAGTTCGTGAGCCATAACGGTGGCCTCTGTAGAGATGAGTGAATCGCCAGCCTGCCCGCAGCGGTTAGCCGCAGACAAAAAAATCCCTCGGAGCGCACATGCACGCCGAGGGATTCTTTTAACGCAAAGCGTCGAGGCTGACCAGTCGGATCGAGATCAAACGATCAACGCTTGTCCTCGACCTTCCACTTGCCGCCGTCGTAGAACGCACGCCAGCCGGTGGGCTTGCCGTCCACTTCGGTCTGCACGTACTGCTCCTTGGACTTGCGGCTGTAGCGGATCACCGCTGGACGACCGTCGGGGTCCTTCTTCGGCGCTTCACAGAGGAAGTGATACTTCGGATCGATCTCGTCCTTGTGCGGCGCGATCTCCATGACCAGGGGCGCACGGGTCTCGCGGTTTTTCGGGAACTGGCTGGCTGCCAGGAACAGCCCCGAAGCACCATCACGCAGGATGTAGGTGTCGTCTACCTTCTCGCATTTGAGCTCCGGCATTTTCACCGGGTCCATCTTCGGCGGTGCCGCTTCACCGCTCTTCAGCAATTTACGGGTGTTTTTGCAGTTGGTGCAGCCGAAGAATTTGCCGAAACGGCCGGTCTTGAGCTGCATCTCGCCGCCGCACTTGTCGCACTCCACGCTCGGGCCTTCATAGCCCTTGATGCGGTACGTGCCCTCTTCGATCTCGTAACCCGAGCAATCCGGGTTGTTGCCGCAGATATGCAGCTTATGTTTCTCATCCAGCAGGTAGGCGTCCATCGCGGTGCTGCAGATCGGGCAACGGTGCTTGCCACGCAGTACGCGGGATTCAGACTCGCCCTCATCGTCGTCGGCGATTTCGTCGCCCGGCGTGAGGTTGACGGTGGCCTTGCAGCGCTCTTTCGGCGGCAGGCTGTAGCCCGAGCAGCCAAGGAATACGCCGGTGGACGCCGTGCGAATCTGCATCGGGCGACCGCAGACCTTGCAGGGTATGTCAGTCATCACCGGCTGGTTGGCGCGCATGCCGCTGTCGGGTGCTTCGGCCACTTCGAGTTTCTTCTTGAAGTCACCGTAGAACTCGTCGAGGACGTTCTTCCAGTCGCGCTGCCCGTGGGCCACGTCATCGAGGTTCTCTTCCATGCCGGCGGTGAAGCCGTAGTCCATCAGGTTCGAGAAGCTTTCGGACAAACGCTCCGTGACGATATCGCCCATCTTTTCCGAATAGAAACGACGGTTGTGCAGGGCCACGTAACCACGGTCCTGAATCGTCGAAATGATCGCCGCATAGGTCGATGGACGACCGATGCCGCGTTTTTCCATTTCCTTGACCAGGCTCGCTTCCGAATAACGCGCGGGCGGCTTGGTGAAATGCTGACTTGGATCAAGCTTGATCAGCTTTAGCTTGTCGCCTTGAGCCATGTCCGGCAGGACGTCGTCATCGCCCGGTTTGCTCATTTGCGGCAGCACGCGGGTGTAGCCGTCGAACTTGAGGATGCGGCCCTTGGCGCGCAGCTCGAAATCGCCAGCCGCGACGCTGACAGTGGTCGACAAGTATTGCGCAGGCGGCATCTGGCAGGCCACGAACTGGCGCCAGATCAGTTCGTACAGACGCTCGGCGTCTCGCTCCATGCCGGTCAGCTTGCTCGGATGCGTGTTGACGTCGGAGGGACGAATCGCTTCGTGAGCCTCTTGTGCCCCTTCCTTGCTGCTGTAGACGATCGGCGATTCCGGCAGGTACTTCTTGCCGAACTCGGTTTCGATGTAGGTGCGGGCCATGGCCACTGCGTCGGCCGACAGGTTGGTCGAGTCCGTACGCATGTAGGTGATGTAACCGGCTTCGTACAGACGCTGGGCCATCATCATGGTTTTCTTCACGCCGTAGCCCAGGCGATTGCTCGCGGCCTGTTGCAGCGTGGACGTGATGAAGGGTGCCGACGGCTTGCTGCTGGTCGGTTTGTCTTCACGCTTGCTGATGCTGTAGGCCGAGGCCTTGAGCTTCTCCAGCGCCGCCATGGCGGTCGCTTCGTTCAGCGGCTTGAAGGCTTCGCCTTTTTCGCGGGCAACTTCGAAGCGAACGTTGGCGCCCTTAGCGGTGCCGAGGTCCGCGTGGATCTCCCAGTACTCTTCCGGGTTGAACGCACGGATTTCACGCTCGCGCTCCACCACCAGCTTCACGGCCACGGACTGCACACGGCCGGCCGACAGACCGCGGGCGATCTTCTGCCACAGCAGCGGCGACACCATGTAGCCGACGACGCGGTCGAGGAAACGGCGTGCCTGCTGGGCATTCACGCGGTCGATGTCGAGCTCGCCCGGTTTGGAGAAGGCTTCCTGGATGGCTTTCTTGGTGATCTCGTTGAAGACCACGCGCTTGTAGCGCGCATCGTCGCCACCAATGGCTTCGCGCAGGTGCCAGGCAATGGCTTCCCCTTCGCGGTCCAAGTCCGTCGCGAGATAGATGGTGTCGGCGTCTTTGGCCAGGCGGCGCAACTCGTCGATCACCTTCTCTTTGCCGGGAAGGATTTCGTACTTGGCTTTCCAGCCGTGCTCCGGATCGACACCCATGCGCGCCACGAGCTGACGCTTGGCCTTTTCCTTGGGCGACAGCACGGGCGCTTCGGCCACGGCCTTGCCGCGCTTGGCAGCAGGCTCTTTGGAGGCGCTAGCCGAACCGCTGGTGGGCAGGTCTCGGATATGGCCGATACTCGACTTCACCACGTACTGGTTGCCCAGGTACTTGTTGATGGTCTTGGCCTTAGCCGGGGATTCCACAATGACCAGCGATTTGCCCATGGATCGGAAAATTCCTAATGCGAGAAAAAAGACGTCAGAGCCGTCGAGGCCCCGCTATATATAGTGGCTGAAAGGTGAGGTCAAGCAATGGCTGCTGCAACGTGCCGCCTCAGGGCCGTGGAAAAAGATCCGGTTCGGCCTGAACCAAAGCAAAGCGCGGCACTTGCTCGCCGTCAACCTCAACTGACTGCAGAAACATGCTCAAAGGGCGTACCCACAGGCCGAATTCGCCGTACAGCGCTTGGTAGCACACCACTTCTTCTTCGGTCTCCGAATGCCGCGCGACACCGATAACACGGTATTCGGGCCCTTTGTAGTGACGGTAGAGACCAGGTTGTAGCGGCATCTGGGGGACCTCGGGTGTGACAGAAAAAAAAGTGGCGAAAATACATTTCCGGAAAAAACAAAAGCCGGGGCACCAGGCCCCGGCTCGCACACTGACACCGTTTAGACGCGTTCGAATACGGTGGTGATGCCCTGACCCAGACCGATGCACATGGTGGCAACACCCAGGGTGCCGCCATTCTGCTTCATCACGTTGAGCAAGGTGCCGGAAATCCGCGCCCCCGAGCAACCGAACGGGTGACCCAAGGCAATGGCGCCGCCGTGCAGGTTAACCTTCTCGTCCATCTTGTCGAGCACTTTCAAATCTTTCAGCACCGGCAGGGCCTGTGCAGCGAAAGCTTCGTTGAGCTCGAAGTAGTCGATATCGGCGATGCTCAGCCCTGCGCGCTTGAGCGCTTTCTGGGTCGCCGGAACCGGTCCGTAACCCATGATTGCAGGGTCTACACCGGCCACAGCCATGGAGCGGATCACCGCCAGGGGCTGGATGCCGAGGTCCATGGCGCGCTGGCCGGACATGACGATCATGCACGACGCACCGTCGGTGATCTGCGACGAGGTGCCGGCCGTGACCGTACCGCCTTTCGGGTTGAACGCAGGCTTGAGGGCAGCCAGGCTTTCCAGCGTCGTCTCCGGACGAATGGTCTCGTCGAAGTCGAACATTTTCAGGAAACCGTTCTCGTCGTAGCCCTGCATCGGGATGATTTCGTCCTTGAACTTCCCTTCCAGCGTGGCCTTCTGAGCGAGCCTGTGGGAGCGTACACCGAACGCATCCTGGGCCTCACGGGTGATGCCGTGCATCTTGCCCAGCATTTCGGCGGTCAGGCCCATCATGCCGGAGGCTTTCGCTGCGTACAGCGACATGTGCGGGTTCGGGTCGACCCCGTGCATCATGCCGACGTGACCCATGTGCTCGACACCGCCGATGACGAAGACGTCACCGTTGTTGCTCATGATCGCCTGCGCTGCAGTGTGCAATGCACTCATCGACGAGCCACACAGGCGGCTGACCGTCTGCGCCGCAGAGGTGTGCGGAATCTGGGTCATCAGCGACGCCATGCGCGCGATGTTCCAGCCCTGCTCCAGGGTCTGGTTGACGCAGCCCCAGATCACGTCCTCGACTTCCGCCGGGTCGACCTTGTCGTTGCGTTCCAGCAATTTGCTGATCAGGTGCGCCGACATGTCTTCGGCGCGGGTATTGCGGTGCATGCCACCCTTGGAGCGGCCCATCGGTGTGCGACCGAAGTCGACAATCACGACGTCTCTCGGATTCAAGCTCATATCTTCACCTGTTCGTTGGGCACTTAGCCGAAGAAGCGTTGGCCGGTCTTGGCCATTTCACGCAGCTTCGCAGTGGGGTGGTACAGAGCGCCCAGATCAGCGTATTGGTCAGCCAGGGCCACGAATTCAGCGACACCGATCGAGTCGATGTAGCGCAGCGCGCCACCGCGGAACGGAGGGAAGCCGATGCCGTAGATCAGGCCCATGTCGGCCTCGGCAGCCGTGTCGACGATGCCGTCTTCCAGGCAACGAACGGTCTCGAGGCAGAGCGGGATCATCATCCAGTTGATGATGTCTTCGTCGCTGACTTCACGCTGCTCGTAAATCACCGGCTTGAGCACTTCCAGCACGGAAGCGTCGACCACCTTCTTCGGCTTGCCCTGCTTGTCCGTCTCGTAAACGTAGAAGCCCTTGCCGTTCTTCTGGCCGAGGCGATTGGCGTCGTACAAGGCGTCGACGGCAGTGCGGCGATCGTCCTTCATGCGGTCCGGGAAGCCTTCAGCCATGACGTCGCGACCGTGGTGGCCGGTGTCGATGCCGACCACGTCCATCAGGTACGCCGGGCCCATTGGCCAGCCGAATTTTTCCATGACCTTGTCGATGCGCACGAAGTCGACACCGGCGCTGACCAGCTTGGCGAAACCGCCGAAGTACGGGAACAGGATGCGGTTGACCAGGAAGCCCGGGCAGTCGTTGACCACGATCGGGTTCTTGCCCATCTTCTTGGCGTAGGCCACGGTGGTCGCCACGGCGACTTCGCTGGACTTCTCGCCACGGATGACTTCAACCAGCGGCATCATGTGCACCGGATTGAAGAAGTGCATGCCGACGAAGTTCTCCGGACGCTTGAGGGCCTTGGCCAGCAAGCTGATGGAAATCGTTGAGGTGTTCGAAGCGAGAATGGTGTTTTCACCCACCTGCCCTTCCACTTCGGCCAGCACGGCTTGCTTGACCTTCGGGTTCTCGACCACGGCTTCGACAACGAGGTCGACGGTGCCGAAATCGCCGTAGGACAGCGTAGGACGAATCGCGTTAAGCGCTTCTGCCATCTTCGCGGATGTCAGACGGCCTTTTTCGACGCGCTTGCCCAGCAGCTTCGATGCTTCGCCCAGGCCCAGCGCGATGGCTTCTTCGCGGATGTCTTTCATCAGGATCGGCGTGCCTTTGACAGCCGACTGATAGGCGATGCCGCCGCCCATGATGCCAGCGCCCAATACAGCGGCCTGCTTCACGTCCTTGGCGACTTCGTCGTAGACCTTGGCTTTCTTTTTCAGCTCCTGATCGTTCAGGAACAGGCCGATCAGGCTCGCGGCGGCCGAGGTCTTGGCCATCTTCACGAAACCGGCGGCTTCCACTTCCAGCGCTTTGTCGCGACCGAAATTGGCGGCTTTCTGAATGGTCTTGATGGCTTCGACCGGCGCCGGGTAGTTCGGACCGGCCTGGCCGGCCACGAAACCCTTGGCGGTTTCGAAGGCCATCATCTGCTCGATGGCATTGAGCTTGAGCTTGTCCAGCTTCGGCTGACGCTTGGCCTTGAAATCGAACTCGCCGGAGATGGCGCGTTTGATCAGGTCCAGTGCGGCTTCCTGCAGCTTGCCCGGAGCGACCACTGCATCGACGGCGCCCACTTTCAGTGCGTCTTCAGCGCTGTTGTCTTTGCCGGACGCGATCCACTCAACGGCGTTATCGACACCGATCAGGCGTGGCAGACGGACGGTGCCGCCGAAGCCCGGGTAGATGCCGAGTTTGACTTCCGGCAGGCCGACCTTGGCGGTGGCGGACATGACGCGAAAGTCAGCGGCCAGGCACATTTCCAGACCGCCGCCCAGCGCGATGCCATTAATGGCGGCGAGGGTCGGTACGTTGAGGTCTTCGAAGGCGCTGAAAATCTTGTTGGCTTCGAGGTTGCCGGCGACGAGTTCAGCGTCCGGCAGCTTGAAGTTATCGACGAATTCGGTGATGTCGGCGCCGACGATGAACACGTCCTTGGCGCTGGTGACAATGACGCCCTTGATCGAGCTGTCGGCCTTGATGGCTTCGATGGCCTGACTGAGGTCGTTGAGGGTGAGACGGTTGAACTTGTTGACGGACTCACCCTTGAGGTCGAACTGCAATTCGACGATGCCACTTTCAAGAGCCTTAACCGTGATGGCTTTACCTTCGTAAATCATCAACTGATCTCCACGATATGGAAGCTGAACATTACGCGTCAGACGCTGAGATCCGGCGCTGTGCACGACGTTGCCGTCGAGGCGTAACACCAGACGCCAGTCACCCCGGCGACGCGATTCGAGCGTCTGTCAGAGCGTTCCTGCGGCAAACGCTCAATTCATACGCCCGTTTGATTTGGGTGCGGCTACCTTCTGCCATATTCCGGCAATTGTCAATTGAGCAGACAGCGGGCAAAACCGGCAAATCACAGGTAAAAGGCGCGCCTGATACAGGGCCATTCAAACCAATGATCACAGGAGCAGCAAACTGTCGGTAGTCGACGAAGGCGGCAGGAAACGGCGTCAACATGAAGAATGAAATAAACATCGGCGCAGCAGACAAATGCACCATTAAGGTCTACATTCAGCGCACTGCGCATCAAGACGGGTCATTTAACCGGTCGCCAGCGAGTGGTATGTGACCCGGCGAGCGGCATTACCGCACCGCACCTGAATTACGGCCTGCCTGGCCAACCCCGGCCCGATGTTGTTATCGGGCTTTTTAATGCCCGTCATTCGGGCATCGGGGCGGGTTACGCCAAGGCCTTCAGCACCGCTGCAATGTGCTGCAATACGTCGGGCTCGCCACGCTCGGCCCAGTACAGGGCAATCAGCTGCTTGCCCGCTTCCACCTTGTAGACGTCCGCCGGCAGCGTCGTGAACTGCTCCAGAAGGCGCGGATCTTCACACGGCTCACGCCACTGGTTGACCCACACGCCCGGCTCCCTTTGCCAATACACCCAGACATCAGGCTCCCGCGCAGTACGCGGCCGGTGATACTGCGGGCACGGACTCGGCGGCTCGGTGGGCAGCCAGTGCGGCCACTCCTGGGGGATCAGCTGCATGGCCAGCCCCATACGTCGCGCCTGCATGCGCATGGCCATCCTGCCGCTCTGCGAGCGCGACGGGCGCAGCCAGACCAGCGGACTTAAAACCACCGCAATGATTGACAGGATGATCCACACCGTCATATTTGTACGCCCCCCGCGGCAGCAAGCGGCGGGCGGACCACATCGGCGTGCCAGAGGCGCGTGAAAAGAGCCATAATCAAAACCATCGCAAACCTCAGAAGGAAAACCCCATGTCCTATGTACATATTCTGGTAGCCGTGGACCTCACTGAAGAGTGCGATCCGGTGATCAAAAAAGCCATGGCGCTGGCATTGGCCGGCGGCTCCAAGCTGTCGCTGGTGCACATCGTCGAACCCATGGCCATGGCGTTCGGTGGCGATGTCCCGATGGACCTGTCGCAGCTGCAACAACAGCAGTTCGATCAGGCCAAGGAAAAGCTGGAAGCGCTGAAACGCAAATACCCTGACGTAAAAACCGGCGACAGCCATCTGACCTACGGCCAGCCGCGTCAGGAAATCCACAACCTGGCGAAGGAGCATCACGTCGACCTGATCGTTGTCGGCAGCCACGGCCGTCATGGCCTGTCCCTGCTGCTCGGTTCCACCGCCAACGACGTTCTGCACGGCGCACCCTGCGACGTGCTGGCCGTACGACTGGTCAAGCGCGTCGACTGATCCAGGCCCGCAAACAAAAGCCCGGCCCCTGAAAAGGGGCCGGGCTTTTTTAGTGCCGCAGGTGGCCGATCACTCGTCCAGCTCGGCCCAACGCTCAAGCAGAGCATCCAGTTCGCCTTGCAGGCTTTCCAGCTGCGCCATGACAGCTGTCGTTTGCTCCGCAGGGCGCTGATAGAAACCGGCCTCGGCCATCTCGGCACTGAGCGCAGCCATTTGCGCTTCAACAGCGTCGATCTGCGCAGGCAGCGCTTCCAGCTCGCGTTGCAGCTTATAGCTGAGCTTCTTTTTGGCGACGGGCATTTCGGCCGCCGCGACGGGTGCCGCCTGAACCACGGCAGTGGCCAGCTCGGACTTGCCGGACTTGCTGTCGGTGACGCCCAGCAGACGCGGCGAGCCGCCCTGACGAATCCAGTCCTGATAGCCACCGACGAATTCGCGGACCTTGCCCTCGCCTTCGAACACCAGGGTACTGGTGACGACGTTATCGAGAAATGCCCGGTCGTGGCTGACCATCAGCACGGTGCCCTTGAAGGTCAGCAGCACTTCTTCAAGGAGCTCGAGGGTCTCGACGTCCAGATCGTTGGTCGGTTCGTCGAGGACCAGCAGGTTGGCCGGTTTGCTGAACAGTTTGGCAAGCAGCAGACGCGCACGCTCGCCGCCCGACAACGCCTTGACTGGCGTCCGCGCCCGCTGCGGGCTGAACAGGAAATCGCCCAGGTAGCTGAGGACATGGCGGCTCTGGCCGTCGATGTCGATGAAGTCGCGCCCTTCGGCCACGTTGTCGATCACGGTCTTTTCCAGATCGAGCTGGTGACGCAACTGGTCGAAGTAGGCGACGTCCAGACGGGTGCCGACTTCCACCTTGCCGCTGGTGGGCTGGAGGTTGTCGAGCATCAGCTTGAGCAGCGTCGTCTTGCCGGTACCGTTGGCGCCGAGCAGACCGATGCGGTCTTCGCGCTGCAGGACCATGGAGAAGTCCTTGATCAGCATCGGGCCGCCCGGGTGAGCGAAGCTGACGTTGTCGAGCACCATCACCTGCTTGCCGGATTTGTCTGCGGTGTCGAGCTGGATGTTGGCCTTGCCGGTGCGTTCGCGACGGTCGCTGCGCTCAACGCGCAATGCCTTCAGGGCGCGTACGCGGCCTTCGTTACGGGTACGACGGGCCTTGATGCCCTGACGGATCCACACTTCTTCCTGGGCCAGACGCTTGTCGAACAGCGCGTTGGCGGTTTCTTCCGCCGCGAGCATGGCTTCCTTGTGCACCAGGAAGCTGGCGTAGTCGCCGTCCCAGTCGATCAGGCCGCCACGGTCGAGCTCAAGAATGCGGGTCGCGAGGTTCTGCAGGAAGGACCGGTCGTGGGTGATGAACAACACCGCGCCCTGGAATTCCTTCAATGCTTCTTCAAGCCAGGCGATCGCGCCGATGTCCAGGTGGTTGGTCGGTTCGTCGAGCATGAGCAGATCAGGCTCGGAGACCAGCGCCTGGGCCAGCAACACGCGACGACGCCAGCCGCCGGACAGTTCGGCGAGAGTCTTGTCGGCCGGCAGTTGCAGACGGCTGAGGGTGCTGTCCACCAACTGCTGCAGGCGCCAGCCGTCACGGGCTTCGAGGTCCGACTGCACGTGCATCAGCTTGTCGAGGTCTTCGGCGGTGACGATGTTCTGGCTGAGGTGGTGGTACTGAGCGAGCAGTTCGCCCACGCCATCCAGGCCTTCGGCAACCACGTCGAACACAGTACGGCCGTCAGCAACCGGCAACTCCTGGGGCAGCTCGCCGATCTTGAGGCCCGGCGCGCGCCAGACATTGCCGTCGTCGGGCATCTGAATGCCCTTGACGAGCTTCAACATGCTGGACTTGCCGGTGCCGTTGCGGCCAATGATGCAGACCCGCTCACCACGGGCGATCTGCCAGGACACCTTGTCCAACAACGGCATGGCGCCGAACGCAAGGGACACATCGCTGAATTTGAGCAGGGTCATGAGCTTCTCCAAAAACCGGGCGCGCATTCTACCTGAGATAACCCGGCAGAGGGGCGGCTAATCGATGACAGGACGTCGTCCGGACCCGGTGGCCGGCCGATTGTAGGCCGGGGTATGTTTCCATCTATCACGACGGGCAAGGCAGCGCTTCAACCCGCGCGGGCAACAGGCTAAGCTAGCCGCACTTTTCACGATGCATCTGCACGGAAGTCTCATGCGCAGTCGTTTCTTCAGCCTTTTGTCCTGCCTGCTTCTGTCGGCCACCGCTGCCCAATCCGTCCAAGCGGTCGATCTCACCACCCAGCGTCAGTATTACGATGAAGCCAAACGGGCTTTGGCCAAGGGCGACAGTGGCCCTTATCGCACCTATGCCGCCGCGTTGGCGGACTATCCCCTCGAACCCTACCTGGCCTACGACGAACTCACCGCACGCCTGAACAGCGCGAGTGACGAGGAAGTCGAGAAGTTCTTCGCCGAGCATGGCGACCTGCCGCAAGCCAACTACATGAAGCTGCGCTGGCTACGATTGCTCGCCTCGCGCGGTGACTGGCAGCCCTTCGTCAAGTATTACGACCCCAAGCTGAATTTCGTCGAGCTCGACTGTTTGTATGGCTCGTACCAGCTCAGCCACAATCAGCGCTCGGAAGGCTATGCCAACGCCGAGAAGACCTGGATGACCGGCAAAACGCTGCCGGCGGCCTGCGATACGTTCTTCACTCAGTGGGCCGTCGAAGGTCAGTTGACCGAGCAGAAACGCTGGCAGCGTGCCAAGCTCGCCGCGCAAGGGCGCAACTATGCGCTGGCCACTCAACTGGTCAACAGCATGACCACCCTCGCCCCCCAGGGTCGTTTGCTGATCGCCGTGGCGCAGAAGCCCGAAATGGTCAACAACCAGGGCCAGTTCATGCCGGCCGACGAGGCGATGTCCGATGTGGTCGGGCTGGGCCTGCGTCGTCTGGCCAAGCAGGACCCGCAGCGGGCCATGGAACTGCTCGACAGTTACGCGCCGGTGCTGCATTTCTCCCATGAAGAACAGGTGCAGATCGCCAAGGAAATCGGCCTGACCCTCGCCCGCAGTTACGACGGCCGTGCCCTTGAGGTCATGACCAAGTACGACCCGGACCTGCGCGACAACACCGTTACCGAATGGCGCCTGCGCCTATTGCTGCGACTGGGCCGCTGGAGTGACGCGTACGAGCTGACCCGCCGCCTGCCCCAGGACCTCGCGACCACGAATCGCTGGCGTTACTGGCAGGCCCGTTCCCTGGAACTGGCCCAGCCCAACAGCCCGCTGCTGCCGGGGCTGTACAAGGCAGTCGCGAAGGAGCGTGATTTCTACGGCTTCCTCGCCGCCGACCGCACCCAGACGCCGTACATGCTCAACAACAAGCCGCTGGCGATGAGTCAGGCGCTCATGACCAAGGTGCGCAACACGCCAGGCGTGCGCCGCGCGCTGGAGTTTTATGATCGCGGTCAGATCGTCGACGGTCGCCGCGAGTGGTACCACGTCACCCGTCGCTTCAGCCGCGACGAAATGGTTGCCCAGGCCAAACTGGCGTACGACATGCACTGGTACTTCCCGGCCATTCGCACCATCAGTCAGGCGCAGTACTGGGATGACCTCGACATCCGCTTCCCGATGGCCCACCGCGACACGCTGGTGCGTGAAGCGCAGGTTCGCGGGCTGCACTCAAGCTGGGTGTTTGCGATCACCCGTCAGGAAAGCGCGTTCATGGACGACGCCCGCTCCGGCGTCGGTGCTGCAGGCTTGATGCAACTGATGCCTGCGACCGCCAAAGAGACCGCGCGCAAATTCAGCATCCCGCTGGCCTCACCGGCGCAGGTGCTCGATCCGGACAAGAACATCCAGCTCGGCGCGGCGTATCTGAGTCAGGTCCACGCTCAGTTCAATGGCAACCGGGTGCTGGCTTCGGCCGCGTATAACGCAGGTCCTGGACGCGTGCGGCAGTGGCTGAGGGGCGCCAATCACCTGGCCTTCGACGTCTGGGTCGAGAGCATTCCGTTCGACGAAACCCGCCAGTATGTGCAGAACGTGCTGTCGTATGCCGTGATCTACGGCCAGAAGCTCAATTCACCGCAGCCGCTGGTGGACTGGCATGAACGGTTTTTTGATGATTTATGAGGCTGCGCGGTCGTAGGACCGGCTTTAGGCGGGTAGGCGTATGGCAGGAACTCGACTACTCCAGCACTTCAACCTCCATCCCCACCTCGACAACCCCCGGCCCGTCGCTCACCAGATTCTGGCCGAACCAGATATCCCCTTCCCGCTCGCGATAGGTCTTGAGCGTCGTCATCGGTTCGCGATCCGCGCTGCGCTCACCGGTTGCCGGGTCGATTGTCGTCATAATGCAGCGCGAGCAGGGCTTCAACACCCGCAGTTCAACCCCGCCAATCCGAATCCGCTTCCAGCCATCCTCCGCAAACGCTTCGGCGCCGGTCACCACCAGGTTGGGGCGAAACCGTAGCATCTCCAGAGGGCGCCCGACCTTGCCCGACAGGTCATCCAGGGACGACTGCCCGATCAACAACAGCGGAAAACCGTCAGCAAACCCGACCCTGTCTTCACTCGCCCCATAGCCGGAAGGCAACCAGCGAGCGCGCTCTTTCGGCACATGCACCAGCCGCGTCGGCTTGCCCACCAGGGCGCTGACCCACCGCGCCGCTTCCTCGCCCGCGTCCGGCACCCGAAACGTGTCGCGCCAGATCGTGATGCCGCGCAGATTGGCTTCTTCATCGACCGGCACCGGCACATCCAGACTGCCCAGACCCGGGGCCGACAGCGTTACGCCATCGCCCTTCCACAGCACCGACAGCTGCGACATCTGCGGCAGCGCACGCTGGCTGTAAAAGCGCCCGCTGGCTTCATCCACCAGCATCCAGCGACGATCGCCACTCATGCCCAACTCATCGAAACGGGCCTGCTGCAACGACTCGCCCATGCAGGATTTGAGGGGGTATCGATACAGTGCGCTGAGACGAAACATGTACGCGTCCTTATGCCAGAGCGGAAAGCCACCACTCTATACGAGACGCCAGGAAACCAAGCGATACAGATGCAAAAAAGCCCCTCCATACAGCAAGGGGCTTGAAACAGTACCGGATCAGTTATCGAGCATGAGCCGCTCGCGGACCACGTCGACCAGCTTGTCCGGCTGGAACTTGGAGAGGAAGTTGTCGCACCCGACCTTCTTGACCATGGACTCGTTAAAGCTGCCGGACAACGAGGTGTGCAGCACGACGTAAAGACCGCGCAGACGAGGGTCGTTACGGATTTCCGTGGTAAGGCGGTAGCCGTCCATTTCCGGCATCTCGGCGTCGGTGAAGACCATCAGCAGTTTGTCTGTCATGACCTCGCCGGTGTCTGCCCAGCCCTTGAGCATGTTCAGGGCTTTCAGCCCGTCACGGGCGACGTGCATCTTCACGCCGAGCTGACCCAGGGTGTCGCGCAACTGCGAAAGCGCCACGTTGGAATCGTCCACCAGCAGCACTTCGCGGCCGATGGCCCGGGCGAGGACCGGATCGTCCAGCTTGTCGCGGGAGACCTTGGCGCTGTACGGCACGATTTCGGCGAGGACCTTCTCCACGTCGATGATCTCCACCAACTGGTCATCGACCTTGCTGATGGCGGTCAGGTAGTGCTGCCGCCCGGCGCTGGTCGGCGGCGGCAGGATCGCCTCCCAGTTCATGTTGACGATGCGGTCGACGCCGCCCACCAGGAACGCCTGAACCGAGCGGTTGTATTCGGTGACGATGATCGTGCTCGAAGGCCCCGGCACCAGCGGACGCATGCCGATGGCCTGGGACAGGTCGATCACCGGCAGGGTCTGGCCGCGCAGGTTGACCACGCCGCAGACGAACGGATGACGCTGGGGCATCAGCGTGAGCTTGGGCAGCTGCAGGACTTCCTGAACCTTGAATACGTTGATCGCGAACAACTGTCGGCCAGCCAGGCGGAACATAAGGATTTCCAGGCGGTTCTCACCTACCAGCTGTGTACGTTGGTCTACTGTGTCGAGAATGCCAGCCATCTGTTGCTCCTGGAGCAGGGTTCAAGTAAGTCCGCCTACCCTGTATCGGCAGCGCCGTGGCAGACCTTAATCGGGATAACGGCGCAGATGAACGTTTCACCCGTTCCGCCGATCAGCGTCCTCTGCCCCCCATTCGCAACAATCAGAAATGGCCTACAGACTTTCAAGTGCGCTCAACATTAACTTTGGGCCACTCGCCCCCACGCGACCCGACATCTCATTGAGAGAAGGTGGAGATTGCACATGCTGAATGGCCACGAATGGCAGCAGTTGCACGCAGCATTTCTCAGCAACAGCCAGACACTGATGTGCCGCGCCGACGAATGCCTCAGTCATCTGGAATTGATCAGTGATGATCGTGACGCGATGGAATGCCTGCTCTCCACATTGCAACACCTCGCCCGTGAGGCCCACACCCACGGCATTGCAACTGTTTGCGGGTTCGCCCGGCAACTGCATGACCTTCTTGACTCCGCCACCGCCGCCCGACAATTGCCGCCCAAGGCACTGCCCGCTCTTAAACGCTGCTTCGTGTTGATGTCATGGCAACTGGAACTCATTGATCCGCGGAGTGGTTCGCTGACGCTGGACGAAAGCGAAGAGCGCGACCTGCTGAACGCCTTCGCTTGCCAGTGCGGGCTCGGCGCCCGGAAAGAAAACCGGGGCATCACGCCGAGCTGGCAGGTCAACCCTGAGCAGTGCGACGTGCCCCTGACTTGATGTGCCGAGCGGAGCGAAGCGCATTCAGCTCCGGGCAATGCTTGCGGGGGATCAGGCGATGTGCCGCGTCTGCCCCAGCAACGGCGAATGCGATGGCAAGTGCACGCGCAGCGCCCCTGCTCGGGCTTCGAAACGGGTGGCCTCCCCGCTCAGAGGTTCGCCGTCGAGGTTGATGGTCAGCCCCTGCGCCGATTTGAGTTCGACCCACGGCAACCGTGCGCGGACGAACATATTGTCCAGACCAAGCCCGCCTTCGAGCAGACTCCTAAGGGTGCTCACCACTTCCTGGGGCGCTGGCAAGATGCTGATGTCCAGCAGACCGTCGTCGGCCAGGGCTTCGGGGCACAACGGATGCCCCCCGCCAGCTTGACGGCCGTTGCCGATGCCCAGCGCCAGCATCTCGCCCTTCCAGTGAAAATTCGGGCCGTTGAATTCACCGTATGCGGCTTTCAACTCGCTGAAGCGTGTGAGACCGGTGAACAGATACGCCGCACCGCCGAGGATCTTCTTCAAGTCTTCAGAAGTATTGGCGGTGACCTGACTGCCAAACCCGCCGGTCGCCATGTTGAGGAACATCTGGCCGCCCACCGCCCCCATATCGACGGCGCGCGCCGGTACGTCCAGCAGGTCAAGGGCCTGGTCGGGTTCCAGCGGCACCCCTGCGGAACGGGCAAAATCGTTGGCCGTCCCCAGGGGCATGATCACCAGGCTGGCGTCAACTTCAGACAGCGCCAACGCCTCGGCGACATCCCGCAGGGTGCCGTCGCCACCGCCGGCGATGATCTGCCGATGACCGGCCTCCAGACCCTCGCGCACCAGGCGCTGGGCATCCCCTGCTTCCCAGGTCACGCGAACGTCCAGTTCCCAGCCGTGTTTGCGCTTGCGCTCCACTGCCTCGCGGACATCCTCATTGAGCGCCTGCTTGCCGTGAAGAATCAGTAATGCCCTGCGCGCTGTCATATCCCTTCCTTTTGCGTGTTCGAATTGATGCGTGATGTGTTGACCGCGCGCGCTGCGAAAAAAGCCCGTCGGAGGAAAATCTTTTAAACCAACGTCTTTGGATTGAGATCTCGCCAAACTCCATCCCTGGAAGGCATTGGACGGGGTGTGATGGCAGCCGGTGATGGCAAAAAGCCTTGAGCGGCGAGGACTTACGTGTGCGGTCCTTGCCGGCACGCGACATTCATCTTCGTCCATGCCCATGAGGTTGCCGCCATGCGTGCCGTAATTAGGGGACGAGAGGCGTTACTTCTGCGTTACAGCCTCTTGAAAACCACGGGCGGAAAGCGCTTAATCGACAAATAATTGGCTAATTTGCACAGGACTCTCATAAAAGTCAGTAAATTGACTTTCAATGTGATCGCCTGGATTGCGGCCCTGTCATTAATTCACGGATCGAAAAGGCGAAAACCCACATGCAACTTATTCCCTGCATTATTGCTGGCGGCGCCGGCACCCGGCTGTGGCCTGTTTCACGGGAGGCGATGCCCAAACCCTTCATGCGCTTGCCGGACGGCGAAAGCCTGCTGCAAAAGACGTTCAACCGCGCCAGCCAGCTGGACGGTGTCGAAAGCGTGCTCACCGTCACCAACCGGGACGTGTATTTCCGCACCGTGGATGACTACCGGCTGCTGAATAAACGACAGCGTTCGCTGGAGTTTCTGCTCGAACCGTTCGGCCGCAACACGGCCCCTGCCATCGCGGCCGCAGCGCTGCATGTACAGGCGCGCTACGGCGATGACGCGCAGCTGTTGATTCTGCCGGCGGATCAATTGATCACTGACGTTGCCGCCTTCGAGACCGCCGTGCAGAGCGCACGCAAGCTGGCCGACCAGGGCTGGCTGGTGACGTTCGGGCTGGTTCCCTCCCGCGCCGAAACCGGCTTTGGCTACATCGAGAAAGGCCAGGCCCTCAGCAGCGAGGCCTATCAGGTGGCGCGTTTCGTCGAGAAACCCGATGCTGTCACCGCCCAGAACTATGTCGAGGGTGGGCTGCATTTGTGGAACGCCGGCATGTTCTGCATGCGCGTCGATGTGCTGCTGGCCGAACTGGAAAGTCACGCACCGGCGCTTCTGGCCGCGGTGCGCCAATGCCTGGCGCAGTGCACCAGCAAGGAAGGCCGCAACGAACTGCAGATCGAGCTGGACAGCACGAGCTTCGCCCTGGCGCCGGACATTTCCATCGATTACGCGTTGATGGAGCGTTCGCAGAAGGTCGCGGTGGTGCCGTGCGAGATGGGCTGGAGCGACATCGGTTCGTGGCAGGCCATTCGCGAGCTGAGTGCGGCCGATGAAAATGGCAACCGATGCAACGGCGAGGTGGTGTTGCACGACGTGACCAACTGCTACATCGACTCGAAGAAGCGACTGGTGGGTGCGGTGGGTCTGGACAACCTGATCATCATCGACACCCCGGACGCTTTGTTGATCGCCGATGCAAATCGCAGTCAGGAAGTGAAGGTCATCGCCCAGGAGCTCAAACGTCAGGGCCATCCGGCGTACCTGCTGCACAACACCGTGACCAGACCGTGGGGCACTTACACGGTGCTGGAGGAAGGCAAGCGCTTCAAGATCAAGCGCATCGTGGTGAAACCGCAGGCGTCTTTGTCGCTGCAGATGCATCACCACCGCAGCGAGCACTGGATTGTGGTCAGCGGCATGGCTCGGGTCACCAACGGGGAAGACGAGTTTATGCTCGACACCAATGAATCGACGTTCATAAAACCGGGGCATACCCATCGGCTGGTCAACCCGGGGGTGATTGATCTGGTGATGATCGAGGTGCAGAGCGGGGAGTATCTGGGAGAAGACGACATCGTGCGGTTTACCGATGTTTATGGGCGGGTGCCTGAAGCAGCCAAGATTTAGGCGTTTCGCAGGTCCACCGCTAGCCCCCCGGTGTTGCGTACGAAGGTCAAAATCAAGAGCGTCTGCCTAAGGGCAGACGCTCTTGATTTTTTACAGCGCGCCCTTGACGTACTCAACAAACCTGATCACCGCCGGGGCCTTTTCGTGGCGTCGGTGGATCAGCGACAACGACGAGCTCGGCTGACAATCCTCAATCCGCCGATACACCACATTCGGCAACCGAATGTGATCCACCACCGACTCCGGTACCACCGCCACCCCCTGGCCAAGACTCACCAGCGCAATCACCGACACCAGCCCTCCCGGCTGCGGACCCAGTGTCGGCGCGAAACCGCCATGGGCCGCCACCTCCAGCGTGCCGGAAATCTGCTCAGGAAGAATGAACACCTCGCTCTGCAGGTTCACCGTGTTGATGATCTTCAGCTTGCCCAGCCACGAACTGTCCGCCAGCGCCAGAACAAAACCCTCGGTCAGCAACGGCACGACGCTGACCGAATCGGGCAGCTGCATGGGCGAGCGGATGAAACCCACGTCCAGCCGCCCCTCCTCGATCAGCCGCGGCAGCGTCGGCATCAGGTGCTCGTTGATGTTGAATTCAATGTCCGCATAGCGCTGACGAAACTGACTGACGTGCTGCTGCAACACGCCGGAGAACACCGCCGAGGCGACGTAGCCCAACTCGATCCGGCCGGCCTCGCCACGGCCGGCGCGCTGGACGTTGTACTGCGCGGTCTCAAACTGGCGCACTGCCAGTTCGGCCTCGATCTGCAACGCGCGTCCCGCTTCCGTCAGCCTCACCTCTCGCTGTTCACGGAGAAACAACCGGGTGCCCAGCGCGTTTTCCAGGTCCTGGATCTGCCGCGTCAGCGTGGGCGGCGCGATGCCCAGTTGCTCGGCGGCGCGAGTGAAATGCCGATGACGGGCGACGGCCAGAAAGTAGCGAAAGTGACGGATTTCCATAGAGCGTTACCTGGGAGGTAATCAAAACGAGGGGCGCGGGTAACAGAGCATAGGGCATATCCGCTTACTCTGTTGCAGCGAAGAACCGCCCTACCCAATGTAGTCACCACCCGTGTTAGCCAGCACCTAACAACCTTCGGAGCCCTATACATGTCTCGACCCAGCCCCCGCATGACCCTGCTCACGGCTTCCGGCGTGTGCGCATTGATCGTGCTCGACACCAACATTGTCGCCGTGACCCTGCCGAGCATCGCGCGTGATCTGGGTGCCGGGTTTGCCGACATCGAGTGGGTGGTCAGCGCCTACATGCTGGCTTTCGCCGCGCTGTTGCTGCCGGCGGGCAGCCTGGCCGATCGCTTTGGCCGCAAGCGCATGCTGATCAGCGGGCTATTGCTGTTCATCCTGGCGTCGCTGGGCTGCGGGGCGGCGCCGGACATTCTGTTCCTCGACATTGCCCGTGCGCTCAAGGGCGTGGGCGCGGCCTTGCTGCTGACCTCGGCGCTCGCGACCATCGGCCACGTTTTCCATGATGAAGCCGAGCGCGCCAAAGCCTGGGCGTTCTGGGGAGCCTGCATGGGCGTGGCCATGACTGCAGCGCCCACGGTCGGCGGGCTGATCGCCGAACTGGTCGGCTGGCGCTGGATTTTCTACCTTAACCTGCCGGTGGGTCTGGGGCTGCTGGTGATGGTCATGGGGAACATCGAGGAATCGCGCAACGAGCAGTCAGCGCGGCTTGATCCGTGGGGCAGCCTGTTTTTCAGTGCCAGCCTGCTGAGCCTGATCTGGGGCCTGATCGAAGCCAACCGAATCGGCTGGGACCACCCGCTCACGGCCATGCGTCTGGCAGCGGGGGCCGTGCTCCTCGTGCTGTTCGTCATCGCCGAGCGCCTGCAAAGGCGGCCGATGGTCGATTTGCAGCTGTTCAACTACCCGCGTTTCATCGGCGCTCTGCTCGGCATGTTCGCCTACGCCGGCTGCGCCCAGGTGATGATGACGCTGCTGCCGTTTTATCTGCAGAACGGCCTGGGCTTCAGCGCCATCGATTCGGGGCTGGGGATGCTGCCGTTCGCGATCACCATGCTGCTGTTGCCGCGCTTCGGGCCGACGCTGTCACGCCATCTCTCGCCGGCCGCCATGATGGCCCTCGGCCTGACCCTCGTAGGCATCGGCAACCTGCTGTGCGCCTGGGCCACCGGGATTGGCGGCTACCCGGCGTTCGCCGCGGCAATGGCGGTAACCGGCGCGGGCGCAGGTTTGCTCAACGGCGACACGCAGAAAAACATCATGGCCTGCGTGCCCCGCGAACGCACCGGCATGGCGTCGGGGATGAGCACAACCATGCGTTTCAGCGCGATCATGCTGGCGATCGGCGTCTACGGCGCGCTGCTCGCCAGCCATACGCTCGGTTCGTTGAAAGACACACTGGCGACCGTTGCGCCCGACCTCCTCGACCAGGCCGAGCACATCGCCTCACGGGTGGTGGCCGGCGACATGCACGCTGCGCTGCAAACCGTCGATGCCAGCGCGCGGGGCATGATTCAGCCACTGGCCCGGGATGCCTTCGTCTCGGGCTTTGGCTCGGTGCTGTGGATGGCGGGCCTGATCGCCCTATTCGCGGCGGTGCTGGTGGGCACGTTAATGCGCAAGCCGATTCCACTGATGCACCTGAAAACCGCCTGATCGACGGGACTGATCAGGCCAGATTCAGCGGGCAGCAAGTGCCCACACCCGGGCCAGGTCCCGCGCGCGGTCATGGAGCAACGCCGCCGCATTGGCGCAGGCGAACTCCAGCGTCATCGGCCCGCTGGTCACGGCGAACGCGGCGCTGATGCCGTGGGCATAGAGGTCGGCGTAGCCCTCCCCCAGTGTCCCGGCCAGCACGATGACCGGCACGTTGTTGCGCTGAGCCATCCGGGCGACGCCGAAGGGGGTTTTGCCGCGCAGGGTCTGGGCGTCGAAACGGCCTTCGCCCGTGATCACCAGGTCGGCGCCCTCCAGTGCGTCGGCCAGCCCGGTCAGGTCGGCGACCACCTCCACGCCGGGACGGAACGATGCATTCAGATAGGCCTTGGCGGCGAAACCCATGCCGCCTGCCGCGCCGCTTCCCGGGTATTCGCTGTCGTCCCGACCCAGTGCCTGAGCGGAATGCTCGGCGAAATGCCCCAGGGCCGCGTCCAGCGCCAGCACCTGCTCAGGGGACGCGCCCTTCTGCGGGCCAAAGATGTGCGAAGCACCCTGCAGGCCGCACAGGGGATTGTTGACGTCGGCGGCGACCTCGAACTGCACGCTGTTCAAGCGCGGGTCGAGCCCGGTCAGGTCGATGCGCGCCAGTTGCGCCAGCGACAGACCACCGGCCGGGAGAGGCTGGTCGTCGCGGTCAAGGAAGCGCGCACCCAGCGCCGAGAGCATGCCGGTGCCGGCATCATTGGTCGCGCTGCCGCCAATGGCCAGAATCACCCGCTCGGCGCCGGCATCCAGCGCGGCTTTGATCAGCTCGCCGGTACCAAACGTACTGGTAATGGTTGCGTCGCGCTGGTCCAGGCTCAGCAGTTGCAGACCGCTGGCCATGGCCATTTCGATGATCGCCGTGCGCGTCTCCGCCAGCCAGCCCCACTGCGCCTGCACGGGATGAGCAAGCGGTCCGCGGACCTGATTGCTCATCCACTCACCGTCGCACGCCGCCAAGACCGCTTCGATGGTGCCCTCCCCGCCATCGGCCATCGGGCACTCGACCAACTGGGCATCAGGCCAGACATCGATGAGCCCGGCGGCGATGGCGTGGGCAACACTTTGGGCGCTGAGGCTGTCTTTGAACGAGTCCGGGGCGATGACGATTTTCATAGTGTTCTCCTTGTCTGATGGACGATCTTCGCACCCTGAAGAAACTTTACCGCCTTACGCTTGCACAACAGACGGCTGGCTCGGTTGTTCATACGAACAACGCTGGGCCAGCGCCTTACCTGGCCACCATCTGCGCGCCAAGGTACAGACGCAAAAGGTCTTCAGTCCGATAAGGATCGCAACCGGTCAGTTCGGTGATTTTCTCCAGCCGGTAGCGCAGGCTGTTGCGATGGATGCCCAGCGCGTCGGCGCAGGCCTGGCTTTCGCCGCTGTAATCGAACCAGGCGCGCAGGGTGTCGAGCAACTGCGTGTTGTCGTGCAAGCGCTTGATCGGTTCAGCGATGCCCTCCGCCAGCCAGTCGTGGCGGTTGCGCCAGAACAGCAGCGCGACGCGATGGCTGGCCAGGCGCAGCAGTTTGAGCGTTGGGCGCAGGTGGCTTGCGTAATCGAGCAGGTCGCGGGCGGCGGTGCAGGCGGCGCGCAGGGAGGCCAGGTCCGCCGAAGGTTCGACGGTCGCCATGCGTTGCACGGGCCAGCCTTGCTCGTCGAAAAGCGCCAGCAACAAGGCGTCGTCGCGGTCCTTGCCCACCGCGCGGCACCAGTAAATCAACCCCGGCTCGCACGGCAGGCACCAGCTATTGGCGTAACGGCCCATCAGCCACGCACTCAGCGCAGCGGCATAGCTCGCGCCTTCGGGCAGTTCGAGCAACACCGCCTGGCGCGGCAACTGCGGCTGCAAACCCAGCTGTTCAGCTTCAGCGACCAAGTGGGCAGCGCTGTCGCCGAGCAATAGCCGCGACAGCAGGTCTTCACTGCGCTGATGCCGCCACTGCTGATCGGCCTGCTGACGTCGATGCTCCATGAGCATCTCGGCGGTCATCTTCACCAGCTCCGCGTAGACCCGCACGTCGTCCGGCTCGCCCGTGATGCCGAGCACGCCGATGAGTTTCTGATCCAGCATCAACGGCAGATTCACACCGGGCCGTACGCCGTCGAGCTGCCGGGCCGTGTGCGAATCGATCTCCACCACGCGGCTGTTGGCAAGCACCAGTTGCGCCCCTTCGTGCCGGGTGTACAACCGCTCGGCCTCGCCGCTGCCAATGATGATGCCCAGGTAATCCATGACATTGACGTTGCACGGCAAAATCGCCATCGCCCGGTCGACGATGTCCTGGGCCAGGGCGTGATCAAGGGCGAACATGAGGAGTGTCTGCACTGCGAAGGGAATGAGGGTTCATACACATCAGGTCTTGTTTTTGTGGGTGGAGGGAGTCTGCCTGAATTTTCCCAAGACTTCTCGCGCCAGTCCTGGGTGCATCGATATCCAACAGCGAGAGGCCGTGGCAGAGTGCGACCATACGTTCATGGCCCTATCGAGTAATGCCTATTTATGTTGAGAACTGCCATCAAAAAGCTGCACCGTCTCACCCTCCTCCTTTCCGCCCTGACCCTTCAGGCCTGCGCCTCGACCGAGGCGCCTTTAGGGCAGGCGAGTTTTGCCGAGTATCGCCAGCAGACCATCGCCTGGATGGAGCAGAACCGGACCTTTCAGACGCCTGACCACTCTGCCGAGATCGAGTGGAACGCACCTCGGGAATGGCGACCCAGCGGGCCAGCCACACGGGGGATTCTGTTGGTCCATGGCCTCGGCGACTCTCCTTGGTCGTTCAATGACGTCGGCGAGGCGCTCGCCGCGCAGGGGTTTCTGGTGCGCACGGTGTTGCTGCCGGGGCATGGCAGCAAGCCGGCGGACATGCTTGGTGTGACGCTCAAGCAGTGGCAGCGAGTGGTGCGCGAGCAGACGCAGATGCTTGAGCGGGAGGTGCCGACAGTGTATCTGGGCGGGTTTTCGACCGGGGCGAACCTGGTGCTGGATTACGCCTACGAGCACCCGAATATCGCCGGCCTGGTGCTGTTCTCTCCGGCCTTCAAACCGGCGAACACCTATGCCTGGGTCACTCAGTACATCGGCTGGTTCCGCCCGTGGCTGGCGAAACCGGACGATGGCGTGCGCCCGATGCAGACGCCGGTCCGCTACCTGAACGTGCCCACCAACGGTTTCGCCCAGTTTTATCGCAGCGCTTTGTTGGCCCAGAAGCACCTCGATAAAGGGGTCTATGACAAGCCGGTGTTTGTCGCCATCACCGAGCACGATTCGGTGCTGGATACCGGTTATGTGCTGGACACCTTCAATTCGCGCTTCACCCACCCGCTCAGCCGGCTGATCTGGTATGGCAACGAACCGGCGCCGGCGCAAAAAAAACCGAGGGTGCGGGTGCGCAACGATTTCCTGCCGGAATACCGGATCGCCCAGTTCTCGCACATGGGGCTGATGTTCTCGCCTGCAAACCCGTTGTATGGGGTGAATGGCAGCCAGCGTATCTGCTGGAACGGGCAAGAATCCGCCGACATGCAGAAATGCCTGAACGGCGAGCAGGTATGGTATTCGGATTGGGGTCATCGTGAACCGGGCAAGGTGTTCGCACGGCTGACATTCAATCCCTATTTCGAGTGGCAGTCGGGGGTGATGATGGGAGTACTGGCATACCCATAATGGGACCGCGCACGCAGTAGGACCGGCTTCAGCCGGGAAGAGGCCCGTGTGAGCAACACACATTTAGCGGTGTCACACCCGATGCATTCCCGGCTAAAGCCGGTCCCACCATTGGCCGCAGTCGTTCCCATTTGTGCAGACCCATCAATCCCCTGCCGTCACTCAACCGGCGCCAGCCGTTCTCGGCTGTTGCTCAGGTGAGTCCACATCGCGGCGCGGGCGGCGTCGGGGTCCTGGCGGCGGATGGCGGCGAGGATGGCTTCGTGCTCGAGGTTGGCCAGATACGCACTGTGGGTGAGACTTGACCCGGCCCGTTCGCTGGTGGCGATGCGGCTGCGGGGGATGACGGCGATGCCGAGGTTCTGCAGGATCTCCACGAAGTAAGGATTGCCGGTGGCCTCAGCGATCAGCAGATGAAAGCGCCGGTCGGCTTCGACGCAGCTATCTTCCTTGGCCAGCAGGTCCTGATAATCGTCCAGCGCGGCGCGCATCGCCGTCAGCTGTGCCTGACTACGGCGTTGTGCGGCCAGGGCGACGGCCTGGGTTTCCAGGCCCATGCGCAGTTCGATGATGTGCCGCACGCTGAACGCGGTTTCCACCTTCAGGTGCAGACCGCTCTGCTCGGAGCGCGCCAGCACGTAGGTGCCTTTGCCCTGATGGGTTTCGACCAGCCCGGACGCCTGCAATTTGGAAATCGCCTCGCGCACCACCGTGCGGCTCACGCCATGCTCGCGGACGATCTCGCTCTCCGAGGGCAACTTCGCACCGGGCGCAATGGTGCCCATAAGGATTCGCTGGCTGAGGTCGGTGACCAGGTCCGTCGCCAGGCTGTGCTGGCGTCGCTTGGGTGGCAAGGGTCCGGTGCTGTTCAAAAAGGTTGTCCTGTAAGTACTGAAAAGAACGGCGGCCGCCAAGGCCTGCCCTCCACTTGTATTTTCCTGACGGTGAAGTCTCGACGCACACCCCCACTCACCCGCTTGATGCACAACCAACCCCGGCCAAAGCCCCGAAAACAGAGCTACCCAGCAGTGCACCCCACTCATTCAACTTGTCAGACAGGCGAGCCTATCCTGACGAAATACTTCCCGCAACACCTGTAAATCCGGTTGCCATAGCGATCGTTACTTGTATGATGACTGGCAACAGGGCTACACACCTTGTCATACACAACGTGCTTAACCACCCGCATAAAAATAATCAGTGGGAGTTACCAGAGTGAACACATCCTCAACACGGGCGGATGACGCCTCCGATTCCGTTCTGCAATCGGCGGTCTCGAAAGTCAAACGACACATCCTGCCGCTCTTCGTCATCATGTTCATCGTCAACTACATCGACCGGGTCAACATCGGCTTCGTACGTAGTCACATGGAACATGATCTGGGTATCGGCGCAGCCGCCTACGGCTTCGGTGCCGGCCTGTTCTTCATCGCGTATGCGATGTTCGAAGTCCCCTCCAACATCCTTCTGCAGAAAGTCGGCGCGCGCATCTGGCTGACCCGCATCATGCTGACCTGGGGCATCGTCGCCGCCTGCATGGCGTTCATCCAGACCGAAACCCACTTCTATATCCTGCGCTTCCTGCTGGGCGTGGCCGAAGCCGGGTTCTTCCCGGGCGTCATCTACTACTTCACTCGCTGGTTGCCCGGGGTCGAGCGTGGCAAGGCTATCGCCATCTTCCTCAGCGGCTCGGCCTTTGCGTCGGTGATCTCCGGCCCGCTCTCCGGCCTGCTGTTGCAGATTGACGCGTTGGGCTTCCACGGCTGGCAGTGGATGTACTTCATCGAAGGCATGTTCTCCGTCGGCCTGTGCTTCTTCGTCTGGTTCTGGCTCGACTCCAAGCCCCACGACGCCAAATGGCTGACCGAGGCCGAGAAAGACGCCCTGGTCAACGCCATCGACGCCGAACAAAAGGCTCGCGAGGCGGCCAATCCGGTCAAGCTTTCCATCGGCAAGTTGCTAAAAGACCCGCAGATCATCCTGTTCTGCCTGATGTACTTCTTCATCCAGCTGACGATCTACGCGGCGACGTTCTGGCTGCCGAGCATCATCAAGAAGATGGGCGACCTCACCGACTTCCAGGTCGGCCTGTTCAACTCGATCCCGTGGTTCATCGCCATCGTTTGCATGTACGGTTTTGCCTCGCTGTCGGCGAAGTGGAAGCACCAGCAAGCGTGGGTCGCCGTCGCGTTGTTGATCGCAGCAGCAGGGATGTTCATGTCGACCACGGGCGGTCCGGTGTTTGCCTTTGTTGCGATCTGCTTCGCGGCGATGGGCTTCAAATCGGCGTCATCGCTGTTCTGGCCGATCCCCCAGGGCTATCTGGATGCAAGGATCGCCGCGGGCGTTATCGCCCTGATCAACTCGGTGGGCAACCTGGGCGGTTTTGTTGCGCCGACCACCTTCGGCATCCTCGAACAGCAGACCGGTTCGATCCAGGGCGGGTTGTATGGCCTGACCGTCACCTCGATCATCGCCGCGATTCTGGTGTTCACCGTGCGCACGACGCCCAAGCCCGGCGCGGTGCCGGTGGCCAAGGTCGACGTCACACCCAGCCACACTTGAGCCAGGCGCTTGGGCCCTGAGCTCTGAGCAATGAAGACCTCAAAGACAGCGCCCCCGCCGCGCTGGGTACTCACAAGGATTTAGCCATGAACACACAGACTTCCGGCAGCACCCCCGTCATCACCGACATGCAGGTCATTCCGGTGGCCGGCCACGACGACATGCTGCTCAACCTCAGCGGTGCCCACGGCCCGTATTTCACCCGCAACATCGTCATCCTCAAGGACAACGCCGGGCGTACCGGCGTGGGTGAAATTCCCGGCGGCGAGAAAATCCGCCAGACCCTCGAAGATGCCCGTGGGCTGGTGGTCGGCAGCAGCATTGGCAACTACCAGAAGATTCTCAACGACGTGCGCCGCACCTTTGCCGAGCGCGATGCCGGTGGTCGCGGCCTGCAGACCTTCGACCTGCGCATCACCATTCACGCGGTCACCGGCATCGAAGCGGCGGTGCTGGATTTGCTCGGTCAGCACCTGGAAGTACCGGTCGCGGCGCTGCTCGGTGAAGGCCAGCAGCGTGACGAAGTGAAGATGCTCGGCTACCTGTTCTACGTCGGTGACCAGCGCAAAACCAACCTGCCCTATCGCACCGAAACCGAGGCGGACAACGAGTGGTTTCGCGTCCGTCACGAGGAAGCGCTGACCCCGGAAGCCGTCGTGCGTCTGGCCGAGGCGGCCTACGCGCAATATGGTTTTGAAGACTTCAAGCTCAAGGGCGGCGTGCTCAGCGGCGATGCGGAAATCGAAGCGGTCACGGCGCTGGCCGAGCGCTTCCCGAAAGCGCGCATAACCCTGGACCCCAACGGCGCCTGGTCGCTGAAAGAAGCGGTGCGTCTGTGCCGCGATCAGCACAAGGTGCTGGCCTACGCCGAAGATCCGTGTGGCGCCGAGAACGGTTACTCGGGCCGCGAAGTCATGGCTGAATTCCGTCGCGCCACCGGCCTGCGCACCGCCACCAACATGATCGCCACCGACTGGCGCGAAATGGGCCATGCCATCCAGCTGCAATCGGTGGACATCCCGCTGGCCGATCCGCACTTCTGGACCATGCAGGGTTCGGTGCGCGTCGCGCAGATGTGCAACGAGTGGGGCCTGACCTGGGGCTCGCATTCCAACAACCACTTCGATATTTCCCTGGCGATGTTCACCCACGCGGCTGCCGCGGCGCCAGGCAACATCACCGCCATCGACACCCACTGGATCTGGCAGGACGGCCAGCGCCTGACCAAGGCGCCGCTGCAGATCATCGGCGGCAGCGTGCAGGTGCCGAAAAAACCCGGGCTGGGTGTCGAGATCGACATGGATCAGGTGGCCAAGGCCCACGAGCTGTACAAGGGCATGGGGCTCGGCGCGCGGGATGACAGCGTCGCGATGCAGTTCCTGGTGCCGAACTGGAAATTCAACAACAAGCAGCCTTGTCTGGTTCGCTGAAACCACCGATTCAAATCGGTCACGCCCGCCGCTGTAAAAAGCGGCCGGTCACGCCGACAAAACAGGTCCACGTTAACTGCCAAATGGCGACCGGCGCGTAACCCCTTGCGCGCCGTTTTTCTTCATCATCTGCTGTAGCGGCCGCGTGCTACTGTTCGCGCATCTCACTGCCGTGAAGTCCTCCATGTCCCGCCTTGCCAAGACCCACCCTCGCCTGACCATCGCCACCCTTGTCGGCGTCGCCGCCGGTATCGTCAGCGCCTTTGTTGCCCCCGAAATCTCAGTGATCAGCAAATGCCTGATCGGCTGGAACGTCGCTGGCTGGCTGTACATGGCGATGATCATGCGCCGCACCTTTAAATCCAGCGCGGAAGACGTGCGCCGGGTGGCCGAAATCGAGGACGAGAACGCCGGCGTGGTGCTGTTCGTCGTGTGTGTGGCGGCGATTGCCAGCCTCGCGGCGATCATCCTGGAGCTCGCGGGTATCCAGGACATGAAGAACGCCGACAAAGCGCTGCATTACGCCTTCACCGGCTTCACCATCCTTGGCTCATGGCTGCTGATCGGCGTGGTCTTCAGCCTGCACTACGCCCGGGTGTTCTACACCTGGCGCGGCGACCAGCCGGCGCTGCGCTTTGCCGATGGCGAAGAGAACCCGGACTACTGGGACTTTCTGTATTTCTCCTTCACCTTGAGCGTTGCCGTGCAGACTTCCGACGTCGGCGTCGCCACCCGCGGCCTGCGCAAAGTGGTGCTGGCGCAGTCGCTGATCGGCTTTGTATTCAATACGTCGATTCTGGGGTTCTCGATCAATATCGCGGCAGGGTTGTTTAATTGAGGTATGGCGCCTGATCCGGCGCCAAATGGACTTCCAGACAGTCCCGCTCGGGCGTACTGTGAGCGCCATAAAATCCAACATCGCTGCTGAACGAGGCCTCGCTTAATGACCCAGGATTCCGGGCTGAAGATTGCCGTACTCGACGACTGGCAATCGGTTGCCGAAAAGGTTGTGGACTGGACCGTGTTGCAACCGATCGGTGAGGTCAGTTTTCTGCATGATTACCCTGCTGACACAGACGCCATGGTCGCCCGCCTCAAGGACTTCCAGATCCTCTGCGTGATGCGCGAGCGCACGGTTTTCGATGACGCCCTGCTCAGTCAGCTGCCAAACCTGAAGCTGCTGGTCACCGGCGGCATGCGCAACGCGGCGCTGGACCTCAAGGCCGCCGCGCGCCTGGGCATCACTGTGGTCGGCACCGACAGCTACAAGTACGCGGCGCCGGAACTGACCTGGGCGCTGATCATGGGCGTGACCCGCAATCTGGTGGACGAAGCCAATTCCCTGCGCGCGGGCGACTGGCAGATCGGCATCGGCAGCGACTTGTACGGAAAGACCCTGGGCATCGTCGGGCTGGGCAGCATCGGCCAGAAGATCGCCCGTTACGGCAAGGCCTTCGACATGAACGTGATTGCCTGGAGCGAGAACCTCACTGCTGAACGCGCTGCCGAGCATGGCGTGACCTGTGTCAGCAAGCAGGAGCTGTTCGAGCAATCGGACGTGGTTTCAGTGAACCTGGTGCTCAGCGAGCGCAGCCGCGGGCTGGTGGATGCCGAGTCGCTGAACCGGATGAAGTCGACGGCGTATCTGGTGAACACCGCCCGCGGGCCGATCGTCGACGAAGACGCGCTGATCGAGGTGCTCAGGCAGAAGAAAATCGCCGGCGCCGCGCTGGATGTTTACAGCGTCGAGCCGTTGCCGGCCGATCACCCGTTCCGCACGCTGCCGAACGTCCTGGCCACGCCCCACGTGGGCTACGTGACCGAGAACAACTACCGGATGTTCTTCAGCCAGATGATCGAGGACATTCAGGCCTGGCACGCTGGCGCGCCGATCCGCGTGTTTGCCTGATCGAGAACCGACTCATTGCCCCAGGACTCACTGCAACAAGGACTCAAATGATGACCACGCCGCTTTCCCGATTGCCCTCCGACCCGCGCGCCGCGTTGCTGGTGATCGACATGCAATACGACTTCATGCCCGGCGGCGCGCTGGCCGTGGCCGAAGGCGACGCGCTGGTGCCACTGATCAACCGCCTCGGCGCGCAGTTTCGCAACGTGGTCATGGCCCAGGACTGGCACCCGCGCGGGCATGTGTCGTTTGCGTCGAGCCACGCCGGGCGCGCGCCGTTCGACAGCATCACCCTGCCCTACGGCGCGCAGACGCTCTGGCCCGATCACTGCGTTCAGGGCAGCCCCGGCGCTCAGTTGCATGCCGATCTGCACATCCCCCACGCGCAGTTGATCCTGCGAAAGGGCTGCAACGCCGGCATCGATAGCTACTCCGCCTTCGTCGAAGCCGACCGCACGACCCGCACCGGGCTGGCCGGTTACCTGAGCGAGCGTGGCATCGACAGCGTGTTCGTGGTCGGTCTGGCCCTGGATTACTGCGTGGCCTGGACCGCGCTGGACGCCAGGGCGGCGGGTTTCAACACGTGGGTGATCGCCGATGCCTGCAAGGCCATCGACCTGAACGGCTCGCTGGACCAGGCGTGGAAAGACATGAGCCTCGCGGGGGTCAACCGGATCGAGAGCGCCGAGCTGACTGACTGATGCCTCAATCCTGCGCCAGTGCAAAGCGCTCCAACCCTTCCCCCTCCATCCGGTAGCGCACCCACTCATCCTGGGGCTCGGCGCCGATTGATTTGTAGAAGTCGATCGCCGGCTGGTTCCAGTCCAGCACGCTCCACTCCAGACGACCGCAGCCGCTGTCATGGGCGATCCGCGCCAGATGGCGCAACAGCTTCTTGCCGGCGCCGACGCCCCGTTGGCCGGCGGACACGTACAAATCCTCAAGGTACAGGCCCTTGCGGCCCAGCCAGGTGGAGTAGCTGAGGAAGTACACCGCGAAACCAACAGGCTGGCCGTCCAGCAGGCAGATCAGCGCCTTGGCCGGCGAGGCTTCGTCGAACAGGCTGCGCTCGATATCGGCGACGCTGGCCTTGACCTCGTGCTCGGCTTTTTCATAGATCGCAAGCTCGGTGATGAAGCCCAGGATGACGGCGGCGTCGGCACGGGTGGCGTCGCGAATGTGAAGGGTCAAAAGAGGTTCTCCCACGTCAATGAAAAGGCTGCCGCCGTTGGCGAACGACGGGTAACGGATTGTGTCTCAAGCAGCAGTGTCGCGCAGCAAGCATGTGCAAGCCAGCCGCCGCCTTCCTCGAACATCTCAAACAGAATGCTCTGCCAAAGAGCACTGAATCATCCAAAGGATCACCATGGAAAACCAACCAGACGGCAAGACCCCCGGTCTGACGCCGGAAGAAGAACGCGATATCGACGAAAATCAGCCACCTCGCGCCGCCGTCCTCCACGAGACGATCCGCATGCAGGGCGATCAGGAACTGGAACGCAACGTCGCTGCGCTGTTCTGGTCGGCCCTCGCAGCCGGCTTGACCATGGGCCTGTCATTGATGGCGATGGGGCTGTTGAACTCTCGCCTGCCCGATGCCGAAGGCTTCAAAGTCATCGCCAGCTTCGGCTACTGCGCAGGCTTTCTGGCGGTGATTCTCGCCCGTCAGCAACTGTTCACCGAAAACACCCTGACCGCCGTGTTGCCGGTGATGAGCAAGCCGACGCTGAACAACGTCGTCCGCCTGTTGCGGCTGTGGACCGTGGTGCTGGTAGGTAACCTGTGCGGCACGCTGCTGGTGGCCTACGTGATGCTGCACCTGCCGATCTTTGACACCAAGACCGACCAGGCCTTCCTCGAAATCGGCCGCAAAGTGATGGAGAACGACAGCGGGCAGATGTTCGCCAAGGGCATTATCTCCGGCTGGATGATCGCCACCATGGTGTGGATGATCCCGTCCATGGAATCGGCCAAGGTCGCCATCATCGTGATGATCACCTACCTGATGGCATTGGGGGATTTCACCCACATCGTGGTCGGATCGGCGGAAGTCTCGTACCTGGTGTTCGCCGGCGAACTGCCGTGGAAAGATTTCTGGCTCACATTTGCAGGCCCGACCCTGGGTGGCAACATCATTGGGGGCAGCTTCATCTTCGCGTTGATCAGCCATGCGCAGATCCGCAGCGAAGGCGAAACGCCGGAAAAGAAGGGCAAAAAGAAAGCGCTGGACGAAAAGCTGAAGCAAGAGCTGCGTCAGCCAGACGCTGAATCCGAACGCAAAGGCGCTTGAAGCTGCAGGAAATGTGGCAGTGACCGGTGTGCTTGTAGTCTGACACGGGTCATGTGGGAGTGACCGGTGTACCTGAGTCTGACACAGGTCATGTGGGAGTGAGCTTGCTCACGAAGGCGTCGGACCTGACAGTCAAGGGTCGCCTGATACAACGCATTCGCGAGCGAGGTGGAGCACCACCCCGGTCGCTCCCACACTGATCGCTGACCTATCAGGAATCGAGCTCCTGCCCCCTCCCCCCGGCGCGCTGGCTAGCACCAAAAAGCCCCTCATGCCCTTCTTAAATTATTTTTAAGAAATCCCGACTACGTTTAAAGGCAAAATGCAGGCTTCTGTCCTCTCACGTGGTCCTGACCTCACATGACGCGAATTCTGACAATCGAAGACGACGCCGTCACCGCGAAGGAGATCGTTGCCGAACTGAGCAGCCACGGTCTCCAGGTGGACTGGGTCGACAACGGTCGCGAGGGCCTGGTCCGCGCGGTCAGCGGCGATTACGACCTGATCACCCTTGATCGCATGCTGCCGGAAGTCGACGGTCTGGCGATTGTCACCACCATGCGCGCCTTGGGCATCGCTACGCCGATCCTGATGATCAGCGCGCTGTCGGACGTCGATGAGCGTGTGCGCGGGTTGCGGGCCGGTGGGGACGACTATCTGTCCAAGCCCTTTGCCTCCGACGAAATGGCCGCGCGAGTGGAAGTCCTGCTGCGCCGCAGCAACCCGGGTACCCAGGCCGAGACCATGCTCAAGGTTGCCGACCTCGAACTCAATCTGATCACCCGTGAAGCCACCCGCGCCGGTCAACCGCTTAACCTGCTGCCGACCGAATACAAGCTGCTCGAATTCCTGATGCGCAACTGCGGGCAGATCATCACCCGCATGATGATTTTCGAAGAAGTCTGGGGCTACCACTTCGACCCCGGCACCAACCTGATCGACGTACACATCGGTCGCTTGCGCAAGAAAATCGATCCCCCTACCCTGACGCCGCTGATACGTACCGTTCGAGGCTCAGGTTATGTCATTGCCGAACCCGTCTAAGGGCTGGCGCTCCTCCAGCAGCCGGCTGCTGGCGCTGTACAGTTTTCTGTTTGTGGCCTGGAGCAGCATCCTCATGGGGGTGCTGTACTGGGAAGTCACCAGTTACCTCAACACCCTCGCCCGCCACTCGCTGATGCAACGTCAGCAGCTGTTCTCGCGCTTTGAAGGCGCGCAGCTGGACGACGCATTGCGCTCCAGCGACAAATTCGACATACGCTCGGTCGACGCGTACGGCTTGTTCGACAAGGACATGAAGCCCATCAGCGGCCCGATCCAGACCGTTCCCGACGGCCTCAAGCTGACCGGGGAGATCCAGGAGCTGGACACCTGCATCGACTCCGACGACCCGGACCTGCCCAGCTCGGGCTGCGACGCCGTGGCCATTCATACGCTCGATGATCGCTGGCTGATCCTGGTGCGCGACAACGGTTCGCTGTTCGCCGTGACCACGCTGATTCTGCGCGCGCTGCTGTGGGGCATTTCGCTGACGATCATTCCGGGTATCGCCGGCTGGCACTTGCTGGGACGCCGCCCGCTGCGACGCATCCGGGCGATTCAGGCCAGCGCAGAGGCCATCGTCACCGGCGACCTGGCCCGCCGCCTGCCGGTCTCGGACCGTCGCGATGAGTTGGACATGCTCGCCGACATCGTCAACGCCATGCTCGACCGCATCGAGCGCCTGATGAACGAGGTCAAGGGCGTCTGCGACAACATCGCCCACGACCTGCGCACCCCGCTTACCCGGCTGCGCGCCCAGCTCTATCGAATCCAGCAGCAGTCGCCGGAAGATTCGGCGCTGGGCGAGCAGATGGCCCAGGTGATCGCCGACGCCGACACGCTGATGGCGCGCTTTCGCGGACTGCTGCGGATCTCCGAACTCGAAGATCACCAGCGGCGTTCGGCCTTCGGTCAGCTCGATCCGCAGCCGCTATTGCAGGAGCTGCACGATTTCTATCTGCCACTGGCCGAAGAAGGCCGCGTCTCGTTGCAGCTGAAAGTCGCCGAGCACCTGCCGCCGCTGGTGGGTGACCGCGCGCTGCTGTTTGAGGCGCTGTCGAATCTGCTCAGCAACTCGATCAAATTCACCCCACCGGGCGGCCAAGTGCTGCTCATCGCCCGCGCCGAAGGAAACACCACGTTCATCGAAGTCCAGGACACCGGCCCCGGCATCCCCGATGCCGAACGCGAAGCCGTGTTCAAGCGCTTCTATCGCAGCGAAAACGGTAATCAGCAAAGCGGCTTCGGCCTGGGATTGTCCATCGTCGCCGCGATCGTCAACCTGCACGGCTTCAAACTGCGCATCGGCAGCAGCCCGTCCGGCGGCGCAAGTCTGGTGCTGGAGTGTCGACGGGTGCTGGCATTGGGGTGAAGGGGTGGGGTCTTTGGGCTGCAAGCTGCAAGCTGCAAGCTGCAAGCTGCAAGCTGCAAGCTGCAAGCTGCAAGCTGCAAGCTGCAAGCTGCAAGCTGCAAGCTGCAAGCTGCAAGCTGCAAGCTGCAAGCTGCAAGCTGCAAGCTGCAAGCTGCAAGCTGCAAGCAAAGACGACAAAGCCGCCTCAAGGGCGGCTTTGTCTATTGGGGGCCTTACATTTTTCGGGCTTGTTCTATGATCTTTTCCTGCCGCGCCCAGGCTTTCTCCATGACCTCCAGATAAACGCGCTCCTTCTCTTCGAAGGTGGCGTTGCGGACGAAGTCGGAAAACGGCGTCGACTTCACTGTTTTGAGTTTTTGCGGAGCAGCCATTATTCAAACCTACTGGAATTCAGCCTGCGTTCAAGCGAAGCCCGATCATAGGTTTCGGGTATGTGAGTGTCAATTTGCTGGATGTTCTGGTGGTAAGACTTGGTAGAACCGTCATGATTCTTGATAAAAATATCAACGGTCACTGCATGGCCGAACTCGTATTTCAAACGATTCACCACTTCCCGAGCGGCAAAGTATTGATTCACGAAGCCATGCATTGGGATATTCCGGCCCTCCACTTTTTCTCGCGCCTGAACAAACTCCCAGGCTCTCTCGGGATTCTGATAAACATAAAGCACCAGCACGAACCGACCTCGCTTGAGCGAGCGCCGAATGTTGAGTGAAGCGGTGTCGAAATTCGATGCTGTGCCATCCAGCAGAAAAGATTGCTGCATCCGCAGCGCTTCATCGTGAACGGCAGACACTAATACTGAAACCGCCCGTTGAAAGAGCGAAGAATTGCTGCCCGTGTATCCGGGCAATTCGGCGCGATAGGTGTCTGGGTCGATGCGCAACACAGAGCCGCCGAATCGGCCGAGAAACTCCAGGGATGCTTCAGTTTTACCTGCCCCAGGTGAGCCCGCCATAAACACCGATACGGGCGAATCCTCTTATAGGTATACCGAAGGATCCGTCAGCCTCTTCGCAATCTCCTTCCTGTTCGCCTTGGCAAACACCACTGCCTCGTCTGATATCCGTCGATCATCCGTATCCAAGTCACCATCCTTTTATGAGGTCTCGACAATCAAGCGCCGCGCAGTATTCACGGGCGCTTCGACTGCGCCTATCCGACGTCACAAAGAGAAACAGGATGCGTTGCTGAGCATTCACGGATGCGGATTCGTACCGCGATGTCGCGCAACAAACACGAGGCCGCGGGAACACGCGATGACTCGATATCTCGGCCAGTTCGGAAGACCTGTGGGAGTGAGCTTACTCACGAAGAGGCGGGGCATTCAGCCACTTGCTCGGGGTCTGAAAGTCAACCTTCGCGAGCAAGCTCGCTCCCACGTTCGGGTGTTCGCGGGCCAACAGAACACACCGCGTAATACACCCCCATCGGTGTGGTTCATGAAGAGGCTAACGTGGTTTGTGCACCCAAACCCGAGGTAAACAGCATGGCCACGAAAGCTCGTTCCCATAGCTTGCGCACAGGGCGGTATTCAGAGAAAGGGAGGATCTATCTGGTGACCTCCCGGCTCGACCGTATGAGAAATGACTTCAGGGACTGGCGCGTAGGCCGGCTGCTCGTCAAGGAAATGCGAGAAATGGATAAGTGCGGATTCACAAGAACGCTGGCATGGGTGGTGATGCCCGACCATTTTCACTGGTTAATGCAGCTTCAACATGGCTCGCTTGCGGGCATTGTTCAGCGGGTCAAGTCCAAGACCGCCATTTCAGTGAATAGGCTCACCGGCAAACAGGGTCGACTTTGGCAGTCTGGATATCACGATGCAGCTGCACGCCATGAGGATGATCTCATTCACTTCGCCCGCTACATCGTGGCCAATCCACTGCGGGCAGGGTTAGCCAGTCGGGCGGGAGATTATCCGCTGTGGGACGCGACTTGGTTATCGGGTTCAGGGGTAGAGTTCGAGGCGTCTGGAAATGAATCGTTTGATGTGCTGCCAACACCCAGCAATGACCTGCCTGACTCATTGCCCATCAGGCAGCCTTCGTGAGCAAGCCCACCTCCCACCGGCAGGTGGTTCGGCTCGGGATTTTCAGCTGTCGCAGCACTTGTGGGAGTGAGCTTGCTCACGAAAAGGCCGGGGCATTCAGTCACTTTCTCGGGGACTGAAAGTCAGCCTTCGCGAGCAAGCTCGCTCCCACGGATCGTGGGCTGCCTCGATATTTCGGCCAGTTCGGAGGACCTGTGGGAGTGAGCTTGCTGACGAAGAGGCCGGGGCATTGAGCCACTTGCTCGGGGACTGAAAGTCAGCCTTCGCGAGCAAGCTCGCTCTCATCAAACAAAAAATAAGTCTCTGATTTCGTTACACAATTCAAGAAGCCTTTACCAAGTCCAGCCCCAGTTTCCGGGCCTTGCGCAGCAAGGCCCGGTACTGCTTTTCCTTGCTCCGTTCTTCAAACGCTTCGATCCCCTGCTCAACATAGGGCTGCCCCTTGGTCAGCATGGCGTAGATCAAGCGTGCAAGTTGGTGAGCCGTGGCCTTGATGGCGCAACTGGTATCCATCCGCGCCAGCCGAGCCCTGTGGCTGGCGCCGATAAAGCTTTTGTCATTTCGCGCGTTGGACGCCGCTTGCTTGAGTGCCTGGGCTGCGTTGTTGAGGGTTTTCTGACTTTTACCCGACAGTTGGCGACCACCCGAAATCCGTGTCGGTGGCGCCACACCTAGCCATGAGCAGAAATGCTCCATCGTAGGAAATCGGGACAAATCCGGGCCAATTTCGCCGGCAATGATCAGGGCCGTATCGACGCCTATGGTTGGTATGGCGGTGAGATCAACGCCCATGACGCGCCAAAGTGACTGATGTAGGGCCGCCTGATCTGCTGCGCAGCGGTGAGGGCTACGCAGGATTTTTCGTGAGGGTTGCGGGGCCTCCTCGCGCTCGGGCAATTGACTCAGCGCATCCGTAATAGCCTTGTCGCATGCCCCAATCTGCTGTTCAAAGAAGTCATAGCATTGCACTTCTTGTTCGAGCGCATGCAGGTGCTCTAAACGCCAATTACCGTGGAGGCTGCGGGCTACAGTCTCTTTGCTGGCCTTGATCCGCCGATCAATCAGGTCGGCCAGAACAGACGGATCGCGCTCGCCGGCAATGATTGCGCGAAGGATTTTCATACCGGTCACGCCCGAAATATCGCTGATCACGTTGGCGAGTTGGATGTTCATCTGGCTCAGCGCTTTCTGCATACGGTTCAAGGTTTGAGCTTGGTTACGAACTTTGCTGGCTCGTTGGCGAATGAGCGCCCGCATAGAACAAATCGCATCGTCAGGGCGAAATGCTCCGCGCAACAGGCCATGGCTCATCAGTTGCCATATCCACTGGCAATCGAGGACATCGGATTTACGGCCGGAAATCTGCCGCGTTGCGCGTGAGTTGACCAAATAGACCTTGAAGCCACGCGCATCAAGAAGCTCAAACAGTGGAATCCAGTAGACGCCAGTGGCTTCCATGGCCACGACCTCGATCTTCAGCGCTTCAAGCCAATCGGCCAGCTTGACGAGGTCGTCGGTGAAGGTGGAAAAGCTGCGTACCGGTTGCTCGTGGTCACGATCAACGGCGACCCAATGCTCACGGCTGCCGATGTCGATACCGGCACAATGGGGATGGACCAGCTCAAAACGCTGTCTGGATTGCTTGCGCGCCATGCTGTTTCCTCGCAGGATGATGGGCGCGCGGGGCACACGGTGGCGAAAGGGTTCACTCTCTCATACGTGGTCACGGCTAGCCGTGCCGACAAGGACTCTACGCCGATACCGTGCGGGCCACTCTCCCACGCGGGTGCTGTCACACCAATGTGAGTACCGGCCTCTGTCCCGCGCTCCTCAATCCTAGCAAAGCAAAAAGCGGCTGCCCCTGACGGGGCAGCCGCTCTGTGCTTTTCAAAGTGTCAGCGTCACAACAGGGATGAGTCGAGCACCCTGTTTGCTGCGCGACAGCGCGGCGCGTAGCGGCGGGACGGCTCCCACGGATCGTGGGTCGCCTGGATGTTTCTGCCAGGTCTCTTGATGTGCGGGACCGGGTGGGTGGCAGCTAGCCCCTGCGCAATAGACAACGCCTCCACAAGGGAGGCGTTGTCTATTGCAGCTTGAGGGCTAAGAGGCACGCGCCTCAGGCAAGATCAAAGCGGTCCAGCTCCATCACTTTGGTCCAGGCCGCAACGAAGTCCGCGACGAACTTCGCTTGCCCGTCCGCACTGGCATACACCTCAGACACCGCCCGCAACTGGGCGTGTGAACTGAACACCAGGTCGACCCGGGTGCCGGTCCATTTGACGGCGCCGGTGTTGCGGTCGCGGGCTTCGAACAACTGGTCGCCGCCCGACACCCCTTTCCATTCGACACCCATGTCCAACAGGTTTTTGAAGAAATCATTGCTCAGCGTGCCCGGCCTGTCGGTCAGGACGCCGTGCTGGCTGTGCCCGACATTGATGTTCAGGACCCGCAAGCCGCCAATCAGTACCGTCATCTGCGGCGCAGTCAGGTTCAGCAGTTGCGCCTTATCGACCAGCAGCTTCTCTGCCGAGACGCGGTAATGGCCCTTGAGATAATTACGGAAACCGTCAGCGATGGGCTCTAGGAAGCCGAACGACTCGACGTCGGTCTGCTCCTGGGAAGCGTCCATACGGCCCGGGGTGAATGGCACAGTGACGGAGTGACCGGCATTTTTCGCCGCCTGCTCGATACCCGCGCTGCCGCCGAGAACGATCAGATCAGCCAGCGAAATCTGCTTGCCGCCGGATTGGCCGCCGTTGAATTCATCGCGGACACGCTCCAGGGTTTGCAGCACCCCAGCCAGATTGGCCGGCTGGTTGACCGCCCAGTCTTTCTGCGGGGCCAGACGCAGACGGCCGCCATTGGCACCGCCGCGTTTGTCGGAACCACGGAAGGTGGACGCCGCCGCCCAGGCAGTGGAGACCAGTTGCGAAACCGACAGACCGGACGCGACGATTTTGTCCTTCAACGCAGCAATGTCGTTGTCGTCCACCAGCGGGTGGTTGACCTCGGGAATCGGGTCCTGCCAGAGCAGTTCTTCGCCTGGCATTTCCGGGCCGAGGTAACGGGCCAGCGGCCCCATGTCCCGGTGGGTCAACTTGAACCAGGCGCGGGCAAAAGCGTCGGCCAACTGGTCAGGGTTTTCCAGGAAGCGTCGGGAGACCTGCTCGTAGGCCGGGTCCACGCGCAGCGCCAGATCGGACGTCAGCATGCGCGGTTCCTGACGTTTGGCAGGGTCGAAGGCATGGGGGATCTTGCCCGCGCCAGCGCCATCTTTCGGTCTCCATTGATGGGCGCCAGCCGGGCTCTTGGTCAGTTCCCACTCGAAGCCAAACAGGTTTTCCAGGTACTCGTTGCTCCACTGGGTCGGCGTCGAGGTCCAGGTCACTTCAAGGCCGCTGGTAATGGCATCGCCGGCCTTGCCGGAGCCGAAGCTGCTGCGCCAGCCCAGTCCTTGCTCTTCCAGACCGGCCGCTTCCGGCTCAGGCCCGACGTTGTCAGCGGGACCGGCACCGTGGGTCTTGCCGAAAGCGTGGCCGCCGGCAATCAGGGCAACGGTTTCTTCATCGTTCATGGCCATGCGACCGAAGGTCTCGCGGATGTCACGCGCCGATGCCGCCGGGTCAGGCACACCTTCCGGCCCTTCCGGGTTCACGTAGATCAGGCCCATCTGCACGGCGGCCAGCGGGTTTTCGAGATTGCGCTCGCCATTGGCAGTGCGGGTCTGTTCTTCGCTGTGGTGCTCGGGTTCGGCAACCAGCGTGCCCTCGCCGGGCTGCTGCATGTCCTTGTGCGCGCCGTAGCGGTCTTCACCCCCCAACCAGGTGGTTTCGGCCCCCCAATACACAGCCTCGTCCGGTTCCCAGACATCGGCGCGTCCACCAGAGAAGCCAAACGTTTTAAAGCCCATGGATTCCAGCGCGACGTTGCCGGTCAGAACGATCAGGTCAGCCCAGGAAATCTTGCTGCCGTACTTTTGCTTCACCGGCCAGATCAGGCGGCGAGCCTTGTCGAGGTTGACGTTGTCAGGCCAGCTGTTGAGCGGTGCAAAACGCTGCTGCCCGGCCCCTGCGCCGCCACGGCCGTCAGCAGTGCGGTAGGTCCCGGCGCTGTGCCAGGCCATGCGAATGAACAGCGGACCGTAGTGACCGAAATCGGCCGGCCACCATTCCTGGGATTGAGTCATCACTTCCAGCAGGTCGCGTTTGACGGCTGCGAAATCGAGGCTCTTGAATTCTTTGGCGTAGTCGAAGCCCTCGCCCATCGGGTCAGTCAATGGCGAGTGCTGGTGCAGGATCTTGAGGTTCAGCTGGTTCGGCCACCAGTCACGGTTTGTGGTTCCGCCCCCGGCTGCGTGGTTGATCGGACATTTCGATTCGGTCGACATGGTCTACTCACCTTCTTGTTTGCTTTTTACTTTTTCGGCCATCAGCGAGACAGCCCAGGCTAGCACTCGCACAAGACTAGACGACTCAGGCCAGCCGTCTAATAGGCAAATGTTTGGGCGACGATAGAGTGGTTCTGTTGGCGGAGTATTTAACGGAGGTGCTTGTATTTTCTGGCGCTTGAGCTCAACTCTAACAACAGCATCAAGTGCAGAGCCGGCGTCGACCGGCGTCTTGATCACCGTGGCAATCTCCAGGAGATTCAGGCATGGCCACCACCGCTTCACTGGCCCCGTTGTTCCGGCAATCAGTGGGCTTTGATCGCTTCAACGATTTTTTTGAATCTGCCTTGCACAGCGAAATAAACGCCAGCGCCCCCCCTCACAACGTCGAACGATACGGCACCGATCATTACCGAATCGTGATCGCCACAGCCGGGCTTGCGGCCGCTGACCTCGACCTGACCCTGGAAAGAAACGTGCTCACCGTTTGCGGGGCTGAAGCCCACACCGATGGCGGCGTGACGTACCTGCATCAGGGCATCGCCCATGGGCCGTTCCGGCTGGTCTTCCATCTGGCCGATCACATCGAGGTGCAGGGCGCGACCTTCAAGAATGGTTTGCTGATTGTCTTCCTGCTGCGGGTCGAACCCCAGGGGGCCAAGGCCCGCAGGATCAGCATTCACAGCCCCGGGGACGATCCCGACCGGCCGCACATCAGCCGGCCTTGATCAACGGCGAGAAACGCGCGCCTGAAGCCGGATCAGGCCTCGGTCGGCGGGAAATCAAACAGCACCTGGGGTGCGTCGATGAGCAACGAGCGCATCAATGGCGCGGTGCAGCCCAGCGCCTGCAACTGCTCGACCACCGAGCCGTAGCTGACACTGCTTTCATGCTGGGTATGGGGCCAATCACTGCCCCAGACCAGCCGCTGCGGGCCGAACGTTTCCACCAGCAACGACAGCGCGTCACGGGCGAAATCGAGGTTTTCCTGAGCACTGCCTTCCAGACGGTAAATGCCCGAAACCTTCATCCACAGCTGTCCGCTCCGGCCCAGCTCCAACATCTGGAGAAAGCCGGGCTGTTCTAGGCCCAGCCGGGCGTCAGGCCGACCGAAGTGGTCGATCACGATCTTCACGCCGAACGGCATCAGACCGGCCAGCAATGCCGGCATGTCAGCGACCTGGCGGTGCACTTCTACATGCCAGTCGAGCGCCGCGATGTGGTCGAAAAACACCTGCCACTGCGGCTCGGAAAAGTCCGGCAGCGCCTTGCCCATCAGGTTCAGACGCACGCCGACGACGCCCAGCCGATCCATCTCCTCAAGGGCCGCCCGGCTGATGTCGCGCTCAACCACCACCACGCCGCGCAGTTGATCCGGCGCCTGCTGAAGGGCATCGAGCAAATAGCGGTTATCGGTCCCGAGGAAGCTCGGTTGCACCAGCACGCCATGAGTCAGGCCATGCCGATGAAGTTGATCCTGGTACATCGCCAGCGTGGCGTCGTAGTCCGGTGAATAGCGTCGTGCCGATGTCTGGTCCAGCTCCCTGCTGAAGACGTGTGCGTGGCCGTCGATGCCAAGGATCGACGGGGGGGAGACGGAAAAGAGGTCGGACATGGATCTCATCTATCAGAAGATGCGCGACGCAAAAGGCATCGCGCGGAAGGGGAAATCAGGCGCGGGCGGTTTCGCTGGGTGCGTCTGCGGCGGCGCTTGCAGTGGGGCCGGCTTCCAGGCTGCGACCGCGGGTTTCCGGCAGGCACAATGCGGCAATCACCGCGACGCCGTAGGCGATTCCGGCGTCGATGCCGATGGCGGAACCCAGCGACATCGATTCGCTCATGTGGCCCACCAGGAAAGGGAAGACCGAGGACAGCACACGGCCGAAGTTGTAGCAGAAGCCCACCCCTGCCCCGCGCACGTCAGCCGGATAGAGCTCGTTGAACAGCGCACCGAGGCTGGCCGGAATGCCGGCGGCAAAGAAGCCCAGCGGGAAACCGAGGAACAGCATTTGTGTGTTGGTCAGCGGCAGGAACACGTAGCACTGCACGGTGATGACGCAGCACAGGGCGAACAGCACGATGTTCAGTCGGCGGCCGATGCGGTCGATGAGAAAGCCGCTGGCAATACAGCCGCACCAGAAGGCGACGATGATCACCGCCAGGTAGCCGCCGGAGTTGAGCACCGACAGGTTGCGTTCGGTTTTCAGGAACGTCGGCAGCCAGGTCATCACCGCGTGGTAGCCGCCGTGGGCGCCGAGGCCGAGCAAGCCGCCGAGCAGCGTCACGCGGATCAGTTCCGGGCGGAAGATGCCGGCCAGTGATTTGAAAAAGCTCTGCGGGATGGCATTGTCTTTTTGCAGGCGCTGGAAGCTGTCGGGCTCCTCGACGTTGCGACGCACCCAGATGATCAGCAGCGACGGCAGCAGCCCGACCAGAAACATCACCCGCCAGGCCATGTCCTGGGGCACGAACGAATAGATCAAGGTAAACACGCCGACCGCCAGGCCCCAGCCCACCGCCCACGCGCTCTGCACGGTGCCCATGACCTTGCCACGGTATTTCGGGTTGATGGTCTCAGCCATCAGCACCGCGCCTGCCGCCCACTCGCCACCGATGCCGAAGCCCTGCAGCGCCTTGACGATCAGCAGCGAGCTGAAGCCGGTGACAAACGCCGACAGAAAGGTGAAAAACGAGAACCAGAGGATCATCCACTGCAGCGTGCGCACCCGGCCGTAGCGGTCGGACAGCGTGCCGCCGACCCATCCACCCAGCGCCGAGGTGATCAGCGTCACGCCACTGATCAGGCCGGCGTCACCCTTGGTCAACGCGAAGGCGGCGATCAGCGCCGGAATCGCCAGGCCGAACATCTGAACTTCGAGGGCGTCCAGCGACCATCCGCCGAAGCAGGCCCAGAAGGTTTTGCGCTCCCGAGGAGTGACTTGGCGATACCAATTGAACATGTTTTTGTCCTTATGAAGTGACGCGGCAGGTGGTGTAGAGCCCGTTCTGAGTGACAGGCTTGGGTGCAGAATTCGGGCTTCTCAGGCGGGGTTCAGCGGATGTCGACGCTGTAGCGGAAGTGGCTGGCATGGCCGCGCGAGCGGCGCCATTCCAGCGGCTCGCCGGCGTAATTGCGCGCCAGGCGCTCGATCACCACCACCGGGCTATTGACCGGCACTTGCAGCAGCCGCGCGTGGGTCTCGTTAATGGCTTCGGCAGTCAGGGTTTCTTCGGCGTAGGCCACGACCTGGCCGCATTGCTCTTCGTAGATCGGATAGAGCAGCGGGCCCTGGCGGCTGAGGTCGATTTCCAGCAGGGTCTGAAACTGCACCTGGGGCAACCAGATTTCTTCGGCGAGCACAGGCTGAGCGTCGAGCAGACGCAGGCGGATCAGGCGAATCACCGGCGCGTCCAGCGACAGACCGAGGGCGTGGGAAACGGCCGAGGGCGCGGTGACGGCTTCGATGGAGAGGATGCGGCTTTCCGGCACCTGGCGTTCGCCCGAGACGCTTTGAAAGCGGAAGAAGCGGAACAGCGAGGACTGGAACTGCGGCCGGCGAATGAAGGTGCCGCGGCCCTGTTGGCGTTCGAGGATGTTTTCGTTGACCAGCATGTCGATGGCTTTGCGCACGGTGCCAGTAGACAGGCAGTACTCACTGGAAAGCGCGGCTTCGGTGGGGATGGCTTCGCCCGGCCGCCAGCGGTTATGGGCAATCTGCTCGGCGAGCTGGTCTCGCAGGCGTTGATAGAGCGGCAAGCGGACATCGCTGGAGAGTCGGTTCATGGAGGCGCTTCGCTGTTGTAGTTATGTAGTCATCTATATGAATCTGCGCTGAGTATTGTCCCGTTACAAATAGGCGTCAAGAGTGAGGATTGGGGTTGGCGGATGAATGGCGTTTGAGGGTTTTGGATTTAACGTTTTTTTCAGGGGAACGCGGAAACGGCAGAGTAGTGTCTGCCGTCAGGTTGCGGGGGAGCGCGGGGGGATCAGGTCGGGGAGATTGTGGCGAGCGCACCGATCATGAGGGTCAGGGCGAGAAAGCCGAACAGGAAAATGGCGAGCTTGGCCATGGGTTTCTCCTACGCAAGTAAGTAGTACTGAGGATTCGGGCCGGATGATGGGGACCGGTGGGGCTTGATCGGTCTGCCGGGAGTGAGGTGATTTTGGGGGTTGCATCTGTTTCAGTACAGATTCAGGTATGGCTTATAAATACGGATCAGATGAGAGGTGCCAGATGGTTAGATCAAGAGCATCTGCCTAACGGCAGATCGTTTCTGCCTTCGGCGAGTTACTTGATAAAACCCAAGTAACCAAGGGCTTGTGCTCCTGGTTGGGCCCTTCCTCCGTCAGGGTTCCTTCACTCCGGTCTCGCTCCGTGGGCCCGCGCCGTCTGCGTTCAGCCTGCACCCAAGTCGCGATTTGTGTCGTCTGAACTATCTGCGTATGAAGATCAAAAGCGCTTTTAGAGCAGATCAAGAGCTTCCCGGCTAAAGCCAGTCCTACGGTAGGGGGTCTCCACCGCTTTCACTGATGCACCCGCTGCTGTTAGTGGGACCCGCTTCAGCCGGGAAGAGGCCGGCATGAGCGTCACAAGATGTCCGATCGTTCCCATGCTCCGCATGGGAATACATCCTGTGACGCTCCGCGTCACCCTGCGGCCGACATGACACCCCACCAATCGCGCTGCTACGCTCCCTGCCCTCTCTCCACTTCAGGCGCCAGCCATGCCCATCATCCGCCCCATGACCGTTGATGATTACGACGCCATCACCCAACTCATGCGTGACACGCCGGGTATTTCCTTGCGTGACGCGGACTCCCGCGAGTCCACTGAGCGGTATCTGCTGCGCAACCCTGGACTGAGTTTTGTGGCGGAGGACGGTTCACTCATCTGCGGGTGTGTGATGTCGGGCCATGATGGCCGGCGCGGGTATTTGCAGCATTTGCTGGTGCTGCCTGAGTATCGGCGGCAGGGAATCGGGAAGGCGCTGGTCGACCGCTGTCTGGTCAGTCTGGAGGCGGAAGGCATTCACAAATGCCATATCGACGTGCTCAAGACCAACCCGGCCGCAGCAACCTATTGGGCGAATCAGGGCTGGCAGTTGCGGGTTGATATCCACCGTTTTTCCTTCACCCGTCCGGGCAATGAAAACGCCTGACACTCAGATAGGTCCTGATCAGACCTGACTGACAGGCGCCACGGGTTGGCGTCTGGCGTATACCAGCAGACCGCTGAGGAAGATAAGCCCGATGCCGAACATCGACGCCGTGCCCGGGTAGTTGCCGAACAGCAGAATTCCGTAAGCGACCGCGAAGATGATCTGCAGATAGCCCAACGGCGCAAGGACGGACGAGGACGCGTAGCGATAAGACTTCGCCATCAGAAAGTGCGCGCACAAACCCAGACCGCCGAGCACGAGCAACAAGCCCAACTGCAGCCAATCGGGATCGGCCCAGTAGAACGGCACGATGGCGCTGAGAATCAGGGTGCAGAACACGCCGACGTAGAAGCTGCACACCGAGGGGCTGTCGGTCTCCCCCGCCAGTTGCGTCAGCATCTGATACAGCGCGAAGAACAGCGCAGTCGCGAGGGGAAACAGCATCCACAGTGAGAAGGCATCGCTGGCCGGGTTGATGATCACCAGCACGCCGATGAAGCCCAGCACCACCGACAGCCACTGCCAGCGATCGGCCTTGATGCCGAACATCAGAGGCGACAGGATCGTGACGAATGCCGGGGCAAGGAAAACCAGCGCCGTAGACTCGGCAATCGGCACGTGGGTCAGGCCGAACAGGAACGAGAGGCTGTCGGCGAGCAGGACCACCGCGCGCAGCAGGTGCAGCCAGGGCCGCCGGGTGTGGAAGACTTTCGCGCCGCCATTGCGCAGCAGCACAGTGGTCACCAGCGTCGAGTGGACGAGGTAGCGGGCCCACGCGACGAAGATCACCGGCAGGGAATAGATCAGCGTCTTGGAAATCGCATCATGACTGGCGAACATCAGCGCCACGCCCGCCATCAACCACATGCCGATGACTTGCCGGTGCGCGCCGTGATGGGGAGTCATTGCAAAACCTGCCACAGAAAAAATGATGCGCAGGAGTTAACCACAGAAGTCGTGCCAAGCGGCCAGCGCACTTTCCTGCGGCCAATAAAAAACCCGCCTGAGCGGGTTCTTTTCTATCAACACCATTCCAACATCCTGTCAGTAGCCGTCCCGGCAAATGGTGGATCATCCATGACCTTCGAAGCACATCCAGCGCCTCGGTTGATGGATCCAAGGTTGCGCTTGTGGCGCTTCGCTGTACAGGGCGACATTGCCCGACGACGTGTAAGCCTTTCGCCATAGCGCGTGTCCGGCGACCGTCGCACGTCCTGCGTGGGTAGGGTCATGAGCCCCGGCGCACGCCTCGCGACAAACACATGACGTAGGCATAATGTGCGTCACACGAATACGCCTGCCGACCTGAGCCGCGTTGCCCACCCACGCCTCAGTCGGCTCAAAACCAGTCCGGCCCTGCCGCGCAACGGGAAGCGATATGCCAATTCTTGTTCACACGCCCTGCTCTCTACTCTCCGGCCTACGGTCGTCGCAGTCATGATCGAAGTCACCGAAGTCTCCATCGCGCAGTTGCGCTCAGCCCTTGAAGCGGGCCAGACCACCGCCGTCGAACTGGTCCAGGCGTACCTCGCCAGAATCGACGCCTATGACGGCACCGACACCGCCACCGCCCTCAACGCCGTGGTCGTGCGCAATCCCCAGGCCTTGGAAGAAGCGCAGGCTTCCGATGACCGTCGTGCGCGAGGCGAAACCCTCGGCCCCCTCGACGGCATTCCTTACACCGCCAAAGATAGCTACCTGGTCAAAGGCCTTACGGCCGCGTCGGGCAGCCCGGCGTTTGCCGAACTGGTCGCCCACCGCGACGCCTTCACCATCGAGCGGCTGCGTGGCGCCGGCGCGATCTGTCTGGGCAAGACCAACATGCCGCCGATGGCCAATGGCGGCATGCAGCGCGGCGTGTACGGCCGCGCCGAAAGCCCCTACAACGCAGATTTCCTGACAGCGCCGTTTGCCTCTGGATCGTCCAACGGCGCCGGCACTGCAACAGCGGCGAGTTTCGCGGCGTTCGGGCTGGCTGAAGAAACCTGGTCGAGCGGCCGTGGCCCTGCGTCGAACAACGGTCTGTGCGCCTACACGCCGTCGCGCGGGGTGATTTCGGTGCGCGGCAACTGGCCGCTGACGCCGACCATGGACGTGGTCGTGCCCTTCGCCCGGACCATGGTCGACCTGCTCGAAGTGCTGGACGTGGTGGTCGCCGAAGACCCCGACACTCGCGGCGACCTGTGGCGCTTGCAGCCGTGGGTGCCCATTCCCGCCGTCGACTCCGTACGCCCGGCGTCCTACGCCGAGCTCGCCGCCAGCCCGCAAACACTGGCCGGTAAACGCTTTGGCGTGCCGCGGATGTACATCAATGCCGACCCTGGAGCGGGTACGTCCGAAGCGCCCGGCATTGGCGGCCCTACCGGCCAGCGCATCATCACCCGCGCTTCGGTGATCGACCTGTGGGAACAGGCGCGCCGGGCACTCGAAGCCCAGGGCGCTGAAGTCATCGAGGTGGATTTCCCGCTGGTGTCCAACTGCGAGGGCGATCGCCCCGGCGCGCCGACGGTGTACAACCGCGGCATCGTCTCCAAAGAGTTTCTGCACCACGAACTGTGGGACCTGACTGCCTGGGCCTTCGATGATTTCCTGCAGGCCAACGGCGACCCGAAACTGAACCGCCTGGCCGACGTCAACGGCCCGCTGATCTTCCCCCACGACCCCGGCACCCTGCCCAACCGCGAGGGCGATCTCGCCGCCGGCATGGACGAATACGTGAAGATGGCCCAGCGCGGCATCACGCCGTGGGACCGGATCGACACACTGGCGGACGGCTTGCGCGGACTGGAACACACACGCCGCATTGACCTCGAAGACTGGATGCAGCAGCTTGGGCTGGATGCGGTGCTGTTCCCGACCGTGGCCGACGTGGCCCCGGCCGATGCCGACGTCAACCCGGTGTCGGCGGACATCGCCTGGAGTAACGGCGTCTGGGTGGCCAACGGCAACCTCGCGATCCGCCACCTTGGCGTCCCCACTGTCACTGTGCCAATGGGCGTGATGGCCGACATTGGCATGCCCGTCGGCCTGACCTTCGCCGGCCGGGCGTACGACGATTCCGCCCTGCTGCGTTTCGCTTCAGCGTTCGAAGCCATCGGCAGCCGGCGCCAGATTCCGCCGCGCACGCCGCCGTTGTCTTCTGCTCGATAAACAGTGTTAAAGGGTCGAGGCCAGCGCGCCTCGATCCCTCCCGCTAAAACTGACCCTCAGGAGAAGTGTTCAATGAGCAAGGCACCTTACGTCCCGCCTACCGTGTGGAAACACGAAGCGCCCTCCGGCGGCCAGTTCGCCAGCATCAACCGCCCGACGGCCGGGCCGACCCACGAAAAGGTCCTGCCGGTCGGCAAGCATCCGCTGCAGCTTTATTCCCTGGCCACGCCCAACGGCGTCAAGGTGACGATTCTGCTTGAGGAGCTGCTTGCCCTCGGCCACAGCGGCGCCGAATACGACGCCTGGCTGATTCGCATTGGCGAGGGGGATCAGTTCGGCAGCGGCTTCGTCGACATCAACCCCAATTCCAAGATTCCCGCGCTGCTGGACCGCAGCGTTGAACCGGGCATTCGCGTGTTCGAATCCGGCTCGATCCTGCTGTACCTGGCGGAGAAGTTTGGCGAGTTGCTGCCCAAGGACCTGGCCGGCCGCACCGAAACCCTGAACTGGCTGTTCTGGCAGATGGGCGCTGCGCCCTATCTCGGCGGCGGCTTCGGGCACTTTTATGTGTACGCGCCGGAGAAGTTCGAATACGCGATCGACCGCTTCACCATGGAAGCCAAGCGTCAGCTCGACGTGCTGAATCGGCGCCTGAGCGAAAGCGCCTATCTGGCCGGCGACAGCTACACGATTGCGGACATCGCCGTGTGGTCGTGGTACGGGCAAGTGGTGCGCAACACCGTGTACGGCGCCGCCGAATTTCTCGCCGCCCACGAATACACCCACGTGCAACGCTGGGCCGAAACCATTGCACAACGGCCGGCGGTCATTCGGGGCATGCGCGTCAACCGCACCTGGGGCGATGAAGCCACGCAAGTGCCGGAACGGCATGATGCGTCGGACCTGGATTGAGGCAATCCCCGGCAGTCAGTGAGGCTCTCCAGTCTCACTGACACATCGCAGATCCCCTGTGGGACCGGCTTCAGCCGGGAAGGCGTCGGTCGTCATACCGCAAAATTGTTGGTGCTCACTCCGGCCTCTTCCCGGCTAAAGCCGGTCCCACTGAAAGCATGCATTCCTCCAGTGGCCCCCCATGCGCCAGACGTAGGGCCGGCGCATGCCGAGACAGCTTCAGGCGCCCTGCCCGTCGAGTTCGGCAAGCATGTCTTGCGGGATTACCAGATCGGCGGCAGCGAGGTTTTCGTGCAAGTGCGCCACCGACGAGGTGCCCGGGATCAACAGCAGGTTGGGCGCACGCTGCAGCAGCCACGCCAGCGCGACGCACATCGGCGAAGTTTCAAGGCGCTTGGCGACATCTGACAGGGTCTGCGACTGCAGAGGCGTAAATCCACCCAATGGAAAGAACGGCACGTAAGCGATTCCCTGTTTGCCAAGCTCGGCGATCAGCTGCTCGTCATCCCGGTGCGCCAGGTTGTAGTGGTTCTGCACGCAGACCACCTCGGCAATGCGCTGCGCTTCGGTGACCTGTTTTGCACTGACGTTACTCAGGCCCAGATGCTGAATCAGCCCCTGTCGCTGCAACTCGGCCAGCGCGCTGAACGGTTCGGCAATCGACGCTTCATCCGGTGAATGCCCGGTGCCCCACGCCCTGAAGTTCACCACGTGCAACGCATCCACGCCGAGATTGCGCAGGTTGTCGTGCACCGCGCTTACCAGTTCTGCCGGGCTGTTGGCGGGATTCCATGAAGCGTCGGAACCTCGGGACGCGCCGACCTTGGTGACAATCAGCAGCTCATCAGCGTACGGGTGCAGGGCTTCGCGGATCAGCCGATTGGTGACGTGAGGGCCATAGAAGTCGGCTGTGTCAATGTGGTTAACCCCGGAAGCGACCGCTTCGCGCAACACGGCAATCGCGGTCGCGGGATCTTTCGCCGGTCCGTATACGCCCGGTCCCGCCAGCTGCATGGCGCCGTAGCCCATGCGATTGACGGTGCGACCGCCGAATGAAAACTGTCCTGCCTTGCTGGCCTGGCTCATGGGTGACGCCTCTTGATCAAGTGTGTGCAGCGACTATAGGCGTTGACCGATGCGCTGATAATCAGGTGCAATCGGCACGGGTTGTACGAGTGAGCGGACAATGGCGACAGAAATTCAGGATTTGCTGGCCTTCGTGGCCGTGGTCAACGCAGGCGGCTTTCGTGAAGGGGCGCGGTTGAGTGGCAAGTCGGCATCCAGCCTCAGCGACGCCGTTCGACGCATGGAGTCGCGCCTCGGCGTGCGCCTGCTCAACCGCACCACCCGCAGCGTCGTGCCGACGGAAGCCGGCGCGCGGCTGATGGAACGGATTGTCCCGGCGCTTGGGGAAGTCGAATCGGCGCTGGACGTGGTCAATGATTTCCGCGACCGCCCTTCCGGCACCCTGCGGCTAAACGTACCGGTCAGCGCCGCTCGCCTGATACTGCCGGCAATCATCACCCCGTTCTTGCAAGCGCACCCGGACATCCGCATGGAAGTGGTCACTGAGGAAAGCTTCGTCGACATGCTCGCGGCCGGTTGCGATGCTGGCATCCGCTACGACGACCGCCTGGAACAGGACATGATCGCCGTGCCCATCGGCCGGCGCGTTCAGCGTTTCGCGACCGCTGCATCGCCGGCGTACCTCAATGCCCGGGGCCGACCCGAGCATCCGCGGGATCTCCTCAATCACAGTTGCCTGCGTGGCAAATTCCCCAGCGGGTCGGTACCGCTCTGGGAATACGAGCGGGACGGCGAAAACCTTCGTGTCGACCCGACCGGCCCATTGACCGTTCGGATTGGTGGCGCAGTCGATCTTGCCGTGCAAACCGCCATCGACGGCCTGGGCATCGTCTCGTTGTTCGAAGACTGGTTGCGCCCCCATCTGGACAGCGGCGCGCTGGAGCCGGTGCTCGAAAAATGGTGGCCAAGTTTCAGCGGACCGTTTCTGTATTACCCGGGGCGGCGCTATGTGCCATCGCCCTTGAGAGCGTTTCTGGACTTCATCCAGCGGCAGGCATGATGCTTATCCACGCCAAGGCATAAATGAGGCATTTAAATAAATCGGCCGCCAGCGCTAGTTCATGCCGACACAAACAGCGAGATGTTCCAATAAAATAGTCAGGCAAAAAAAAACGCTGCATTCAATGCAGCGTTTCTTTTGTAGCGTTTGTAGTTGAAGCCGCCAGGGCACTGGCGATCAACCATTTTGACGGCCATAGCCCATGATGGTGTAGTCGAGGGTGTGGGTCACGCCGGCATGGTCAACATAAACCATGGTGGATTGCACCGGACCATCAACTTTCTGCGGGTCCTGGGCATTTTTGATGCTGATCACTTCAGCGACGTCGATACCTTTGTGACGGTTGTATTGTTCAACCTGGGTCGAGTGCTGTTGGCTGGTGGCCGGGAGTTCGCCTGCAGCGGCAAATACACTGACGAGGGACAGGGCAGCGAAGGCTAATACTTTCATGGTCGTTCTCCAGAAGTTCATCAAGTAGTAAGGGAGCAAAGCGCTTGTCGTTTGCTTCTGGGGCCATTCTGTTCGTGATCGGCGCAGATGATAAATACTTAAAATCGATAAAGCCCATCACCGTCATCGATGCCCGAATTGATTACATCAATTCTCGTAATAGACCGTTGTATATCCTGTTAGCCCGCAACTTTTCATGCATCTACCAAACCCAGGTAAACGCCCTTTTTGGTGCGGCATATCGAGGGACTGCACTTTCACGGAGCGCGTCATGTTGTCGCGAGGGTATTTAACTGTCCCCGAGAAATATTTTCAGTGCAATCAAACATTTCCAATGACGAACGTACTACCATTCGTCCCGCTGGCTCGTCCCGAACCCCAAGATGTCCGAGCAGACCTCTAAAAAGCGCTGGCCACTGGCACGGCGCTAATTGTTAAAACAAACCGAAGCCTTGATGCCGCCTCACGACCTGATCGTGGCGCAGTGCGTCAACCGTGATGACCGTCTGAGGTTGCAATGCAGAAATTGATGATTAACGGCCAGGAGCACGACCTGGATGTCGCCGACGACATGCCATTGTTGTGGGTCCTGCGTGACGTGATGGGCCTGACCGGCACCAAATACGGTTGCGGCATTGCCCAGTGCGGCGTGTGCACCGTGCACCTGGATGGCCAGGCCGTGCGTTCATGCGTGCTGCCGGTCAGCGCCGTGGCGGGCCGCAAGGTCACCACCATCGAAGCAGTCGGCGAGCAGGCCGTGGGTCAGGCGGTACAGAAAGCCTGGCTGGACCATGAAGTCGTGCAATGCGGCTACTGCCAGTCGGGGCAGATCATGTCCGCCGTCGCGCTGTTGCAGGAACACCCCAAAGCCAACGACGAACAGATCGTCAACGCCATGTCGGGCAACCTCTGCCGCTGCGCCACTTACACCCGCATTCGCGCCGCCATCAAAAGCGTCAGCCAGGCCTGAAGGAAGTCATCATGTCCGAATCACAATCATCTGCCGCGATGCTCTCGCGTCGTGGATTGCTCAAAGGCAGTGCGCTGCTGGGCGGGCTGGTCATCGGCACCTACCTGCCGGCGTCAGTCACCCGTAGCTTCGCCGCCGACCTGGTCCAAGGCGCGAGCCTGGGCGACAACGCCGAACAAGGCTATGGCGCGTTTGTGCGCATTGACCACAGCGGCGCCGTTACGCTGATTTCGCCGAAGATCGAAATGGGCCAGGGCGTGCAGACCGGCATTGCCATGATGGTCGCCGAAGAGCTCGAAGTGCCGCTGAGCCAGATCACCATCACCGAAGCGCCGCCCAATGCAGCGCTGTACACCGATGCGTTGCTGAGCTTCCAGGCCACCGGCGGCTCGACCTCCACCCGCTACAGCTGGGAGCCCCTGCGCAAGGCCGGCGCCGGCGCGCGCATTGTGCTGATCCAGGCCGCGGCCATGCGCTGGAAAGTCGCGCCGAGCCAATGCCACGCCGAGAACGGCCGGGTCATCGGCCCGAACGGTCAAAGTGCCGGCTACGGCGAGCTGGTTGACGCCGCCGCGAAGTTGCCACTGCCGACCGAGATCCCGCTCAAAGCCGTCAGCGAATTCAAGCTGCTGGGCAAACCGGTTCAGCGCCTGGACACCCCGAACAAGGTCAACGGCACCGCGAAATTCACCATCGACCTGCAAGTGCCCGGGATGCTGATTGCCTCCACCCTCACCTGCCCGGTTCACGGCGGCACGCTGCGCGGCGTGAAGAACGAAGACGCTGCGCGCAAGGTCCCCGGGGTGCGCGACATCGTGCGCCTGGACAACGCGGTGGCGGTGACGGCGAGCAATTTCTGGTCCTGTCAGCAAGCGCTCAAGGCCCTCGACATCGATTGGGACCTTGGCCCCCATGCCGCTCTGGATTCAGCGCAGCTGGACAAATCGCTGTTCGAGGCCAGCGCAGGCGACGGTGTGTTCGCACACCAATCCGGTGACATCGCCGGCGCACTGAAAAACGCTTCCAGCCGCTTCGAAGCCATCTACGAACAACCTTTCCTGTCCCACTCCCCACTGGAGCCGATGACCTGCGTCGCCCATGTGCGCGCCGACGCGTGCGAGTTGTGGGTCGGCTGCCAGGCGCCGGGGATGGCCCAGGCGGGCGCTGCCAAAGTCTGCGGCATGCCGGTGGAAAAAGTGGTGATCCACAACCAGCTGATCGGCGGCGGTTTTGGCCGTCGTCTGGAATCCGACTTCATCTTCCAGGCCGTGGACATCGCGCGCCAGTTGAGCTACCCGATCAAGCTGATCTGGAGCCGTGAAGAAGACATGACCCACGACCGTTATCGTCCGCACTACGTCGATCGCCTCAACGCGGCGCTGGACAAAGACCTGCGTCCGGTGGGCTGGGAGCATCGGATCGCCGGTGCCTCGGTCGTCGCGGCCTACATCGGCGCGTTGCCGGCCGACGGCGTCGATGGCGATGCCGTCGAAGTGGCGAAAGACCCGATCTACACCCTGCCCAACCTGCAGGTGCGCTACATCCGTCACGACCCCGAGGTGATCCCGGTTTCGTGGTGGCGTGGCGTCGGGCCGCTACGCAGCACCTATGCCATCGAAAGCTTCATCGACGAGCTGGCGCACAACGCCAAGGTCGATCCGGTGAAATACCGCCTGGCGCTGATGCAGTCGCAACCCCGCGCCCAGGCAGTGCTGACCAAAGCGGCGGAACTGGTGGAGTGGGACAAACCGCTGCCTGCCGGTTCCGGCCGTGGCGTGGCGGTGACGGCGGTGTTCGGCAGCTTCGTTGCGACCATCGTCGAGCTGGAGAAGCAAGGCGACAAAGGCCTGCGCATCAAGCGGCTGGTGACGGCCATCGACTGCGGCTTCGCGACCAACCCGACCTCCGTAGCGTCGCAGATGGAAGGCGGCACGCTGTTCGGTCTGTCGGCCGCGTTGTTCAACGAAATCCTCATCGAGAAGGGTCAAGTGCAGCAGACCAACTTCCACGAATATCGGCAGATCCGCATGAGCGACGCGCCACCGGTGGAGGTGCACATCGTCGACAGCGTCGAGACCCCTGGCGGTGTTGGTGAAACCGGTGCCGTGCCGGCCGCAGCCGCGCTGGTCAATGCGGTGTACGCCGCGACCGGTGTGCGTGAGCGTCGTTTGCCGTTGAGCCGCTTTGGCTATTTCACTGTTTGAGGAGCGCGTCATGAACGTTTTCAACACTGCGCTCGGACTTGTGGCCGGTTTGCTGGCCAGCACCGTTTACGCGAGCGACACCCCGGCGATGAGCAAGGGCGAATACCTGACCCGCGCCGCTGATTGCGTGGCCTGCCACGTCGTGCCGGGCGGCAAGCCGTACGCCGGCGGGCTGGAATTCAAGTTGCCGTTCGGCAGCCTGTATTCCCCTAACATCACCCCGGACAAAGAAACCGGGATCGGCAACTGGACCGACGACGAGTTCGTCGATGCGCTGCAGAAGGGCGTGGGCAAGGACGGCAAGCATTACTACCCGGCCTTCCCTTACACCTCGTACACGCTGATGTCCCGCGAAGACATTCTGGCGATCAAGGGCTATCTGTTCAGTCTGGAACCGGTGAAGCAGATGCCGCCTGAGAACAAGATCTCGTTCCCGTTCAATCAGCGCTGGGGAATGATGTTCTGGAACGCGATTTTCGCCGGCAACGAACGCTTCGTCCCGGACAGCAAGCAATCGGCCGAATGGAACCGTGGCGCGTATCTGGTGCAGGGCCCAGGCCATTGCGGCGAATGCCACACCCCACGCAACATCTTCCAGGCAATGAGCTCCGGCAATTCCTTGGCCGGTGCTGAACTGGGCAACTGGATGGCCTACAACATCAGCTCCGACGCCAAATACGGCATCGGCGCCTGGCCGGAAGACGCCATCGTCAGCTACCTGTCCAAGGGCTACGCGGCCGGTTTCGGCGGTGCGGGCGGGCCGATGGGTGACGCGGTCGAGCACAGCCTGCGCTATCTCGATCCGGCGGACCTGAAAGCCATCGCGGTGTACCTAAAGAGCACGCCGGCCAGAAGCGAAGGCATCCCCCGCCCAACCATGGCGGTGAACGACGCCGCGCTGCAAAAGGGGCTCGGCCAGAAGCTGTTCAACGACACCTGCGTGGCCTGTCACCAGATCGACGGTAGCGGGCGGCAATCATCGGCGGGTGGGTTGGCCGGCTTGAAAACCGTCAACGACCCCAAAGGCCGAAACGTGATGGCGACGCTGCTGGAAGGTCACACGCCAACGGCGGCACGGGTCGACCAGCGCATGCCTGACTTCGCCCGCAGCTACAGCGACGCTGAACTGGCGGCCGTGAGCACCTTCGTGCTGCGTCGGTTCGGTCAGAGCGACGGCGAGGTCAAAGCCGAAGACGTCGCGAAGAACCGCGCCAGCGCGTTGCATTGATGGAGGGGTGGCGCCGCTGATTCTCCTCTGAGTCAGCCGCGCTGCCAGGCCATTCGGCGGTTCAGGGCTTCGGCACCTGCGCCGCCACCGCCGCCTTGTCGATCACCGACTCGACGTTGACGATACGCCCCGCCTCAAACGTGTAGAACACGTTCTCCGTAAACCTTACCCTCCTCCCGTTCACCGGCACATCGAACAGCTCGCCCACCGGCGTGCAGTCGAACATAAGCCGCGCGGCAATGTACGGTGGTTCTGCGATCAGCCGATCAATAACGAACCGCAGGTCGGGAATGGCGCGGAAATCCTGCTCCAGCATTTGCCGATAGCCGGCCAGCCCAACGCGTTCGCCGTTGTAATACACGTCCTCGCCCACGAAGTCGCCCAACGAAGGCCAGTCCTGGCGATTGAGGCAGGCGATATAGCCGGTGTAGAGGTCTTTGAGTGTCAGGTGGTCCATGGTGTCACCCGGTGTGGAAGGGCGTTATTCGAACGCCGTCGTGGTTTTCATCTGCGCGAACAGTTCAACCAGCCAGTCGATGAACACCCTGACCCGATGGTTGAGGTAGCGGTTGGGTGCGTAAACCACATTGAACGGATAGCCCTCGGGGCGCCAGTCTTCCAGCACCGGCACCAGCGCACCCGTGCGCAAATGCTCGGCGACGGTGTAGTGGAACGTGTGGATGATTCCCAGCCCTGCCAGCCCAGCTGCCACGTGGGCATTGCTCTCGTTGACGTCGAATATCCCGCCACCGGAAATGTCCAGTCGTTGGTCACCCTTGCCGAATCGCGCCGGGAGGATGCGCCCGGTGCGCGCGGACAGGTAATTGACCACGGGGAAATCGTTGATCAGTTGCCGAGGATGGGTCGGTGTGCCAAAGCGCTGAAGATACGCCGGGGACGCGCAGGTGGCCCAGCGCGCCTGACCGAGTGAGCGCGCGGCCAGTGAGAGGTCGCCCAGTTCACCGCCGCGAATGCTGCAATCGACGTTATCGGTGATCAGGTCAATGGGCCGGTCGGCCACGCTGACTTCAATCTTGATGTCGGGGTAGCGGGCGTAGAACAGCGGGAGTGCGGGGATGATCAGCTCGGTGGCCACCGATGATCCGATGTCGACTTTCAAACGGCCTCGAGGACTGAGTTGGGCTGAGCGGAAACTGCCGTCGACTTCTTCCAGATCCCGGAGCAGCCGGGCCGTCTGCTCGTAATAGGCCGCCCCCTCAGCGGTGACCGCAACATTGCGCGTGGTGCGCTGCAGCAGCTGGACGTTCAAATATGCCTCCAGCTCGCGCACCAGTTTGCTGACCGTGGTGGTGGGCATGGCCAGGGAGTCTGCCGCTTTGGTGAATGAGCCGACTTCCACCACACGGGCGAATGAGCGAATGGCGAGCAATTGATCCAAGGGGCCTCTCCGAAACAGGTGTGCTGCAACTGGGTTTGTGCACGTGTATGCACAATGTAGGTGGTAAATCGCTATTTTTCAGCAAATTCCCTGGGCCTAGAGTGGCTTCACCGGCCCGATCGGGCCCACTCACTGAACCGGAGCACTGGAAATGACTGACAAACTTGCAGGCAAAATCGCACTGATCACCGGCGCCACCAGCGGCATCGGCCTGGCTTCCGCCAAGGCATTCGCCGCACAGGGCGCCACGGTATTCGTTACCGGGCGCCGTCAGGCCGAACTCGATGCAGCGGTGGCGGCAATCGGCAGCGCGGCGACCGGCATTCAGGGCGACATTGCCAAGGCCGAGGACCTGGAGCGGATCTACGCGCAGATCAAACGACAGGCCGGCCACCTCGATATTCTTTTCGCTAACGCCGGCGGCGGCGACATGATGCCGCTGGACGCCATCACCGAGGAGCACTTTGACCGGATCTTCGGCATCAACGTCAGGGGCACGCTGTTCACCGTGCAGAAAGCACTGCCCCTGCTCAAGGACGGCAGCTCGATCATCCTCACCGGGTCGACCACCTCGGTACAGGGTACCGCGAATTTCAGCGTCTACAGCGCCAGCAAGGCGGCCGTGCGCAACTTCGCGCGTTCGTGGCTGCTCGACCTGCAACCACGCAACATCCGCGTGAACGTCATCAGCCCCGGCCCGGTGCGCACGGCAGGTCTGGGTGATCTGGTGCCGGCCGACCAGACCCAGGGCCTGCTCGATCACCTCGCCTCGCTGGTGCCGATCAAACGCCTGGGCGAGCCCGAAGAAATCGCCAAAGTGGCCGTGTTCCTGGGCTCCGATGACAGTACGTTCATCAACGGGATCGAGCTCTTTGTGGATGGCGGGATCGCGCAGATCTGAGGACGTCATTCGGACTACGTTAACCCCACTGGAGGCCTTCTAGTGGGACTGGCTTTAGCCGGGAATACGCCAGTGGGAACACCCTCAAATTTGCAGTGTGACGACTGACGCTTTCCCGGCTAAAGCCGGTCCCACTGGATGACTGCGGTGTGTCAGTTACATCGGGACACCATCAGTGCCGCTGGATACACGCGACGCTTTTAGTGGACCGGCTTTAGCCGGGAAAAGGCCAGTGTGAACACCATCACTTTTGCAGTGTGACCGCTGACGCCTTCCCGGCTGAAGCCGGTCCCACTGGATGACTGCGGTGTGGCAGTTTCATCTGGGACACACCGACTGCGCTGGATGCATACATGTTTGTGTAGGACTGGCTTCAGCCGGGAAGAGGCCTGCGTAAACACCATCAATTCTGCAGTGTGACGACTGACGTTTTCCCGGCTGAAGCCGGTCCTAGAAGATGAGCGCGCTTTCGTAGGACCGGCTTTAGCCGGGAAAAAGCCAGTGTGAACCCCATCAAATTCGCAGTGTGACCGCTGACGCCTTCCCGGCTGAAGCCGGTCCTCCCAGGTTTACTGCGGCGTGTCAGTCCCCTTGGCTGCAGGCGATGCCTCAGCCAGGAAGTGCTAGGTTATCCGCACTGACTCACTCAAGGCGCAATCATGTCCACTCACCCTCCTTTCTCCGGCGCGAAAGTGGCGATTCTGTGCAACGGGACATTGCTCACTTACCAGCGCGATGACAAGCCGGAGATCCCGTGGCCGAATCTGTGGGACCTGCCCGGCGGTGGCCGTGAGGGTGACGAGACGCCGGAAGAGTGCGCCGTGCGGGAGACGCTGGAGGAGTTCGGCATCATTCTCGACCCCGCTTCGTTCATCTACAAACGGGTCTATCCCGGTCAGGGCCTCAGCGGGCTCGACACCTGGTTCTTCGTCGCTGAAGTGGCAGAAGGCTTATTCGATCAGGTGGTATTTGGCGATGAAGGCCAGCGCTGGCAGGTGATGACAGTCGACGGTTTTTTAGCAATGGACAACGCCGTGGACCGCCTGCAACACCGCTTGCGGCAGTTCATGACTCAGCCGGACTGAGGCATCAGCGCGCGGCAAGCGGCTGCAAGAAACACTGCAGTGCGAGACAAATTGACGCAGCGCGTCCTTTTTTTGCTATCGTCGCCGGAATTAACTAACCGGTTAACTAAGCATTAGATCGTGCCGTGCATTCGGCTACACCACAACGACGATGCGTTAAACCTTTGCTCTCACCTCACTTGATCGGTCCCCCCGACCCTTCATCGCGTCCGCAGGAATGCCTCATGAATCACTCACAACCTTCGGCAGCCGTCAGCCGCTGGCCCATTCGGGTCGTCGCGCTGGGCGTGCTGGTTTTCGGATTACTTTTTGCAGCGGGCGGCGGCTATCTCGTCACGCTGGGCGGCAGCGCGTATTTCCTGCTGGCCGGACTTGGCCTGATTCTCTCCGCCGTTCAGCTGTTCCGGCGTCGCCTGTCAGGCGCCTGGCTGTTTGCAGCGGTGATGCTGCTCACGCTGATCTGGGCGCTGGTGGATGCCGGGCTGGTGTTCTGGCCGCTGGTTTCCCGCCTGTTTGCCCTCGGCGTGCTGAGCCTGCTGGTCGCGCTGATTTACCCTTCCCTGCGCAAGGCTAACGGGCTGGCAGCCGGTCGCGGCGGTTACCTCGTTGGCGGTGTGTTGGCGGTCGCGATGGTCGCCGGGTTCTGGGGGATGTTCCAGCCCCACGCCTCGGTGTCGCCGACAGGGGATGGTCCGGCGCTGACCAAGGTCGATCCTGCCCACGCGCAGAAAGACTGGGCCCATTACGGCAACGATGAAGGCGGCAGCCGCTTTGCCGCCCTGGACCAGATCAACCGCGACAACGTCAGCAAGCTGGTGCCGGCCTGGACCTACCACACCGGCGATGTCGCCATCAGCGACGGCAATGGCGCCGAAGACCAGATGACGCCGCTGCAGGTCGGCGACAAGGTATTCATCTGCACGCCCCACAACAACGTCATCGCACTGGACGCCGACACCGGCAAGCAGTTGTGGAAGAACGACATCAATGCCAAATCCGCCGTATGGCAACGCTGCCGCGGACTGGCCTACTTCGACGCCAGCGCAGCCGTAGTGCCACCCACCGACGGCAGCACGCCTGCGGCATCGGTCGCAGTGCCTGCCGGCGCCAACTGCCAGCGTCGTCTGCTCACCAACACCGTCGATGCGCGCCTGATTGCCGTGGACGCCGACACTGGCGAGTTCTGCCAGAGCTTCGGCAACAATGGCCAGGTCGACCTTAAAGCCGGTCTGGGCAACGTGCCGGATTCCTACTATCAACTGTCATCGGCGCCGCTGATGGCCGGGACCACCGTGGTCGTCGGCGGTCGTGTGGCCGACAACGTCCAGGCCGACATGCCGGGCGGCGTAATCCGTGGCTTTGACGTGGTCACCGGGCAGATGCGCTGGGCGTTCGACCCTGGCAATCCCGAAGACAAGCAGGCGCCTGCCGCTGACAAAACCTATGTGCGCAGCACGCCGAACAGTTGGGCGCCGATGTCCTACGACCCGGCGATGAACACGCTGTTCCTGCCGATGGGCAGTTCGTCCACGGACATTTATGGCGTCAAGCGCAGCGAGCTCGATCACACCTACGGCGCCTCGGTGCTGGCATTGAACGCCACTACCGGCGTGCAAAAGTGGGTGTATCAGACGGTCCATAACGACCTCTGGGATTTCGACCTGCCGATGCAGCCGAGCCTGATCGACTTCGCCAAACCTGATGGCAGCAAGGTGCCCGCGCTGGTCATCGGCACCAAGGCCGGACAGATTTTCGTCCTCGATCGCCACACCGGCCAGCCACTGACCGAGGTCAAGGAAGTCCCGGTCAAGGCGTCTAACATTCCCAACGAACCCTACTCGCCGACCCAGCCGAAATCCGTGGGCATGCCGCAGATCGGCGCGCAGACACTGACCGAATCGGACATGTGGGGCGCGACGCCGTTCGACCAGCTGCTGTGCCGGATCTCGTTCAAGAAGATGCGTTACGACGGCCTGTTCACCGCGCCGGGCACCGACATTTCGCTGAGTTTCCCGGGCTCGCTGGGCGGGATGAACTGGGGCAGCCTGTCGACTGACCCGGTCCACGGTTTCATCTTCGTCAATGACATGCGCCTGGGTCTGTGGATTCAGATGGTGCCGCAGTTGAAGGACGCTATAGCTGCGTCCGGCGGTGAAGCGCTGAACACCGGCATGGGCGCCGTGCCGCTGAAAGGCACGCCGTACGCTGTCAACAAGAACCGCTTCCTGTCGGTGGCGGGTATCCCGTGCCAGGCACCGCCGTTTGGCACGCTGACGGCGATCGACATGAAAACCCAGAAGATTGCCTGGCAAGTACCGGTAGGCACCGTGCAGGACACTGGCCCGATGGGCATCAAAATGCACTTGCCGCTGCCAATCGGCATGCCGACGCTGGGGGGCACGCTGTCGACACAGGGCGGTCTGGTGTTCATCGCCGGCACTCAGGATTACTACCTGCGCGCGTTCAATAGCGCCAATGGCGAAGAGGCCTGGAAGGCCCGCTTGCCAGTCGGCAGCCAGGGCGGTCCGATGACGTACGTTTCACCGAAGACCGGCAAGCAGTACATCGTCATCACCGCCGGCGGCGCACGCCAGTCGGCGGATCGCGGTGATTATGTGATTGCCTACGCGTTGCCTGACGGCAAGTAACAGCCGCATTAAAAAACCGCTGCTGCCTTGATGAGGGGCGCAGCGGTTTTTTTTGCATCAGGGGAAAGGCTCAGGCCGGATTCACCTTGGGAACTGCGTTTACCTTGTGGGACCGGCTTCAGCCGGGAAGGCGTCAGGTGTCACGCTGCAAAATCGAGGGCGATTACACCGGCCTCTTCCCGGCTAAAGCCGGTCCCACTGTCGAACCGCGCTCGCCCTGTAGATTGCAATCAATTACTCGCCACTTCCGCGGAGTTACCAGTGGTCACCAACGCTTTCAGCGAAGCATCAAATTGCCTCAGGGCGTTGATCTGCAGGTCGCGCTGCTGGTTGATCTGCGCAGCAATCTCCGGGGCGGCCTTATCGTGGACCCACACCGAGGTCAGCTCTTTGGCACCGAGGCCTTCAGCCTTGCCGATGTATTGCAGGTTCGAGTCGTAGAATTTCGCAATGAAGCGCGCTTCCACTTGGGAGTTACGCTGGGACACCAGCTGGCTATAGGTGTCGAGCATGACCACCACTTCCGGCCGCGCCTGCATCAGCGCGTCAAGGTTGTCATACACGGTCACCGACGCGAACTGCTTCTGCAACGAACCCTTCAGCCAGTCCATTGCCAGTTTCGGATCGGAGCTGCTGACGAACGCCTCGCGAATGCGCGAATCCAGCCCGCCGTTCTTGACGCCCTTCAACGCCACCGCGTGATAACGCTCAAGGTATTCGAGGGTGTTGACCGTGTTTTCGCTGTAGAGCACACCAACGCTTTGAGAAGACTGCAATGCCACGCGGCTTTCCACCACCGGCAGCAAATGGCACGCCTCGGCGTCCGCCGCCGAAACAGTGACTGCTGCAGCAGCAGGACCCGACGCGACGAAACCGCTGGACAGCACGGCGACAAGCGTCAGCAGGGTTGAAATTTTCATCGCGTGGCGTCCTTCTAAAGCAAGTTCGGTATGGACGCCATCCTCCTCTCTTCCGGGAAAAAGAGAACTCGCCTACCGTGATGGTCACTATCGATTTCAGGAATGGTAGGCGGAGTGAGAAACACCTTTACCGATGCTTCAACAAAGCCTGAGCGTTCCATAGAGGCGCCGCCCTATAGAAAATACGACGCCAGGTAGTGGGTGACGTTCAACCTTATTTGCTCCCCTTGGGCGAAAGGTAGAAAGCTGCCCTCGAACGGAAAATGCCGGTGATCATCACCGGCATTTTTCATTTCATCACTAAGCCATCACTTGGCCTGACTGACGCGCCAGACCTTGTTGCCCACATCGTCTGCGACCAGCAACGCGCCCTGCTTGTCGAGGATGACGCCGACCGGACGGCCTTGTGCGTCGCCATCGGCGTTAAGGAAACCGGTCAGGACATCCACCGGCAGGCCGGTCGGGCGGCCATCCTGGAAACCGACGAACACGACTTTGTAGCCGGACTGCGGGTTGCGGTTCCACGAGCCGTGCTCGCCGACGAATACGCCGTCGGCAAACTTGGCCGGCATGCCGCGCGGGTCGGACCAGGTCAGGCCCAGCGGCGCGACGTGGGTGCCGAGGGCGTAATCCGGGGCGATGGCCTTGGCGACCATGTCCGGGCGCGGCGGCTGCAAGCGGCTGTCGACGTGGTTGCCGTAGTAGCTCCACGGCCAGCCGTAGAAGGCGCCGTCCTTGACCGAGGTCAGGTAATCCGGCACCAAGTCGCTGCCGATTTCGTCGCGTTCGTTGACCACCGTCCACAGCTCATTGCTGCCCGGCTTCCAGGCCAGCCCGTTGGGGTTGCGCAGGCCGCTGGCGAACAGGCGTTTCTGCCCGGTTTTGACGTCCACTTCCCAGACCGCCGCGCGGCCTTCTTCGGCCTCCAGACCGTTCTCGGCCACGTTGCTGTTCGAGCCAACGGTGACGTACAGCTTGGTGCCTTCGCGGTTGGCGATGATGTTCTTGGTCCAGTGGTGATTGATCCCCGCCGGCAGGTCGGTGACTTTCACCGGTTTGGCCGTGCTTTCAGTCTGGCCGTCGTTGTACGGGACCTTGACCACGGCATCGGCGTTGGCGATGAACAACTCGTTGCCGACCAGCACCATGCCGAATGGCGAGGTCAGGCCGCTGATGAACACCTTCTTCATTTCAGCCCGGCCATCGCCGTCGGCGTCGCGCAGGATGCTGATGCGGTTGGCGCTCTCGGCTTCGGCGCCGACCCGGCTCATGACGATCCCGGTGGCGGTGCGCTTGATCCAGGCCATGAAGCCCGGGCCGCCGTCCTTCGCGCCTTCAGGCTTGGGCGGCTTGTTGCTTTCGGCGACCAGGATGTCGCCGTTGGGCAGGCTGTACAGCCAGCGCGGGTGATCGAGGTCCTCCGCCAGCGCGCTGACCTTGAAGCCTTCGGCAGCCTTGGGCGTCTCGGCGCCCTTCCAGCCGACGGCCTTGGACACCTTGACGGTGGGAATCAGGGTGCTGTTGGGCTCGGGCAGTTGCGGCTGCG